>NC_015160.1:0-313734 GCF_000190535.1 Odoribacter splanchnicus DSM 20712
TAAGAAACACCTGACTAACAATAGACTATGGAAAAGGAAGGTAAGAATATTTGGTTGAAATGTTTGTCTTTGATTCAAAAGCAAGTATTGCCTGAAAAGTTTAAGACGCTTTTTGAGCCGATACGTGCTGTTCGTTTTAAAGATGATGTACTGACAATTCAGGTTGCCAGTGCTTATGTATATGAAGTTTTGGAAGGGGAGTACATCGATATTCTGAAGAGTGCTTTGAAAGCGGTAATCGGCCCCAATGCAAAATTGGCTTATTCGGTTGTGGTGGAGAGAAGTAAACCTTCTGAGCCACTGACAACGACTTTAGCTTCTAATCCGGTAAGGAAGCCTGCAAGCAGCACGGTTTATCTGGATCAGACCGGTCACAGTACGCTGAAGAACCCGTTTGAACGGGCTTCCAATCAGATTCAGATAGATTCCCAGTTGAATCCTTCCTATACCATGGAAAGTTATATCGAAGGCAACTGTAACCGTTTGGCAAGGTCTGCCGGTATGGCTATCGCTCAGAAACCCGGAGGAACGGCTTTCAATCCTTTGTTGATCTATGGTGGTTCAGGGCTCGGAAAAACACATTTGGCACAAGCGATCGGTCTGGAAGTGAAACAGAATTTTCCGAATAAGGTCGTCTTGTACGTGTCGACCAATATCTTTCAGACTCAGTTTACAGAGGCGGTGCGTCGGAATGAAGTGAACGATTTCCTTCATTTCTATCAGTTGATCGATGTATTGATTTTGGATGATATACAAGAACTGGCCGGAAAGACCGGTACTCAAAATACTTTTTTCCATATTTTCAACCATTTGCATCAGTCCGGGAAACAGTTGATCCTGACTTGTGATAAGGCTCCGGCCGAATTGGAAGGAATGGAAGATCGTTTGCTGTCCCGTTTCCGTTGGGGATTATCGGCCGAGATCAAGGCGCCGGATTTCGATACACGTAAAGAAATCGTGTTGAACAAAGCCCGGAAAGACGGTATCGATTTTTCAGAAGAAGTGATCGAATATATCTGTAAATATGTCGATCATAATGTCCGGGAATTAGAAGGAGCGATGATTTCTTTGCTGGCTCAGTCGACTTTTAATAAGAGGGACCTGACGGTGGACGTCGTTAGAGATATCCTTGGAAAAATGGTGAAGAAACCTACGGAAGAATTGACGGTCGATAAAATCCAGGAAGTGGTTTGTGAACATTTTAATATTCCGTCGGAGCTTTTACAGACGAAAACCCGAAAACGTGAGGTGGTACAAGCCCGTCAACTGGCTATGTATTTCTGTAAAAACTATACGAAGTATTCTTTGTCGTATATCGGTAGCCAAATCGGTAAAAAAGATCATGCTACGGTCTTATACGCCTGCAAAGCGGTCACCGACCTGATCGAAACTGACCGGAATTTTAAGATCCAGGTGGAGGAGATTCAACGGAAATTGTATTGCCGGAATTAAAGCGGCATTGTTACTGAAGCCGCATTGTTCCAACCGGAATAGAAGAAGATTCGGTAAACTGAATGTTTAACTGCTGAGGTGCCCGATTGGAACGGAAAGTTTTTTAATTACTCTTCTTTGGAGGCAGTAATTGAGTCCTTTTTTGTAATTGGAATGGAAGATCTGTACCGAACCGTCGAAGTAGTAGCCGAAGGCTTATATAAAGAAAAAGGAAGTAAGTTTCTGGCCTTTGTTTACCCTGTGGCTACCGAAGAACAAATTCGGGAAATTATTACCGGGATAAAAGAAAAGTATTACGATGCCCGGCATCATTGTTATGCCTGGCGCTTAGGAGCTGCTAAGACCCATTTCCGGATGAATGATGACGGAGAGCCTTCCTCTACAGCCGGCAAGCCGATATTCGGACAGATTCAATCTTTCGACCTGACCAATGTACTGATTGTTGTCGTGCGCTATTTCGGGGGAACCAAGCTGGGGGTATCGGGGTTGATCAATGCCTATCGTGAAGCTGCTGCCGATGCCATCCGGAATGCCGTCATCGTCGAAAAAACCGTAGATGAAATTTTGCGGATTCGGTTCAGTTACCTAGTCCTGAACGATGTCATGAAGGTGATCAAGGAGGAAAATCCCGAAGTTCTGGAACGCAACTTTGAATTATCCTGCGAAATGTTGTTGGCGATCCGCCGAAAAGAACTCCCGAAACTAATAGAACGTTTGGAGAAAATCGATTCTTTAAGTATTATCGAAGAGTAATATTTTTTTAGAAAAAAAAGCCATAAAAAATTTGCAAACTCCGATTTCCTCCCTATCTTTGCACCCGCGTTCTGAAAGAAACGACGATTCAGTAGCTCAGCCGGTAGAGCACAACACTTTTAATGTTGGGGTCCTGGGTTCGAATCCCAGCTGGATCACCAAAAGAAAAGCCAAAAGGCAGCAAAAAACGGACAACTCCTTCAATATTAAGGTATTGTAGGAGTTTTTCTTTTGATGGTATTCCTGTCAAAAGACTAAAAATAGCCACATAATACCCCTAATTTGTGGCTAATTTATGGCTATGTTTTAAGATTTAAAAAATGGCCACGTAATTACATGGAATGGCTGTTATCTGACCGATCTTGTCATGTACATAGACTATCTCATTTACAATACAATATTTAAGTTTGTTGTTAAAAATGAGATTATGAAAAGTACCTTTTCTTTATCGTTTTTTCTTAAACGAACTGTCCGCAATAAAAACGGAGAAATGCCGATTATCGGTCGTATTACTGTAAATGGGAATGCGGTGGAGTTTCGCCCTCATTTATCAATCAAATCTGAATTATGGAGTGTGGCGAAAGGGAAAGCAATAGGACGAAGTGCAGAAATTGTACAGTTAAATACAATGCTTAATTCAATACGTAAAGTTATATCAGCACATTATCAGACTTTATCTGCAGAAGATGGCTATGTGACAGCCGAAAAAATAAGGGAAGCTTACTTAGGACAGGATGAAAGGACTTTGAAAAGAGTAGCCGAAGAAAAAAGGGGGAAAACGACATTGATAGACTTTTTTGGAAAATTCAATGCTGAATATAAATTAAAAGTCGATGCAAAATTAGTAACTAAAAGAACTTATTCCCGTTATGTGCTTACTAAAGAGCGGTTAATTGATTTTATGAAGCAAAAATATAAAGTGGAGGATATTCCTTTATGTAAGATTAACATATTTTTTATAGAGGGCTTCTATCTGTATCTTCGTAAGGAGCATGAGTGTACTAACAATACATCAATGAAATTTATTCAGCGATTAAGTAAAGTCGTGGCTTCTGCAAGGGATTCTGGGATTATTCAAAATGATCCTTTCTATAAGTTTAAATTTCATTTTGATGAAGTGGATCGAGGGTATCTGACACAGGAAGAACTGGATATTATTGCAAATAAAGTATTTGTTTCTAAAAGACTGAGTCAAGTCAGAGATATATTTGTATTCAGTTGTTACACCGGATTATCTTTTGTCGATATAGATAATTTGAGAGAAGAACATATTCAGCGTTCCTTTGACGGGAATATATGGATTAAAACAAAACGACAGAAAACTCTTGTTAATTCTAATGTTCCCTTATTAGACGTACCCAAAGCAATACTGGAAAAATACAAAAATAGGCAACCAAACGGGAAATTACTTCCTGTTATCAGTAATCAGAAAATGAATGAGTATCTTGATGAAATAGCAACGCTTTGTAATATTGATAAACATATAACTTTTCACGCGGCAAGGCATATTGAATTGCCTTTGTCGCTGAATTTGAATAGATTGCAAAGATTCGTTTCTTGATAGGTAACGATTTGGAAACGAGTGAAGTTCTGTATTTTACCTCGTCTTGCATTAAATCAAAAGAACGCCTTTTTGCAATGCAAAGATAGTGATTAGAATTGATTTACAATAAACTTCATCCTGCAAAATCGTGCAAAATCACAGATTCCTGTGCATTTTTATTGTTCAAATACTGCCAACTTCACTAAAAATGAGTAACTTTGCAAACTAACAAGTATTGGTTTTGCCATGGTTATAAGAACGATAAAATTGACATCGCTATTTGTCAATACTGAAAATTACAGATTTGAGCCTCTTTCTTCACAAAAGGAAGCGATAGATAAGATGGTAGAGGATCAAGGGGATAAATTATATTCCCTTGTAGATGATATTGTAACCAATGGTCTTAGCCCTGTCGATTTAATTATAGTAACACCTAATGAAGATAACAGCAAATATATAGTACTCGAAGGTAATAGACGAATAACATCGTTAAAATTATTAAACAATCCAACACTGGTTGATGACAAGTATGTTTCTTTAAGGAAGAAATTTCAGAAATTGCAAAAAGAAAATCCCAATGCTATTTCTGAATTGAAGAATATTACTTGCGCTGTTTTTGAAACTCCAACTGAAGCTGATATATGGATAAAACGTAAACACTCAGGAGAACTTAATGGTATCGGAACTGTCACTTGGAATGCTCAACAAAAGCAAAGATTCGAGGAGAAGACAGAAGGAAAATCATCAATTCCATTGCAAATTATCACTTTACTAAAATCACAAGAAGAGGTTTCTGATACGATTAAGGATTCATTATCTAAATTAAACATTACCAACTTGCAACGTTTGATGTCGGATCCATATGTTAGAGAACACCTTGGCTTGGAAATTAACAATGGAATTTTGGTTTCAAAGGTTAAAGTGTCCGAAGTTGTTAAGGGTCTTTTAAAAGTTGTTACAGATATTCTGAATCCGGAATTCAAAGTTTCTGATATTTATAACAGAGAAAAAAGAAAGCAATATATTGATAATTTTGACAAGAGTCAGAAGCCAGATTTGTCTAATGAAGCATCTGAACAATGGAGTGTTCAAGATATTGAAAACAATAAAGAACAAGCATCAAGAAATAGCGAGAAACAAGAAATAAAAGGGGATAAAAACAGGAAAACAAGAAACAGAGGAGCTTTAGTGCCCAAGTCTTTGAATTTACATATCAGCAACCCGAAAATTAATAAAATCTTCGAGGAGCTAAAACATGTTCAGGTCAAGACATGCCCCAATGCATCTTCAGTCCTTTTAAGAGTATTTTTAGAACTATCTGTTGATGCCTATTTGGAGAAATTTGATTTAGTAAGAAACAATGCTATTACGGCTTGTTCTTCTGGTGAAAGTTTGCAAGGGAAAGTTGGTAAAGTCTTAAATCATATGACCCAATTAGGAACAATGAGTAATGACTTATCAAAGGGCATAAGGTCTGAAATAAATGATAAAAATTCAGTTCTTTCAATCGAATCATTGAATGCATATGTTCATAACGAGTTTTTCTATCCTAAAGCAGATAATTTGATTACTGGATGGGACAACATAGAAAGTTTTTTTATCCAATTGTGGGAATCGATAAAGAATAAAGAATAATATTATGGAATTTCTATCACCTTTAAGATACCCTGGCGGTAAGGCTAAAGTTGCTGATTTCGTACAATGCTTAATCAAAGAAAACGCATTGCTCGATGGCACTTATGTTGAACCATATGTTGGAGGTGGTTCTGTTGCTTTATCTTTGCTCTTTAATGAATATGTCAGCGACATACATATAAATGATAAGGACATATCTATTTATGCCTTTTGGTATAGTGCCTTAAATAACGCGGATGCTCTCTGCAAGATGATAAAGGATACCCCTTTAAACATTGAAACTTGGTTTAAACAAAAAGAAATTCAATCCAATAAAGAGAATTCAGACCTGTTAGAATTAGGCTTTTCTACATTCTTCTTGAATAGGACTAATCGTTCAGGAATATTGAAAGCAGGAGTCATTGGCGGTTATGACCAAACTGGAAATTATAAGATTGATGCAAGATTTAACAAAGAAGATTTGATAAAAAGGATTCAACGTATAGCAGATTATGCAGATAGAATCCATTTAACAAATGAAGATGCTGTTTCTTTAGTACGACGGTTAAAAAATGAATTACCGTATAATACGTTATTTTATTTAGACCCACCATACTATGTAAAAGGCAAAGGACTTTATTTGAACTATTACAATGACACAGATCATCAAAATATTGCCAAATCAATAAGCGATTTTAAAGAACAGAAATGGATTATATCATATGACAATGTTGATTTTATAGTAGACTTATACTCTAAGTTCAGACAAAAAACTTTTGAGTTAAATTACAGTGCAAGTAATTCAGGAAAGGGGAAAGAAGTTATGATATTTTCCAATAATCTAGTTATACCAAACCACAAACTATTTTAGCATATAAAATCAGGTCTACATGAAGATTAAAAGTATTTCGTTTGGTGACATTCCATTTAGAATGTTCAGAAATCTTACAATTAATATTTCTGAGCGTCTGACAGTTATAGCAGGTCATAATGGCATTGGAAAATCCACCCTACTTGGTCTTATTGCTAATGGGTCTGAGTTAAAATCCAGTGAAGGGAAAACGCTACTTAAGCGTTCTTTTCAAGCACAATTGCATGAATTGTTTTATCTTGATATTGCACGAGATTATGTAAAAAAATCCGCAGATAAGCCATATTTTACTTTAACATATTCCGAACAAGGTAAAGAGGATCTGACGAAGATATGTAATGTTTCCAAACATTCAGATAAGAAACAAGGAATAGAACGTTTAAAAGTGGTACCTCGAGGTGAACAAGAAGGATGGAATGTTGGTCCTTCAGCAAAAGTTCCTATACCCACAATGTTCTTGAGTATGAGTAGAATGTTACCTAACGGAGAATACCAAAGCAGTCTTAACTCGGAATTGTCTAAGGCATTATCGGATGAGGACAAGCTATATATTCGGGAAAAATTCAAGGCCATTATTGACAATAAAGTTGTTGATAGCGATCATATTACCAAACAAGAATTAAAGGGGACAACAAAGAGGTCTTTATTACCCGAATTTGAACATTCTACTCGAACGATTTCTTTGGGTCAAGATTCTTTGGGTGTTATCATTACTGCATTAGCTTCTTTTGCAAAATTAAAACGTGAAAACCCCAACTATAATGGAGGGATTCTTTTAATTGACGAAATTGATGCAGGGTTTCATCCACGAGCACAAATCAAACTAATACAGCTTATAAAAAAGGAAGCCAAAAGTTTGAACTTGCAAATTATAATGACATCTCATTCATTGACTATTATTCAAGAAGTTCTTAAAATTAATGATGAGACAGCTCGGTCTGGCAGGAATATTGATTCTGTGGTATATATTGAAGATGTTTTAAGACCTAAGTTAATGGAATATCCGACTTATGAAAATATCAAAGGAGATATGCTTGGTATTCTTCCTGCATTCGATGACGTAACGCCACAAATTAAGATATATTTTGAAGACAAAGAAGCAGAATGGTTTTTCAAAAAAATGTTAGAAATAGAGAATTTTGATTCGAAATTAAGCTATGGGTACGATTTAATATTCGTTTCTGCGAAACTCGGATGTGATAATTTAAAAACATTATATACTATTGATGATTACTTCAGACAAGTAGTTATTGTTTTTGATAATGATGTACTTTTGAATGATAGGATAATACCAATCATGAAGGAATCTAAAACGATATTGGCTCTACCTGCCATTATTGACAATGAGGTCAATAATGCAGAATTAAGAACTCCTGAATTTCAAGTTTTCAACTACTTGTCAAAACTTTTAGAAAATCTTGAACATCCATATTGGAACAATCTTCCACATAGATATAATATTGAATTGATTAAAGATTCAATAATTGAAACATTTCCTATGGTAGCAGGACAAGAGCCACTACGTGTAACTAGAAAAGAATGGTTTAAGACTAATATGATTCATTTTGAACAAACAAATTTGATGTCATATTTTTACAACGACAACATCAAAGTAATCACTCCATTCATTAATGATTTCAAAACTGCTATTGAAACTCTTATAAACAAATAAAATGTTCAGCGTTTACTTGTAGTGGGTAAACGCTGAATTGCTTTCATTACATTAGAACCTCAATAAAATATTTTTTTGAATATGAATTGGCAACTCAAAAATCAAATTTCAAACTTAGGATAAGACTTATTGAAATAAGAATTCACATTGGTTTTATCATTGATTCGATGAAAGCGATTTCCTCATCTGTCAGAGAGTATTTGATATAGAGTTGCTGATCTATCTCAGTAATAGCCTTGTTCCAGTCAATATCACTTGAAGATGTGAAGTTTTGCAAAGGGACAAGACGGTAGACACTCTGTGTAGCGTGCTGTGAGATTTTTAGAGGCGCAACAAGTAAATGAAAGAATTTTGTGTTAATATACTTCTGTAAGCGGTTGAGCAAATACATCTTGTCATAATATCCTTTCCCGTTTATCTTTGTGTGCAAAAAGGATTTATGGCAAAATATATGACAAGGGAGGAGTTTTTCCATATTCTTCTTCGACAACGCCAAAGCAACTTAACGGTAAAGGATTTTTGTGCGAATGAAGGATATAACCGTTCCCAGTTTTACGACTGGCGCTCACGTTTCAATATATCGGACGAGGAGCTTAAATCCGGAAGTGTCCCCACAGCTGGCATGGATGGTTTTGTTCCGATAAGCATAGACAACAACAATGTGTCTGCACCAACGTTCCAGTCCAAACCTGCCTTGTGCCCGCAAAAGACAGAGAAAACTTCCGGTAAATGTACTGACAACTCGGAAATATCCCTGGAGCTTCCCAACGGGATTAAAATGAAATTTAAGGGCACGGGTGGTTGTAAAGCCGCTTTGAGCCTGCTCACTAAACTGTGTGGAACATGTTTTGCCTGAACGACTCCATGCGTTACTTTTTATGCCCCGGCAGTACCGATATGCGTAAGGGCATGTTCAGCTTGAGCGGTCTGATCCGGGAAAAAATGAACGGGGATGTCCGGAATGGAGATGTGTACATCTTTATCAACAGGCTGAAAAACCGTATAAAGCTTCTGCACGCAGAAACGGGAGGTCTGGTGATGTACGAGAAACTGCTTGAGGAAGGAACTTTTAAAATCCCCGCTTATGATCCTGAAACCCACTCGTACCCCATGACCTGGAGTGATCTTGTCATCATGGTGGAAGGCATCAACGAGGACAAACGAAAGGGAAGGCAAAGACGGCTCTCCGATCTGAAAAGACACTGGCAAATATCTGTAAACAAATAGCTTGCCGGCTTGCTTTTCCGGTTGTTTTTCACTACCTTTATACAATCAAACAGGATATTGAATGACAACGAAAGAAGATATACCGAAGCGGGTGACGGCCCCCATGCTGGAACAGCTTGCCTTGCTGATGGAGACGAACCGGAAGCAAAGTGAGATCATCGAGTCCCAGGCCAAGACCATAGAGGAGCTCCGTGCCACGATAGTTGAACTGAACGCTTCCCTTGCATGGTTGAAAAGGAAAGTGTTCGGGAAGATGAGTGAGAAATGCAATCCTATAAACAGCGGGGACCCCATGCTCCCTTTTGATTACGGCGACTTGGGACAGATAGAGGCGGAAATCGAAGCGGCCAGAAACAAGGCGGCACAGATTATCACCCCCAAACCTCAAGTCGCCGGTAAAACTCCACGCCGCAATCGGATTATCATGGACGACCTTCCGGTCGTGACGGTTATCATCGAGCCGGAAAACCTCGACCTTGACAAATACGTCAAGATAGGCGAGGAACACACCAGAACCCTTGAGATGAAACCCGGATACCTCTATGTAAAAGACACGGTACGCCCCACGTATGCAATCAAAGACGAAACGGAGGCCATTGAAAACGGGAAGCGGATGGTAGTCACCGCTCCATTGCCGTTGATGCCTATATATAAAGGTATGCCCGGGGCTTCCATGCTCGCGGAGATACTTTTACAGAAATACGAGTATCACGTTCCATTTTACCGGCAGGTCAAGCAACCGGAACATCTGGGAGTGAAACTGTCGAGAAACACGTTGGATGGCTGGTTCAAGCCGGTCTGTGAACTTTTAAGACCTCTTTACCTTGAACTCAAAAAGAAAGTCCTCTCCTCTGACTACATACAGGTGGATGAAACCACTCTCCCGGTCATAGACCATGACAGGCACAAGGCAGCAAAGGAGTATATCTGGATAGTACGAGCGGCGGTGCCGCGCCTGCTCTTCTTCCATTATGACAACGGATCGCGTTCTCAAAAGGTAGCGATCGATCTCTTGAAAACGTTCAAAGGATACCTCCAGTGTGACGGTTACTCCGCTTATGACGCTTTTGAGAACCGGAAAGACGTGCGCCTGTGCGGATGTCTCGCACATATCAGACGCCACATAGAGTCATGCAGGGAAGAGAACCGGGAATATGCCATGCAAGGACTTAAATTTATACAAGATCTGTATAACGTGGAGTATATGGCTGATGAGCGGCAACTCTCCTATGAGGAACGTGCAGCGCTACGGCAACGTCTGGCCGGTCCGCTACTTGACGCCTTCGAGCTCTGGCTTCAGAACACATACCCCAAAGTGCTTAAGCGCAGTCTGATGGGGAAGGCTATAGCCTACGCTTATCCTCTCATACCAAGAATGAGGCATTATCTGTACGATGGAAGAATTTTTATAGATAACAACAGGGCGGAGAACGCACTTAGACCTATGGTTTTGACCAGAAAGAATATGCTGTTCTGTGGAAATCGGCAAGCGGCTGAAAACACGGCTGTCATCTGCTCGTTACTCGGTTCCTGTAAGGAATGTGGAGTCAATCCACGTGAGTGGCTGAATGATGTAATCAGCAAACTTCCCTATTATCTTACTCCCAAGTCAGAGAAAAAACTCACCGAGCTCCTTCCTGACAGATGGGGTGGATACCGACAAAGCCACGACACTCTCCCGACAGTCCCGGGAATGTCTATGGACAATCCCAGGACTGTCCATAGACAAACTGTACACGCAACCTGAAACTCTGACGAACCGATAAGTCTTACCACTGCACATATACATAACTCAAGCAGAGTGATCTCTCTTGGGAAAAATCAAATCTACAAGATGTATTTGCCCAACCGCTTACAATGTTACCTGTCGTGACTGAATTTGTCAGGAAGTACAGTCTTGATGATTTTATTGTCGTAGCCGACTCCGGGCTTATGAACGGCAATAATATAGCGGACCTTGAGAGTAATGGCTACAAATATATTATCGGCGCAAAGATAAAGAATGAAAGCAAGAAAATACAGGAGTGGATTCTTGCACAGCCGAAGGTCAATTGTCAAATGATAGAGTACGACAAAGGTAACGGACAGCGACTCTTGGTAGGATATACCGACGACCGTGCCCGCAAGGACGCCTATAACAGAGAAAAGGGAATACGCCGTTTGGAAAAGGCTTATAACCGAGGAACACTTACGAAAGACAACATTAACAAGCGTGGTTACAACAAATTCTTAAAAATGGAAGGAGACGTAAAGGTTTCCATAAATTATGATAAGCTTGAAGCGGACGAGAAATGGGACGGTCTTAAAGGGTATCTTACAAACACGGATATTCCTGTTAGCGAGGTATACGCCGCATACCATAATCTCTGGCATGTTGAGAGGGCTTTCCGGATATCAAAATCAAAAATAGAGATAAGGCCGATGTTTCATTTTACCCGTAGGAGAATAGAAGCTCACGTGTGCATCTGCTTTGTGGCACTTAAAGTCTACAAAGAGCTAGAGAGACTACTGAAGCTATCCAATATAAACATGAGTGTAGATAAAGTGCTGGCGCTTGCACAGACTATAGTCACGATACAGGTGACTTTACCTCAAAGTAAGCAAACTATAACAAGAACAATGCTTATGAAACGTCATCAACGGATCGCACCATTGTTTAATGATGGGTTTTGGGGTACGCATTGACGAAGTCAGGAGTTTAATACGGATTTTCCTTTTCTCGGTTCTTCGGGTACAAATTCACCATCCGTATAATTGATGGTCAGATTATAGTCATTGTCCTCCTTGTCGATGTAATCCACGCTGATTTGACTCAATACGTTTTCCAATTTGCGTTCTTTCCAGTCTTCTTTCCATTCTATGCGGTAAATTTTACATTCGTTTATATCCACATGGGCTTTTATAAGTTCCTTTATTTTAGCAACACCTTCATCGGAAGCCATTGCACAATCATTTGCAGACGAACAGGAAGAGATAGAGATGGCTGCAACTAATGCCACAAACAGGTTCTTCAATAATTTTACATTCATAATTCTTTAAGTTGTTTTTTATATAAATGGGGAATTGATTAGTTGAATAAAGAACGAAACTCTTCGAAGTCTTCCTGCGATGCAAAATACTTGGTTTCGAATACGATGTATTTATCAGGAAGACTTACCTTAAATTGGTTTTCTTCGTTATCGTCTTTTATATAGCTGATGTCGGAAATAAGGAAAGAGTTGTATTCGATTTTGCTTTTATTTACCTCAGGATATGTCACCCGTCCTTTATCCACGGTAATGGTTCCTCCCTGTGCTGCCAGCACCCGGGCCTTACGAATGTCAAAGTATGTCATGATAAGCAGTAGTACACCGCCAATAATCAAAATCGTGGAAAAGACTGCTGGAGAGAGGATGACCGCCCGCCTGATACGTAACCCAAAAGGGTAAATCAAAGGTACGACGATTATACCTATCCCAAATGCCAGGCTTGACCATTGGTTTGTCCAGGCACTTGGGGGGGTGTAACTGAAAGTTTGATGTACACTCTTGAATTTTTCGGTTGTTTTTGTTGTTTCCATACTGTTTTATATTTTTAAAGTTGATGTAATCAGCGCATCTGTTATCAGGATATTCTCTGAAATACAAGAAATATTTTTTAATGCAGCTTTCGCTTCCGTTATGTTTCCGCTTTTCACTTGTGAGGAGATCCATTTCTTAATTTCCGGAAAGACAGTATATTCCGTGACTTCCCAATCAGGAACGCAGCCATGGATCAGGGTGTCGAACACGAAATCGCGAATGCCCTTTTTTGCCATTGTTTCGCCCAACCGTTTCATGTTCGCTTTTTCATAGCCGAGAAGTACACAACCTGAATATACGAAGAGTATATCGGAAGCCCGGACGGTACTGTATGCAATACATTTGATTGTCGCTTCTATCAGACATAAAAGCAGATTCGCTTTTAGATAGCGTTCGCTTCGTCTCATGGAATATCCGGCATAAAGTGCCTGAATCGCATGGCTGAGAAAAGATTCACTCGTTTCTGCCAACAAGCGGGTGTTATCCGGAGCTATGAACTTACCTATATGACCGTTTCTTTCCAACTGCCTGATGCGGTCTCTTTTTACAAGGGCAACTTGAAGGTTTTCAGCCATAATTTTCCGCCAGTTCTGCCAGGTGGATTTCCAGTCACGGGTATTGGCGAATGTGATTTCCATGTAACCGTCCGACACGGACGTCGCGATTTCCATTGTTCCGCTGCGGGCTGTCATATCGGAAGTTTTGTCCCACTTTGTTCCGTCTACCATAATTTCTCCACCGAATAGTCCGGCAGGAATCGGCAGGACAGGGACAGATACTTTATTTTCTGTTATCCACAAGTATATGGCAGAAATATTATAAACATTCTCTTCGTTTCGGGCGGCAGTCACTCCGGCATCCTCCCAGACAAGAAAGCTGCGTCTGTCATATTGTATGGTCTTGCCGTTGTCATCTTGCATGGTCTGATGGGTAAATACGACTTTCTCTTTGCCGAAAATATCTGTCATGGCCGTATATGACAATGGTAGGCCGACATTTTTCCCGTTTATCTTTAATATGCCTTCCGTAATCTCTACTCCATCTGTCTCCGGCAGATCGGGACTTCCTCCTTGCTCTTTATTCTCCTTTGCCGACAACCGTGGTTGGGTAACCGGCAGCTTTCCGCACGGAGGTGCAAACATCAGAGTTATATCTTCTGAAATAGGAGGTAATAAAAGGTCTATGTCCGGATAAGGCTTTGGGTAATTGAGCCAGTATCCCAATTTATTCGGACGGCTTGCCGTACGAAGGAAATGCCAAAAGTCTTCCGGCAGACTCAGTATGTCATCGGTATGCTGATGCGTATTTACTACGATAGTACCGTCAGGTAACGCATGAATCTTTTTGAATGATTCGCTACCGAACACACCGGGGCGGATGCGCAATACTTCATCTGTCCTCCGGTTCCAGAGACGGGCATAGTCGGAGCGGTTGCCATTGTCGCTGTTACCCTCTACCAAAATCCAGTCCTCCTGAAATAGGTGCAATCTGAATAAACCATCCCCAATGTGATGTAACGGAGCGATACGGCATCTTCGTGTCGCCATATCGAGATCAAGCAATCCCGGTTCCAACCATATTCCGCTATTGTTTCTTGCATTGTATTCGTGCAGCGAAATCATGCGTGCGGTGTCCGGTACGGGTATGCAACCTTCACGGAACGTTTCATACCCGAACATGGAGAAGGGGAGGGTGGTATATTTCCCGTTATCGTCATATCGGATGATGCCCGATTTGTAATAACTCCCCATTGTTATATACAGCGCTCCTTTCCCGTCTATCCCGAAACCGGGAGGATACATCAAGCCATCCGGTAATATAATACGGCTTACATATTTTACTCCCTGTTCCGTCATTGTATGAATGATGACACTTTTAGCATCTCCCAGGCAGAGATAAGGTCCGTACCATCGAAACTCATACTTATCATAGACACTCAAATCACACAGGCGCGACCATTTGTCCGCCTCCAACGGGTTCTTTCCCCCAATAGGCATTTCTCCCAAAGAGGTAGAATAAAGTGCGGCATAAAAGTCCAGCTCCTTCGAGTATCTGAAACTGTGAATTTTCCTCGTTTTGAATTTTACAGGCTGAAGAGGTACAATACGCAAATCGACTATGAATGTTCCCAACCATTGCTCTTCATCTTTCGGCTTCCATTCTCCATAGGCGCAATATCCGGCAAAACCTCTTACGATGTAACAGATGCCGTCATCCGGCCATTTCATTTTTTCACGGGGCATTTGCTTTCGTGGATTGATATGCCGGGCTGTAATCCCAAAATCACGGTGTGGTTGTTTGAGAAGTTGGCAATATTGACCATACTTCCTGCATTTTTTCTCAAAGGTCTGCATTTCCGTTTGTGGAAGCAACTCCAATAGGTAAATCTCATCACCGTCCAAGTCATAGAGAGCGTATCCGCAGGCGGTAAGTTCCTGCCCCAAGGCGGCTATACCCGCTTCATGCGAAAGACAGAAATATTGGGTTATGATTTCATCAAAACGCTTGTCTTTCAATATGGGAACATCTTTTCCCCATCTTTTTCTCATTTCTGCCAGCGTATCTTCTACATCTCCATCATCTTTGCGTAGGTCAAGGGCTTTATTGCGGACTTCTTCCATCCGATCATTCTCATACAGCTCCATTTCGCTCTTAATCCATTCCACCACAGCCTTTCCGGATATTCCTTTGGTCGTATATATACCGGCAGGTATTTTGGAAAACCGGATACCGTTAGTTGAGAGTTTGTGCATCAGAAGTACAAGTTGGTCGGGAGTATAAAGTTCATTCTTCATTAACCATTCTCCATTACATACAAGAAAACCGTCTTCTTCGTTCCAGTCTCCATGAATGCTGTTGTCACCGTTGCACACGTGAATTTGATAACTTGTGAAACGGGTATAGTCATGAAAAAGAGATTTTGGTCCGAATAATCGGACTGTCAGAATAAACCACGTTTGTTCGTCTCTCTTGCCGTCCGATACGGGAAACATTTCCCCGTCGGAAGTAAAATGGAAAGATATACTCCATTCAAAATCATCAGGGTAAGGAATATTGGCCTTTGCCAACCATTTTGTGCTCACAAGAGTGGGGATTATCTTCTCGTAATAATCGGTAAGTTCCCGGTTCAGTTCATGCAGATGCTTCTGTTCCGGCAATAGCAGTACAATGCGATACAATATATGGAGATCTCCCGGCCCTTGTTCCATAAGGGTATGGGCAAGTTTTGACAGATAAGCGATGGCACAAGAATCTGGAGACAAGGCCAGTAAAGCTGTACAATACCAAAACCTTATAATGTCGTAATCGAAAAGTCCGGTCATGCAATAATTTTCCAGTTCTTGTGCTGTGGAAGGTAGGCAGGGATAGCCTTGTAGAAAATCTGCCACTATGCGGATAAGTTCTCCGTCTGCCGCATACGGTTGCATGTGCAATAATTCTTTTCTGTCGGTAGGGGCATGAATATAAGAATCGAGCGCAGAGTTAAGCCGGTTAATTTTATCAGACAGCGTCACATTGCAATTTGCCGGTGTCGGTATGCGGATTTTGTTACCGGCATGGTATCCGGCATGTTTTTCGTTTTCATAAACGTACGGTATACAGTCGGTGAGATACCATTTCCAAAATTCCCTGTTCGATTCGGGATTGATTTCCGATAAGTCTGCCGCACCTCCATTACAGGAAAGACTTGCTAAAAACGCTGCATCCCATTCGTCGGAGGCAAGTTCTTCATCATTTTCCGCAACTTCTTCATAATCGTTACCGTCTGTTACTGTATATGCAGCCTGTACAGCTGCCATGCCTGCCATAAGTGGGGCAAAATCGGTTCCATAGTCGCGTCCTTCTACAAGACTGGAAGTGTAGTCCGCTATTCTCGTTATTTCATCCGGATTTGCTTTTTCCTCTAAGTAATGCTCCGCTTTTCGGAGCAATGCAATAATTTTATGGCTTTCTCCGGAATATCTTCTCCAAATCGGTAAGACTTTAAGCGCACACAATATACCGATTCTTCCTGCTATACGGGGAGACCGGAATGCCCGTAAAATTTTATATCTTGACGGGCGGGACAGGTGACCTTGGGGCGAGCTGGAAATTTCTTCCAACCCTTCTTTTATCAATTCCTCCGGAAAAACGGGTACTTCAGTTGCCTTTTCCGGCAAGACAAAAGCGATAATTTCCCGTTCGGGATTTTTATATATGGAAAGAATCATATCCAGATACCAGTGCCAATACTCTTTTCGTTTTCCTGTATCACCGTTTCTTTCATTGACAAAAGGATTTCCACCTGAATAGACAATTGATCCTATGAAATCAGCATTCCAGCTTTCAGGATCGAAAGATCCGTCATCTTCTCCGCAATAATCCTCTATGTTCAATATAGACGCTGCATCATAACATACTGTATATCCAAGCATCACGATAGCCCAACCTACGGTTGCATCCGTTTCCTTATGATTATCTTCCACATGAATCCTCAATTTCTCTGTTTCTGATAATATAGCTTCGGCAGAGTTTTCAGCTTTATACAGATAGTTGTTTATGCAGGAGAGTACTTGTGCATGAACGTTGCTTTGCTTTCCGGCAGAAAAATAAATCTTCTTGCAACACTCGCATTGTATTTTCTGTATGACACGTATATTACCGATCCGTTTCATCAAATCAATCCTTAACGGTAAAGGCAAATGTCCCAGACTGCTTTGATCGACCCACTCTTTTAATCTTTCTATTCTATCTGTTATTGTGTCTTCATCAGGATGGAGTTTCGGGAAGGTGTATTCCCGTTTGGATTTGGGGAGTCCTGCGTATAGCCGGCTATAATCAATGTAGGTGTGAGGAGAATAACGGTCGTGAAAAATCGGCAGCCGGAAGTCCGATGCTTTTATATAGGCGTTCCCGTTTCCGTCCAGGCTTATCCCAGGTTCTTGAGATAGCATCGGGGCAATGACCGGATTATCAGCATATGCTATCCGTATATATTGCTCACCATCCTTTTTTTCTTCGTACAGGACGATACTTCCATGCTGTCTATGTACCTTGTCCATATCTCTGGCAGTTAAATTATGCGCCAAAGATAAACAACATATTAAAATTTGAACGATTGTTCAGAAAAAAATATCTTTTAAATATTACTAAAAGGAATCAGGCTTTCAGTAGCGAATATAAACTATCAAATTTGTCCTTCAATTCTTCTACGTCCAGACCGTTCAGGAACGATTGCTCATAGGACATGCCCAAGAACACCTGACGGAACAGTGAGGCGGTTTTTTTCACGTCCGTATCTTGCTTTATTTCACCGTTATTCTTGGCTTTTTGTATTACCTTTCTCCATAACTCATGCTCCTTTTGGAAGGTATTCTCCATTTTTTCACGGACTCCGGGATAGTACATCCTCACTTGAGAAAGAAAATGGAAGTAGTAGAAGTTGGGACAGCAATCATTGTTATCCACACTGCATTCCACCAGTTTGACAATACGGTTCATGGCTGTTCTTACTCCTGCCACATACTGGTCGATAAATTCCGCAAGTGTTTCTGCCGGTTCTGCGAACTTATTGGACGGCGTCTGCATTTGTATGGCATACTTGTCTGCCACCGCCATGAACAGGTCGAGTTTGTGGGGAAAATAATACACCACCCCTGTCTTTACCACTCCGCAGGCTTTCGCCAGCGTGCTGATACTCGCCTTTTCGTAATTCATCTTCAGAAACACCTTAAATGCTTTATCTATCACTTCTTCTCGGTTGGTAATCATATCGGGTTGTATTTTTTTATGTTTTTTTGCGAAGATACGCTTTTTATTTTGAAGTTTTTGTATCGGGATGCTATTCTTTCTTGCCGGTAAGCCACTTCACGCCATCTTCTAGCCACTCGTTCCCTATTCTTTCCTTTCCCTTTGCGCCATAGCCTTTTACCTCTATTTCCGTGCCACAATTAACCTGATTGCATCACAATTCCCCACACGGCTGAAAGAGGAAGATCTTACAGGAGAGTTGCAGGTAGCACTGGCACAGGGTAGGGCGACCTGCATCAAGGGCATGACCGACAACGAGGGGAACTTGTTCAGGGCTTTCGTCCGTGCCGGCTACAAGCGGGTGAAGTTTGATTTCTTCAAATGGGATCCGGACAAGAACAAAAGGCAGGATCAGTCGCAGCAGGCGCCCGTCTGTCAGGAAGGCACAAGGCAGGCAAACACCGTCAGCCGGAATCACCCGGTACAGAAAGCCGATAAAAAAGGAGTATCCATTTGACCATTCACATGAATAATATGATTTCGGCGAACTCTTTCGGTCCCTTATAGCTAAGCCCATACAGTCTGCCTGCCAGTTCAAAGCAATCTCCCGAATAATCCTTATTCCCGAAATCCTTCATTTTAATAATGTTCCCCTAAATGTGTATTTGCCTTATCGCTTCAGAATCGGAAACTTTGTTGTCAATGAAATAAGGATAACGCTATCCTTTGCATTTTTTGCAACATGGAATGCCGCCTTTTTTCCTGCCGGATTATTTCTGTTAGGTTTTTTTATCGGCAGAAAACAACTTTTCATGACGAATGAAAAGAATATAGTTTTTTGGACAAAAGTACTCATCATTTCTGCTATTTCTTTTGCTCCTTTATACACCTTAAAGGAACTGGTCATGGAAAATGACCCAATCGTGCAGCAAACTGTGGGAACGGCATTCGATATGTGGCAGAAGCTGGCTTTTACTTTGGTTTTAGTGGCTTCGTTTATTCTGCTTTATCAACATAAAAATTTCAGCAAAGCAGTTGCCGGTTTGCGTTTTTATGGTAAAATGAGCCTGACCAATTACATCTCTCAATCCATAATAGGTGCTTTCATTTATTTCCCTATAGGTCTGAATCTTGCCCCTTATTGCGGATATACCCTTAGTTTATCGGTCGGCTTTTTGATATTTCTGTTACAACTGAAATTTTGTAAATGGTGGCTGGCCAGGCATAAACAAGGTCCGTTGGAATATATCTGGCATAAATGTACCTGGATAGGAACGGGTAAATAGCCGAAGACTATAAACAATCCTCCGGCATGATTTTCTGCCGGAGGATTGTTGTTTGGGGGTACTTTAATCGAACTGTAAGATGACGTCTGTCTTTTCGCTGCAGAATGAAAGCCTGTTTTTAAGAAATAATCCGTTTTCTCTGGGCCTGAACTGTGAGGAGGATATGACGAAACAGGATCCGGTCCGCATTGTTTCAGGGAAATGAAACAGCTGCGGGTTCCTTTAGCTGTGATGCGATAGTTCCGTCTGAATCAAAAGCGACTGACTTTACCATGTACTTATTTTTTGTTGATCTCACGGATTACCCGGCAAGGATTACCTACTGCCAGACTATCGGCCGGAATATTTTTGGTTACGACACTTCCGGCTCCGATTACACACCCTTTGCCGATAGTCACTCCGGGTAATATGATCACACCGCCACCGATCCAACAACCGTCTTCGATAGTCACAGGAAGTGCATAAGTACGGCAGAAATAGGCAGCTTGATCCGGAGTCCAACCGGGAATGAGCCGTTCGGACAACTCGATAGGATGGGTTGCTGTATAGATTTGTACATTGGAAGCGATTAAAACATGGCTACCTATGGTGATTTTATTACAATCGATAAAAGAACAGTTCATATTGACAGATACATTGTCGCCGATATGAATATTACAACCATAATCACATAGGAACGGAGTACCGACAGATACGTTGTTACCGATACTGCCGAACATTTCTTTCAAGACTTCCTGTTTTGTTTTTTTCTCTTCGTAAGGCAGTGCATTATAGCGTGCCAACAATTGGCGGGTTTTCCCTTTTTGTGTGATAAAAATAGGATCATGACAGTCGTACCACTCACCGGCCATACATTTGTCTAATTCTGTTTTCATGTGAATCGATGATTTATTTCAGATTATAATAGACAAATGTATGGGAAATATCTTGCTTCATTTTTGATATAGATCAAAAAGATAGATGGCCGGCAGAAACGGCCGGGTCTCCAATCCCGGATACTGAAGACGGACAAATACAGAAATAATGCTGCTTTTTCGGCGATAAAAGTTCCGATAACTTAAAGATTTTTATTTACAGACGTCGATCCATTGGATAGCCAGGGCGTATCGGAATAATTCGTCACAATGCAATTCGATGGCTGAATTGCTACTGCCGCAGGCCGGAAAAACGGTGTCGAATCTTTGCAGGGAAATATCCAGGTAAGTTCGTACGCCTTCAGGATTAGCGAAGGGGCAGACGCCTCCGATGGCATGGCCTGTCGATTCTGCCACTTTCTCAGGACTTAACATTCTGGCTTTCATTTTGAAGAAATGTCTGAATTTACTGTTATCGATTTTTGCGTCTCCGGCAGTGACGATCAGGATACAATGATTTTCGTCTTCGCCTTGGAAAGAGAGGGTTTTAGCTATACGTGCCGGTTCGACGGACAATGCCTGTGCGGCTAATTCGACGGTTGCACTGGACACTGGAAATTCCATGACTTCTTTTTCACGACCCAGGGTGGCAAAATAAGCTTTGACTTTTTCTATTGACATGATTTTATTTTTTTCGATCGTTATACGTGCTGATCGGTTGTTTTCGGAAAGCAAAATTAAAGAAATAGAAGATGGAATGAAACGAAGAGATTGTTTTTTACTTACCATATTGCTGCTGACAACAGTGAATCTGAAAATTTCTACTTTATGCAATATAGGTCAATTTTACTATCTTTGTGATTTCGATCGTAGGGCGTTATTATGAAGAGATATGGTGCCGATAGAGATAAAGAGATCCAGAGACTACTGCAAGAAATGCCGGAGGAAGGGTTTCGTCTGCTGTTCGATGTGTATCATATGCAATTGTGTGTGTATGTCGTACAGTTGACCGATTCTTTCCAATTGGCCGAGGATATTGTTCAGGATTTCTTTGTCGCTTTCTGGGAAAGAAAATATTATCGCGCCATTACCGGCAATTTTCGTAGTTATCTGTATACTTCCGTACATAATGCAGCATTGGCTGTTTTGAAGAAGAAGAAGCTGGTGCCGATGGAATTACTGACAGGAGTCCCGGTGGAGATTCCACAGGAGGCTGTCCTGGAAAGGGAAGAACTGGAACGGCAGGAAAAAGAATTGATGCTGAAATTGGAGAAATTACCGAAGCAAGAAATAGCTGCCATCAAAGCGGTTATCCTGGAAAATAAAAAATGTGTGGAAGCTGCTTTGGAACTCGGTATGTCGGTAAATACCTTAAAGACACATTTAGCCCGGGCGTTGAAAAAATTGAGAAAAGATTATCATCTCTCCTTTTTATTTTATTCGTTTTAATAAATATTAACATTTTACTTGTCATTCATTCAACTACTTTTTCACTCTACAATATAAAAAGAGTGAATAATGACTAATGAAAAACAACAAAATAGAAAAACTTTCATCGATTGTTACCGGATCGGACGTTCGTTGGAATATATGGATCGTTATGACCAGGAACAGGCGTGGAAAAAATTGAATTCCGCCATACAAAGAAAACGCCTGCATCGCCGGATCTCTTATATGTCCTCTGTCGCGGCTATGGTTGCCATTGCTTTTACTTCATTTTATTTGTGGCGTGGTGAAGATCAGGCTCCGGCAGAGAAGTTGGCCGATGCTCAGGAGACCGTTGGACAGAGTGGGCGTCCCGGTGTTATCCTGTCGCTGTCTGATGGCCGCCGGATCGATCTTTCTGCCCGGGAAGGTAAGATCGGGGCAGGAGAAGAGGTGGTGAATCATCCGGAAAACAAACAATTGTTCTATGCTGCGGATCAGGGCGGGGAGAAGATCAGCCGGATGAACCGGCTGGATGTTCCTCAGGGAGCTGAATATCATTTGGTGCTGTCCGACGGGACACGGGTGTGGATGAATGCCCGCTCGCGTTTGGTTTATCCGGTGGCTTTCGGCGATACCCGGGAGGTAGAACTGGAAGGGGAGGCCTATTTCGAAGTGACCCGGGATGAAAACCGTCCTTTTATTGTACATGCCGGTCAGGTTGCTGTCAAAGTGTTGGGAACAGAGTTTAATGTAAATACCTGCCGGAAGCAAAAGGTACAGACAGTGTTGGTAAAAGGAAGCGTACAGGTGGAGAACGGCGGAAAACGGGAGGTGGTGTTACGACCGGGCGAGCTGGCGGAAACCGTGGGGACACAGATCCGGGTCACTCAGGTGAATGTACGCAAATATACGGCCTGGCGTGAGGGAGTATTTTATTTCGAAGAGGCTGAGTTGGAGGAAATTATGACGGAATTGGCCGACTGGTATTGTGTACAGGCTGTTTTTACCGATCAGACGGTCCGGACGCGTAAATTCAGCGGAGTACTGGAGCGGAGCGAGACCATAGAAAACGTGTTGAAAAAGATAGAACGTACCACCAGTGTACATTTTACTATCCAACAAGGTATTATTCAAGTGAAATAAAAAAAGAAACCGGAAAAGGGCTGCCACCCTCTTCCGGCGGAGATCAAACTATCATAGCAAATAATAGTATTAACCAATTCACAAATTTATGAAAAAAAAAGAAATTGTACGATTTCCCAGGTCCGGGAAATTAAGGCAAATCGGAAGGATGATGAAATTAATGGTTTTATTTATGATTTTGGGGTGTGTGAGTGTATCGGCCAGGTCGGTTGCACAAAACCAACGGGTGTCCCTGAACTTGCGGAATTGTACGGTGATGCAGTTGTTTGAAGAAATTCAGCAACAGACCCGTTTGTTTTTCTTTTACGATCAGAAGCATTTTCAGGGACAAAATGTTTTGACGGTTCGGGCCGACGATGAAGAGGTCGGTGGATTGCTGAAACGTTTGTTTGCCGATAAGAATGTAGAATTTGTTTTTGAAGACCAGACCGTTATCGTGCGTCCGGCAGTTAGCCGGAAGCAAGTGAATGGAAAAGTGGTAAAGGGGGTCGTCAGAGATGCTGCCGGCCATGTACTTCCCGGAGTAACGGTAGTATTGAAAGGGACGACGCTGGGAACTTCTACGGACATCGACGGTAAATATACCCTGACGTTACCCGAAGGTGAACACGTTCTGGTTTTCTCGATGATCGGTATGAAAATGCAGGAGTTTCCTTTGGGCACACGTACCGAACTGGACGTTACCCTGCAGGAAGAGGTGGCAGAGATGGAGGAAGTAGTGGTGACCGGTATTTTCAAGAAAGCGAAAGAGAGTTATACCGGAGCTGTTTCATCGATCGATAAGGAGCAATTGAAAATCTATAAAGGCCAGAATCTGCTTCAGACACTGAAAAATATAGATGTGTCCATTAATCTGGCTGTGGATAATATTAACGGTAGCAATCCCAACCGGATGCCGCAAGTGAATATCCGGGGTAATTCTTCTCTGCCTATGAGTGTACAGGAGTATAACGAAAGCCTGAGCAATGAGGTGAATACCCCGTTGATCATCCTGGATGGCTTTGAAATAGCATTGGAGCGTTTGATGGACTATAACGACGAGGAAATCGAATCGATCAATATCCTGAAAGATGCTGCTGCTACGGCGATATACGGTTCGCGGGGTTCTAACGGAGTGATTGTGGTGACGACAAAGCAACCGGAAGCCGGTAAATTGCGCGTTAATGCAGAAATAGGGATCGATATCGAAGCTCCTGACCTGACCTCTTACGATTTGTTGAATGCGGCTGAAAAATTGCAGTTGGAGTGGGATCTCGGATTGTATAAGAATGAAAGCCTGCCGAGTAATGATGTATGGTATAAAGAGGCTTATGCCAAACGGAAAAGGGCAATTGCCTCCGGCACAGATACCGATTGGTTGAGTAAACCGTTGCACACAGGGGTCGGTTCGCATTATAATTTACGTATGGAGGGTGGAAGCGACGAATTCCGCTGGAGTGCCAGTGTGGGCTATAAAAATACACAGGGAGCCATGCGGGATTCCGAGCGTAAAAGTCTGAACACCTCTCTGACCTTAATGTATAAAGTGAAAAATTTCACCTTTAAAAATCAGGCTTCTTACGGGACAACCAAAAGTAAAGAGAGTAAATACGGTACGTTCAGTGATTATGTAAAACAACAACCCTATAATGCTCCGTATGATGAGAATGGAAAACTGGTGCGGATGTTCGACGGTTTTCATGCTCATTACCAAGGATATCAAAATCCGTTGTACGATGCCACCCTGAACAGTTTCGATAAGAGTAGTTACCGTACGCTGACGGATAATTTCGCCATAGAATGGAATCCGTTCGAAGGCTTGACCTTACGCGGACAAGTCGGGATTACGGCTACGGACAATACGTCTGATCGGTTTTTGCCCGCAGAACATTCCACTTTCACCGACGATTCGCAATATGAAACCGACGAGGGATTCCTGCGCCGGGGAACTTATGATTATACCACCGGACGTACGAATGAATATACCGGGAATATAACGCTTTCGTATACCAGGACTTTTGCCGATAAACATCAGGTGTATGTCGGTTTGGATTATTCGCTGAATGAATCCGAGGGGTATAATTATGCCATCGCTGCCGAAGGTTTTACGAATGAGGATATCCATTTTCTGGCCAGTGCCCGGCAATATGCCAAAGACGAAGGTCCCGGCGGATCCAAATCCAAAAGCCGTCGGTTGGGATTGACAGCCAATGTCAATTATATCTATGATAACCGTTATTTCGTGGATTTTTCGTATCGGGTGGATGGGAAATCCGATTTCGGTTCGAAAAAGAGATATGCTCCTTTCTGGAGTACCGGTATCGGCTGGAACCTGCACAATGAAAAATTCCTGAAGGGTAGTTTTGCAAATATTCTGCGGTTGAAAGCTTCTTACGGACAGACCGGTACACAGCAGGGATCCGACGGTGCCAATACGTTGTATAAATATATTACGGACAACCGGTATATGTATTGGACCGGAGCGGAATTGCAGGGATTGGGTAATCCTTATCTGACCTGGCAGAAAACCGATGAATTCAACTTCGGGGTGGAATTCGGATTGTGGAAAGGACGTATGAAGGGGGAATTCAACGTTTATACCAAGAAAACCTCTAATTTGCTTTCCAATATGGATCTGCCGCATTCCAACGGTTTTGCTTCCTACGTCGACAATGTCGGAGAAGTGAAAAACAACGGTTGGGAAGCCTCTGCCAGTGTTTATGTTATCCGGAATGCTGAGCGGGATATCAACTGGATTATCGGTGGTCAGCTGACTTACAATAAGAATTATGTTTCGAAGCTGTCGGAAGCCATTAAAGCCCAGAACGAGGCTTATCTGAAAGAGGATGTAGATGTCGCCAATCTGTTTTATGAAGGACGTCCGCAAAACGGTATTTATGTCGTTCGTTCTCTGGGAATCGATCCGGCCAACGGACAGGAGATTTTTTTGGATAAAGACGGTAACCGGACGGATATCTGGAAGGCTTCCGATAAGGTTTATGTCGGTCAGGCAGATCCCAGGTACCGGGGTATTGCCAATACGATGTTTATGTGGAAAGGATTGACGGTAAATGTATCGGCTTCCTTCTATTGGGGTGGGAAGAGGTACAATTCGACGATTATCGACCGGGTAGAAGTCGGGCGTACCACCTTGATGGCACAGAATGTGGATGCCCGGGCTCTGTACGACCGCTGGCAGAAACCGGGGGATATCGTTCCATTCAGGAAATACGACGATAGTTCGACCCGTGCCACTTCCCGCTTTGTCATGGACGATAAGGTGTTCGAGATTCAGTCTGTCGGGCTTCAGTATAAATGGGATTCTGCGTGGGTAAAGAAATACATGCGGGCGACATCGGTGACCTTCGGTGTGAATATGTCCGATTTGTGGCATTTCTCGACAATCAAGATGGAACGGGGTACCAGTTATCCTTTTGCCCGGAATATTCAGGGAAGTATAAAATTTTTATTTTAACGACAGGATAAATAACGATAGATATGAAAATATATAAATTTATAGGATTTATAGCCCTGTTGGGGTGGTCGGCCGTTTCTTGCAACGACTGGCTGGATGTGCGTCCCGATACGGAACAGAAAGAAGAAGATCAGTTTTCGACCTACAAAGGTTTTCGGGATGCTCTCACCGGATGCTATATGGCTTTGGCTAACGAAGATGTGTATGGTTGCCGTTTGACGATGAGTTGTACGGAAGCTTTGGCCGGATTGTGGCATATGCCGGATGAACCCTCGTCTACCAGCGATCGGTATCAGGATTATCACCTGATGTTGCACGAATACGACAATGACGGAGCACGGCAGGCTGTCCAGGCTATTTATTCCAAGCTTTATAATATCATTGTTCAGGCCAATCTGGTTATCAAACATGCAGAAGATAATGCAGCCGCTTTCCCCGACGAAGCAACCCGTTCGGTAATCCTCGGTGAAGCCTATGCTATCCGTGCCTATTGTCAGTTGGATGTTTTACGTTTGTTCGGTGAAGTCCCCGGGGGACAAGGAACAAAAGTAAGCTTGCCTTATTCCGAAGTGACGGCCTTCGACGAGAGAGCCACCCGCTATGATTTCACCGGATATAGCGAAAAATTGATCGCCGACCTTGATAAAGCTGAAAAGCTGCTCAAAGACAATGATCCGATTTTCGGATATACTTTTGAAGAATTGAATGCACCTTCGTCGGTGGAGATTGAAGATACCTATATGTGTTACCGGCAGTCCCGTCTGAACTATTGGGCTGTAAAGGCTTTGCAGTCCCGGATGTATCTTTATCTGGGGAAAGCCGATCCGAAATATCTGGCAATGGCTTACGATGCAGCGAAGGCGGTCATCGATGCCAAAGACCGGGATGGAAATCCGGTGATGACACTGAGCGGTAGCAGTGATCGTGAAACCAACGGTTATAAGGCCTGCCCGAACGAGTGTCTTTTTTATCTGAGTAAATATAATGTGAAAGATGTTGCTTCGATTCTGATCGGCGGGGCTGATGTACAAACCGGAGTAAACTATCTCTATATTACGCCCGAACGTCTGACCCGGCTTTTTGAGGGAGTTCCGACGGATTCGGACAACCGTTATGCATTCATGTGGAACAAAAATGCCAAATCTTCAACTTCGAAGAAGAATGTAACTATTCTGAAATATTATTTTGCCGATGATGTGGAGAATAAAGCGTTGTATTATCAGATTATACCCATGCTCCGGATGTCCGAGATGTATTTGATTGCGGTGGAGACAACACCTTCGCTCAGTGAGGCCAATGCTTTGTATAAAGATTATATGTTGGAATGCGGTGTCGCTTTGGATAAAGATGTATTTGACGGTTTAAACGATCGTTCCGGTGAGCTGATGGCTGAATACCGGCGGGAGTTTTTTGCCGAAGGACAGTTGTTTTATACCTACAAGCGAAATCAGGTCAAGGATATACTGTGGTTGGAGACTCAGGAAATGACGGAGGATGATTATATCTTGTGGAATTGTGTAAATACGGAATTTAATCCTTAATTTTTTTAAACGAATAGCGATGAAACGATTGAATATATGGTTATGCAGCATGTTGTTGTGTATTACTGCCTGTGAAAAAGATTTACCGGTGTTTGAAGATCCGGATTGTTTGTTGAATTTTAATTATGGTAGCCAGCTCAGTACGGAAGAGGTCACTGAGATGATGCGAAACGGGAGCCATTCTTTCAAACTGAAAACACCGGAAGGACAATTGAGCGATACGGTATGGTTAGATGTGGATATTATGGGAAAACTTTCAGCGGAAGACCGTCCGCTGGCCTTGCAGCAAGTGATGGTGGAAGGAACGAAGAATGCCGTTGCAGGTACGCATTATATAGCATTTGACGATCCGGTACTGGCGGAGTTCTATGTTGTTCCTGCCCATTCGGCAACCGCTCATATTCCGGTGATCCTGAAACGTGATCCTTCTTTGGCAGAAGGGAATGTCGTTTTGCGAATCACTTTTAGAGAAAATGCAAATTTCAAAACAGGCTATCCGGAATTTTCTACTTATACGCTGACGGTTTCCGACCGTCTGTCTAAACCGAATGCCTGGGATTTGGCGTCTTTGGATTATTATTTCGGAGAATATGGGGAGAAAAAGCATGAATTGATGATGAAATGGACGGAAGAAAGTTGGGATGACGAATATATCAACAGTCTTTTCGCAGATATATACGGATTCGGAACTTTATCACCGAAAGATCCCAACTACATTGAGTGGCTGGCCGGGTGGTTTGCCGAACAGTTGGAGCAGGAGAATGTAGAACGCCTGCAGAATAAGCTCGACGTCTGGAAGGAAAGTGATACCGGGAAGCCGGTCGATTTTACACCGAAAGAATGGGGAAGGTAATATGAATGATTTAAACAGTAAGAAGATGAAAAAAATATATATTGGCCTGTTTTGGGCTTGCATACTTGGGATTACCGGTTGTTATGAAGACGACAGTACGATGGCAACCCCGGAAAGTATGGTGAATGAAATAACCATAGAGGAGTTTGCCGATACGTCAGCCGTCGCTTATTCGACAGTATTGGAATTGACACCGAAAGTGACAGGGTATTCCGATACGGAACTGGAATACCGGTGGTATATATACGGCGGGGAGTTCAGCGACCGTACGGAAGACGGTTATCGTACCGTGCAAATCGGTGCGGAAAAAAAGCTTTCCTATCCTGTGGAGTTGAAAATCGGAACTTATACGGTTGTTTGCGAAGTGACGAATAAAGAAACCGGTTATTTCAACCTGACAGAATTTTCTTTGAAAGTGACTTCGGCCTTTTCGGAAGGATTTTATATTTTAAAAGAAACGACGGACGGAAACACGGATATGGATTTTTACAATGACCGTCAAAAGACGGTCATACCGGACGTGATTGCTTCAGTACAGGGAGAAGCACAAAGCGGGAAACCTTGCAATATGTGCCCGGTATATAACAAAATTTATATCGATCCCGCAACGGCAAAATCGACCTATGCTACGGGTGTTTTTGTCACTAGCGGACAAAATGAGTTTTCGATTTATTCTACGATAGATATGTCGACACTTTTCGACCGGTCTTCGTTGCTTTTTTCTGAGATGGACGGGGAAGAAGTGCCTTATGCTATGGTTTCTGCAATGAGAGGGAATATGCTGTTCTCGAATAAGGGAGTAAGACTGGATGATCTTGGCGGTGGAAGGTTCGCTAGTGAATACAGCACCGGAAAATTAGGTTATCCTGCCGGAAAAGGGACCAGTTCATTCATTCAGGCTTACGACGGGCAGAATCTTTCTTTTTGGAGCGGAGAAACCCGGCGGTTGATGTATACCTCCGGTTCGGATATGGAAGAAATTAAGTACAAGGATGGTTATGAGGGAGTTAAAGTGGATTGGGAACAGGCGGCTCCTGTGGCATCGGGCTGGAATCACCGGGCCGGTAAAAATACGATCTGGTATTTGTTCGACGTTGCCGGGGAAGGACGTTATGTGGTTGTGTTACAACCGGGAGGAGGTATCGATCAGGTCATCCGGTTAGATGCTTCCCTTCATTTAGCCAAGGCAGATGTAATTGCCGGAAATGCACTGACTTCTACCTCTATTTATGGAGTAGACGACAACCGTTTGTATCGTTATAGCCTTACGGAAGGTACCGAAACTTCTGCCATACCGGTGGAAGGGTTACCGGCGGGAACGATTACTTATATGGCCGATTTGTTTTACGGTTCATCTTTTGATTATATCGTTATCGGTATACAAAATGGCGATGAATATACGTTGTCGATGTATAAGATTGCCGGTGGACAACCTTCGGGCAAACCGGTGCATACGGTAACCGGAACCGGAATCCTGAAGAAGGTATGCTATGCCTGTCCTTTACAGGACTATGCGAGCCCGAATTATTATGCCTTTACTAAGTATGCGGAATTATATGGAATGGGACCTGATTTCCCGTATTGATGAGATAATGGTTTTATTCCTGATACAGTGCCGGACTGATAGTCGGGTATGTCGGTCCGGCGTATTAAACGATTAAATTTGCAATAGAATGAAAAAGATAGTATTAGCTGTATTTATGGCTGCAATGGCTTTATCTCTTTCGGCACAGATCAACTTCCGCGAGGGCGGCTTTGCCGAAGCTTTGGAGGCTGCCAAGTCCGAAAACAAATTGGTGTTTATGGATTGTTACACCAGTTGGTGCGGTCCTTGCAAATTGATGGCGTCTAAAGAATTTGTCCAGGAGAAAGCGGGTGAGTATTTCAATCCCCGTTTCGTGTCGGTAAAAATAGACATGGAGAAAGGCGAGGGCGTGGAATTGCGGAAGAGATATGATGTCAATGCTTATCCCACCCTGTTGGTGTTGAATGTGAAGGGCGAGTTACTATGCCGTCATGCCGGCTATCTGAGTGTAGACGAATTGATAGATTTTGCGGAGAATGGTGTGAAGGGAGGCGGATTAGCGGGTATGCACAAACGCTATGCCGCTGGTGAACGTTCATCGGAATTTATCGGAGAATACCTGGCTTTACTCGACGATGCCGCCATGTCGGGGACTATTCGCTCCGTAGCTGATGATTTCCTGAAAGACAAGACGGACGCTGTGTTTACGGATACAAATGTATATCGGATATTCTGTGGTTATGTTACTCCGGATTATGCTGTCTTCCGGTCGGTATATGCCCGCAAGGCAGAATTGGTGAAGCGTTACGGTGAAAAGGCCGGTCTGCATCTGGAGAGGGTGTGGGAAGCCGGTGCAAGGAAATACCTCAGGCGGGAGGCGAAGAAAATCGTTGGGTATGATGTTGCCGGACTGGAAGCCTATTATGCCCTCATGAAAGAATACCGGGTGCCGGAAGCGGAGGGTATTCGTGCTGCCGCTTTGGTGGATGGAACTATCGGCACGGCGGAGTGGGCAGCCCTGTTGGAAGCGATGACCGAGTATAATCGTTTTAGCCGCATGGTGGAAGATCAGATGTTTTATGCCTGTAACGCGTTGTTTTACGGACAGGGTGCGGAAGGATGGAAAAATGCCGGAGAACGCAAGAAGTTCGCCGCTCTGCTGGAAGAGCGTGTCAAAGCATTGAAAGGCAAAGAAGACACTTCCGGCCGGACCATGACGGTAGGGGGAAAAAGAATGCCTGTCATGGAGTATTACTGCCAGTCGTATGAGGAGATGTTGGAGAAAGTGAAGTAAGTAGACATTCATATTTATAGTGGTATGGGATTCCGGGACGGAATCCCATACGGTATTGCTAAATAAATATAATTATTCTAACTTTGAGCTGAATTATTCGAAGTATGTCAACGAACTGAAACCGTAGCTTTTTCAATGCTTTTCAGGACCAATGACATGAAAAGCGATAGTAAAAATTCGTATCCGGCTTTGCCGATATAGCGGACTGGATGTTTTAGAGTCATTTCCGCCCGATTTTGTTTATTGTTTGTTGGGCTATCAAGGATATTTCGAATTATGAAGTCAAGCCGGCTTTTATAAATTTTAAGGGCTTTGTTTGTAGAGACAGTAACACATAAATAACTACACATGAAAAAACAATTTTTGATGGCTTTAGCGTCGCTATCGCTGCTTGGCGGAAGAACGACGGCTCAGGAGCCGGCTTGTAAACCTCCTTTAATGGGATGGAGTTCGTGGAATGCCTACCGCGTAAATATCAGCGAAGATATTATCAAGCATCAGGCCGATTTGATGGTGGAGAAGGGCTTAAAAGATGCAGGATACCGGTTTATAAATATCGATGACGGATTTTTCGGTTATCGGGATGAAACCGGAAAGATGCATGAACATGCACAGCGGTTTCCGAACGGTATGAAAGTCGTCGTGGATCATATCCACAATCTGGGGTTGAAGGCCGGTATTTATACGGATGCCGGGAATAATACCTGTGGTTCTATGTCGGATCAGGATAAAGCGGGGATCGGGGCCGGAATTTACGGGCACGAAGCACAGGATGCCCAGCTGTATTTCGGGGACTGGGGTTTTGATTTTATTAAAATCGATTATTGCGGGGGCAGTTATCTGGGGTTGAACGAAAGAGACCGGTATACCGATATCCGTCAGCATATCGATATCGTAAACCGGCAGGTCGCCCTTAACATTTGCCGTTGGGCTTATCCGGGTACCTGGGCGAAAGAAGTGGCCGGTTCCTGGCGGATTAGCGGTGATATCCAGGCCAGATGGGAATCGATAAAATATGTCGTCGGGAAAAATCTTTATCTGTCGGCTTATGCAGGAGACGGACATTATAACGATATGGACATGATGGTGGTCGGATTCCGGGAAGCCAGCCCGGTAGGGGGAGAAGGATTGACCCAAACCGAAGAAGAGGCTCATTTCGGTTTATGGTGTATCATGAGTTCGCCTTTGCTGATCGGATGTAATCTGGAGAAAATGTCGGATGCCACTTTAGAGCTATTGAAAAATAAGGAACTTTTAGCCCTGAATCAGGATCCGCTGGGTTTGCAAGCTTATGTCGTTCAGCACGAAAATGAAGGTTATGTGTTGGTAAAAGATATCGAACAAAAACGGGGGAAGGTGCGTGCTGTAGCGCTTTACAATCCTTCTGAGCAGCCTTGTTCTTTCACCGTACCTTTGACAGATCTCGAGTTCGAGGGTACAGTAAAGGTGAGGGATTTGGTGAAACACCGCGATTTGGGTAAAGTGGACGGGGCGTTGAAACAGGAAGTTCCGGCCCATGGGGCGATGATTTTACGGATCGAAGGGAAAAAACGGATCGAACCGACAGTGTACGAAGCCGAATGGGCTTACCTGCCTTTATTCGATGATTTGGGTAAAAATCCGAATGCAGTCAGATATACTCCGCAAGAAGGTACTTCCGGGAAAATGATCGTCGGGTATTTGGGGGGACAACCGGAAAATTATGCAGAATGGAAAGAGGTATATAGCGAAAAAGGAGGACAATACCGGATGACCGTTCAATATACACAGGGTGCCGGGCGGCAGCTGGAACTGACGGTCAATGGGGAAAAACAGGTATTGAAACAACTGGGGGACGATAACGGGCTGCGGACTGTGACTGTTCCGGTGACTCTGAAACCCGGATACAATACGGTCCGGATGGGGAACAGTTATAATTGGGCTCCGGATATCGACTGTTTTACTTTGTCGAAGTGATCGCCTTCATGATTTTTTTAGATTTCAAAGTTTTGTATGATATGAAGGACTTCAAAGTTTTGTTTGTTCTGTTCGTTTTATTCTGTTCGCAAGGAGTATGGGCTCAGAAGTGGGAGGCTCCGAATTGGAAGAATTTCTCTTATCCTGTCATTGATTTTAAAGATAAGGCGGCCGGAACGAAGGGGGCTCGGATTTATAGACGGATCGTACCCGAACCGGAAGCTTTCATCCAGCAACATGCTTTATGGGTAGCTCAGACGCTTTATTGGTCGGCGACGGATTCTATGCCGGGAGTAGAGAAGATCGAATACAACCTGGAGGATACCGACGGTATTTCGGCCAAAGGGGGACAACCGCCGGTGGTCAATATTTTCTATAGTTCCCGGTGGGTGGAAAAATCGGAGGATAGCCAGGGAGACGATAAGGTGCTCTATGAAACCCGGGGAGTGCTTTATCACGAGCTGACTCATGCTTACCAACTGGAACCTCAGGGGATCGGCGGTTATAAACCCGGAACCGAATTCTGGGTATTTATCGAAGGAATGGCCGATGCAGTCCGTTATCATAATGGCTTTTTCCCGGTGGATAGCCGTAAACCGGGCGGACACTGGATGGATGGGTACCGGACGACCGGTTTTTTCCTGGAGTGGTTGACCGGCAAAGATCCGGATTTCCTGAGAAAATTCAATAAATCGGCTTTAGAGATCGTTCCCTGGAGCTTCGATAAAGCCATGAAACATATTTTCGGCGAGCAAGTGACGACAGATAGCTTGTGGGAAGAATACCAGGCTTTCCTGAAAAAATAAAATAACTCACGGGGGACGGGGGTGTTGGTTTATCCCCTGTCTCCTGTGTTACGCTAGATTGTTACCGATTGGGCAGCCCGGATCGGATAGGTTGTCATTGTTATTATTTTTCCTCTTCATGAAAAGGAAAAACCTTCCGGGGAGTCCCTCTCCATGAATTTTTTAGCTAGGATGATTTTGTTTTAATTCAATTTGCGTGCTCCGTCACTGATGGTTACCGGATATACTTTCGGTTCTTTACCGAATTTTGTCTTAAAACGACTGATCGCTGTTTCGATGAATCGGTCGTAATAAGCGTCTTTTACCAGGTTGATCGTACATCCACCGAAACCACCTCCCATGATCCGTGAACCGGTTACCCCACATTCTTTGGCGACATCGTTCAGGAAATCCAATTCTTCGGTACTGACTTCATAAAGTTTGCTCATGCCATGATGGGTAGCGTATATGTTTTTTCCTACGGTTTCGTAATCACCTCGTTTTAAAGCTTCGCAAGTATCGGCAAGCCGGCTGTTTTCCTGGATGGCATAGGTTGCCCGCATGTAATCTTCTTCACTGATTTTATCTTTAACTTCTTCCAGCATTTCCAGGGTTGCATCTCCGAGCAGTTTTACTTCCGGATGATTACCGGCGATAGCTGCTGCTGCCCTTTCGCAGGATTGGCGGCGTTTGTTATAGGGTGAATCGACCAGTTCGTGTTTGGTGACAGAATCGATCAATACTAATTTATAGCCTTGTGGATCGAAAGGGATATATTCATATTCCATCGTACTGCAATCCAGACGGATCAGGTTGCCTGCTTTACCGAAAACCGATGCAAATTGATCCATGATACCACAATTTACCCCGCAATAATGGTGTTCTGTTTTCTGTCCGATCAGTACCAATTCTTTTTTATCGAATCCGGCCTTGTAAATCTCATTCAGAGCAAAAGCAAAAGTACTCTCGAGGGCTGCCGATGATGAAAGACCGGCTCCAAGAGGTACATCACCTGAAAAAACGGTATCGAAACCTTTGATTTGTGCCCCCCGTTTCAGCATTTCGCGGCATACTCCGAAGATATAATGTGCCCAGGAAGCTTCGGGTTTATCTTCTTCGTTCAGGCCGAATTCGGCATAAGCTTGCAGGTCTGCCGAATAGGCCCGGACTTTGTCTGTCCCGTTGGGTTTGATTTCTGCTAAGATGCCTTTATCGATGGCACCTGGAAGAACACATCCTCCATTGTAATCTGTATGTTCGCCGATGAGGTTGATACGACCGGGCGAGAAATACAACATTCCTTCGGTTCCGAATTTTTCTTTGAATAGATTTCTTACGATACGAGTATCCATGATTTCTTTATTGTTATAAATTTATTAATGGTGTGTCTTAATCTGTTGCCTGTTGCTTTCGAAAAAAGTTATCGTTTGCGTCAGGCTTCTTGCTTTATCATAAAGGAGTGCAATTTATGTAAAAAAAGCAGATTTTACAAATGTTCATCGGGATCTGAATTTATCGTACTTTTAATAATAAGGAGTACGACGATGGCGTCGGTGATATCCGGGTTTTTATTTAAAAATAGTCTAAATTACTTTTGGTAATCAGTAGATATACAGTGAGTTATTGAAAATATTTCAAAGAAAGTTGTAAAAAATATTTTTAAAGTGTTTTGTATACACTATATTTGAAGTGTTTTTTAAACACTTATGTGGGCGTTTCAAAAGTGAATAGTCCTGAAAATTTGAACATACTAAAATGAAATCTAAATCATAAATTATAGCAAAGATTATGAAAACGTTTGTATTGGGTTTGGTGGTTGTTGCAGGAATCATGAGTTCTTGTTCCCCAAAAGCAAAGGAAGAGACAACTCTTTCCGGACTGAATCCGAAGAAGTTTCAGGCAGAGATCGATGGGAAACAGGCCGGTCTCTATACTTTGAAGAATTCGGCCGGAATGGAAGTTTGTATCACTAATTTCGGTGGCCGTATCGTGTCTGTTTTGGTTCCGGATAAACATGGAAATAGGAAAGATGTGGTATTGGGTTTCGATAGTTTGGCAGATTATCGGAATATACCCAGCGATTTTGGAGCCTCTATCGGTCGGTATGCTAACCGGATTGCACAGGGGAGAATCGAAATCGATGGCGAAACTATTCAATTGCCGCAGAATAACTATGGACATTGTTTACACGGGGGGCCGGAAGGTTGGCAATATCAGATGTATGAAGCTAATCAGATCGATGGTACGACTCTCGAACTGACCCGTTTTTCTCCGGATGGCGATCAGAATTTCCCTGGGAATGTACGGGCGAAAGTGCGCTTTCATCTTACAGATGATAATGCTATCGATATTCAGTACGAGGCTGTGACAGATAAGAAAACGGTGATCAATATGACGAATCACTCTTATTTCAATTTGTCGGGTAATCCGGCTGTTGCCGCTACGGATCATTTGTTGTATGTGAATGCGGATGGGTATACTCCGGTCGACAGTACCTTTATGACAACGGGTGAGATCGTTCCGGTGGCCGGAACGCCTATGGACTTCATTCAACCGAAAGAAATCGGACGGGAGATAGACCGTTATGATTTTGTTCAGTTGAAAAATGGAAACGGTTACGACCATAATTTTGTATTGAACACTAAAGGAGATCTTTCTACTGTCGCTGCCCGTTTGTCTTCGCCTGAGTCCGGTATAGTACTCGAGGTATATACGGATGAGCCCGGTATTCAGGTGTATACCGGTAACTTCCTCGATGGAACTGTGAAAGGGAAAAAAGGGGTCGTTTATAACCAACGGGCTTCTGTTTGCCTGGAAACACAACATTTTCCCGATTCTCCGAACAAACCCCGATGGCCGTCTGTTTACCTGGAACCGGGGCAGACTTATTCCAGTCGTTGTATCTATAAATTTTCTGTAGAGAAATAAAGTGTATCGCTAAATATTCATTTTTAAATATCATTATTGTGGGAACATTAGATTATATCGTAATTGCCCTTTTTGCGATTGCCATGATTGGAATCGTTGTCTGGGTTTTCAAACAAAAACAGAAAAGTTCCGGCGACTTTTTTCTGGCCGGACGTGATGCAACCTGGTTGGCTATCGGGGCCTCGATTTTTGCCTCGAATATCGGTTCTGAGCACTTGATCGGTTTAGCCGGTGCCGGTGCTTCGAGTGGAATGGCTATGGCACATTGGGAAATTCAGGGCTGGATGATCCTGATTCTCGGTTGGGTGTTCGTGCCTTTTTATTCCAGAAGTATGGTGCTTACGATGCCCGAATTCCTTGAAAGACGTTATAATAAAGAATCCCGGACGATTTTATCGGTAATCTCTTTGGTCAGTTATGTCTTGACTAAAGTAGCCGTGACGGTATATGCCGGAGGTTTGGTTTTCAAAGAAGTGTTCGGTATTCAGGAACTATGGGGAATCGATTTCTTCTGGATCGCTGCGATCGGATTGGTGCTGTTGACTGCTTTGTATACGGTGATCGGTGGTATGAAATCGGTGCTTTATACTTCTGTGCTTCAAACTCCGATTTTGCTGATCGGTTCTTTGGTGATTCTGGTGTTGAGTTTGAAAGCTGTCGGTGGCTGGGATCAGGTGTTGGAAGCTTGTCGGGTGACTCCGGTAAATGAATATGGTGATTCGATGATCAATCTGATCCGGAGTAACCGGGATGCCAATTTCCCTTGGCTAGGGGTGTTCATCGGGTCTTCTGTTATCGGTTTCTGGTATTGGTGTACCGACCAGTTTATCGTACAGCGTGTATTGTCGGGTAAAGATGAAACTCAGGCTCGGCGGGGGGCTATATTCGGTGCTTATCTGAAACTGACGCCTGTCTTCTTATTCCTGATTCCGGGAATGGTTGCTTTTGCTATGCAAAAACACGGTATTACCGTGAATGGGGAAACATTTACGATGAGTTCCGCCGATGCTGCATTCCCGACTTTGGTAGCTAAATTATTGCCTGCCGGTTTTAAGGGGTTGGTCGTATGCGGTATTTTGGCAGCCTTGATGAGTTCGCTGGCTTCTTTATTCAACTCTTCCGCTATGTTATTTACAATCGATTTCTATAAAAAATACAGACCGAAGGCTTCCGAAAAGACTTTGCTTTATGTCGGACGTGTCGCTACGGTAGTGGTAGTCGTGTTAGGTATTCTTTGGATTCCGGTAATGAAAAGTGTAGGATCGGTGTTGTATAACTATTTGCAGGATGTACAATCTGTACTGGCACCGGGTATTGCAGCGGCTTTCTTATTGGGTATTTGCTCGAAAAAAGCAACTCCGAAAGGCGGTATGTGGGGCTTGATCGCCGGATTTATTATCGGTATCACCCGTTTGGGGGCTAAAGTGTATTATACCTCGGGAGCGACTTTCAGCGATTCCTGGTTTAAATATCTGTTTTACGATACGAACTGGTTGTTCTTCTGTGGAGGTATGTTATTGTTCTGTATGCTGGTGATTGTGGTTGTTAGCCGTTTCACAACACCGGCACCTGCAGAACAGATCGTCGGCCTGACATTCGGTTCGACGACAGACGAACAAAAAGCGGTTACCCGTGCTAGCTGGAACAAATGGGATGTCATCCATTCCGCTATCATTATCCTGATTACCGTTGTGTTCTATTGGTATTTCTGGTAATAAATTAAAATAGTAGTTATGTTAGAAGCATTGAAAAAAGAGGTTTGTGAGGCGAATCTGGAATTGGTGAAGCATGGCCTGGTTATTTTTACCTGGGGGAATGTCAGTGCTATCGACCGGACATCGGGCCTGGTGGTGATCAAACCTTCCGGTGTAGCTTATGAACAGATGAAACCGGAAGATATGGTAGTAGTGGATTTAGACGGGCATATCGTAGAGGGGAGTTTGAAACCTTCTTCGGATACTCCGACCCATCTGGTGTTGTACAAGGCTTTCCCGGCGATCGGAGGAGTGGTGCATACCCATTCTACGTATGCTACGTCATGGGCTCAGGCCGGTATCGATCTACCGAATATCGGCACCACACATGCGGATTATTTCAGTGGGCCGATTCCTTGTACCCGGGATATGTCTCAGGCGGAAGTCGAAGGAGCCTACGAGGAGGAAACCGGGAATGTGATTGTGGAACGTTTCCGGAAGTTGAACCCGGAATATATCCCCGGAGTACTGGTCAAAAACCATGGTCCTTTTTCCTGGGGAAAAGATGCTCACGAAGCGGTACACCATGCTGTGGTGATGGAACAAGTGGCTAAGATGGCTTTTGTGGCGCTTACGGTTAACCCCCGTTTATCTATGAATCCTTATCTGATTCAGAAGCATTTCTTCCGTAAACACGGTCCGAATGCTTATTACGGACAATAAATTGAATTGACAATGCACAGTTGACCTTTACTGTCGGGTGCATTGCCGGAATATAATAGGTAAAATAAGTAATAATTCAGATTGACTGTTGAAAATGGATAGCATTATCAATTGTCGATTATCAATTTAAAATAATTATGGTTTTCGAAAATTTTGAAGTATGGTTTGTGACAGGAGCTCAGCTGCTGTACGGAGGAGATGCTGTTGTGGCTGTAGATGCTCACTCCAATGAGATGGTAAAAGGATTGAATGAATCCGGAAATTTGCCGGTGAAAGTAGTATATAAAGGTACGGTGAATTCGGCGAAAGAAATCACGGAAGCATTCAAGGCTGCTAATCATGATGCGAAATGTATCGGGGTAATTACCTGGATGCATACTTTTTCTCCGGCTAAGATGTGGATTCATGGATTGCAGGAACTGAAGAAACCGTTGTTGCATTTCCATACTCAGTTTAATAAAGAAATCCCCTGGGATACCATAGATATGGATTTTATGAACCTGAATCAGAGTGCTCACGGTGACCGGGAGTTCGGTCACATCGTGACCCGTATGCGTAAACCCCGTAAGGTGGTGGTGGGGCACTGGCAGGATGAGGCCGCTCAGAAAAAAATTGCAGTTTGGATGCGTGTCGCTGCTGCCTGGGCCGATGCTCAGGATATGCTGATCCTTCGTTTCGGTGACCAGATGAATAATGTGGCTGTGACCGACGGGGATAAAGTGACTGCAGAACAGGTATTGGGGTATCATGTCGACTATTACCCGGTGAATGATCTGATGGTTTATTATCAGGCTGTCGAGGATAAGGAGGTACAGGCTTTAGTGGCTACTTATTTTAAAGAATACGAGCATGATGCTGCTCTGGAACAGACCGGTACGGAAGCTTATACCAAAGTCTGGAACTCTGCAAAAGCCGAGATCGCCTTGCGCCGTTTGTTGAAAGATACCGGAGCAAAAGGATTTACAACCAATTTCAACGATCTGGGATTGTTCGATCAGATTCCGGGTTTGGCATCACAGCGTCTGATGGCTGAAGGATATGGTTTCGGGGCGGAAGGTGACTGGAAAACGGCGGCTCTTTACCGGACTACCTGGTTTATGAGTCAGGGATTACCTAAAGGATGTTCTTTCCTCGAAGATTATACCTTGCATTTCGATGGGGAAAAGAGTGCCATCTTACAGGCTCATATGCTGGAAGTATGCCCGTTGATTGCAGAGCAGAAACCACGGCTGGAAGTACACCGGCTGAGTATCGGTATCGACAGCGAAACCGCCCGTTTGGTTTTCACCAGCAAACAAGGAGAAGGAGTTGCTGCTACTGTCGTGGATTTGGGTAACCGTTTCCGTCTCATTGTCAATGTGGTGGATTGTATCAAGAGTAAAAAATTACCTAAACTTCCCGTTGCTTCGGCTTTGTGGATACCGCAACCGAATCTGGAAGTCGGTGCAGGTGCCTGGATTTTGGCAGGAGGTACGCATCATACCAGTTTTTCGTATGACCTGACTACCGAATATTGGGAAGATTATGCCGAGATAGCAGGGATAGAAATGGTTGTGATCGACAAAAACACCACCATTCCGGAATTCAAGAAAGAACTCCGTATGAACGAAGTTTATTATATGCTGAATAAAGCACTCTGTTAATTGATAATTGACAATTATTTCTGTCAATTTTCAGTTTTCAATTAGAGAAAATATGGAAAAATACGTTATAGGTTTAGATTATGGTAGTGATTCGGCCCGGGCGATCGTTGTGAATGCGCTGACAGGGGAGACACTGGCTACTGCTGTGAAATATTATCCCCGCTGGAAAGAGGGGAAATACTGTAATCCGGCGATCAATCAATATCGTCAGCATCCGCAGGATTATATCGATGTGTTGGAAGCTTCGGTGAAAGAGGCTTTGGCGGCTTGTCCTGCCGGTACGGCTGAAAAAGTGGTGGGGATCGCTTTCGATACAACCGGGAGTACCCCTGCTTTTACCGATGCCACGGGGACTCCTCTGGCGCTCTTGCCGGAATTCGCTGAGAATCCGAACGCGATGTTTGTACTTTGGAAAGATCACACGGCAATCCGGGAAGCTGCCGAGATCAATAGACTTTGCGGAGAATGGAATATCGATTATTCGGCTTATGAAGGAGGAATCTATTCGTCGGAATGGTTTTGGGCAAAAGCTTTACATGTACTTCGTGAAGATGAGCATGTCAGGGCGAAAGCATATTCGATCGTAGAATATTGTGAATGGTTGCCGGCTTTGATCACCGGAGTGACCAAGAGTGACGATATCGTCCGCAGCCGTTGTGCCTGTGGCCATAAAGCGATGTGGCACGAACAATGGGGAGGATTACCCAGTGAGGAGTTTCTGACCACTTTAGATCCTTTGTTGGCCGGTTTTCGTTCACGCTTGTTTGAAAAGACGGAGACTGCCGATAAACCGGTAGGTAAGTTATCACCGGAATGGGCTGAACGCCTGGGGTTGACTACAGAAGTCGTGGTTGCAGGAGGTGCTTTCGATTGCCATATGGGAGCTGTCGGAGCCGGGGTCACTCCGCATACTTTTGTGCGGGTGATCGGTACATCGACTTGTGATGTCATGGTGGCTACTTATGAGGAGATCGGACATAAACTGATCAAAGGCATTTGCGGGCAGGTAGATGGGTCGGTTATTCCCGGTATGGTCGGTTTGGAAGCCGGACAATCGGGATTCGGGGATATTTATGCCTGGTTTAAACGGGTGTTGGAATTCCCGTTGAAAGAGATAGTCGGAAAGAGCGATTTGCTGGATGAGGAGATGAAAGAGCGGCTTGTGGCAGAAGCTTGCAACCGGATTATTCCTGCTTTGACGGCCGAGGCTGAAAAGATACCGGCGGAAGAAAGTACGGTTATTGCTACCGATTGGATGAACGGACGGCGCACCCCGGATGCCAATCAGTTGTTGAAGGGAACGATTACCGGATTGACTTTGGGAAGTACCGCTCCCCGTATTTTCCGGGCTTTGGTAGAGGCTACCGCTTTCGGTTCGAAGGCGATCGTCGATCGTTTCCGGAATGAGGGGGTTCAGATCGATAGCGTGATCGGAATCGGAGGAATTGCTTTGAAATCTCCGTTTGTTATGCAGACGCTGAGTGATGTTTTGAATATGCCGATCAAAGTCTGTAAGACTGATCAGGCCTGTGCCCTGGGAGCTGCTATGTTTGCGGCTACCGCGGCCGGGGTATATAACCGTGTTGAAGATGCTCAGAAGGCCATGAGCTCCGGGTTTGCTATGGAATATACTCCCAATGCTGCCAATGCGAAGCTGTATGAGGAAATCTATCGGAAATACCTGAAAGTCGGGGAGTTTACGGAAAAGGCATTGTTTTGCTGATTCTGGATGACGAAGTTAGGAAATGCCCTTTGAAAGTTTTGAACGGCTTTCAGAGGGCAATTTTCTTTTAGGGGATGTCTTTGTCGTTACATGCCCGGAGCGTCTGCTGTGATGCAGATGGTGACCCGGTTTTCTTCCGGAGTGGCGAATGGCTGGACGGTATCGCCTTGGGAGTCGGCGGTGATGCGGTCGGCGGCAATGCCTTTTGCCGTGAGTGCATCGGCTACGGCCTGTGCACGTCTGGCGGAAAGCGTCTTGTTGAGACGGTGATTGCCGGTCTGCACATCGGCATATCCTGTCAGGGTAACTTGCGCTGCCGGATTTTTTTGCAGATAAGCGGCAAGTTCATCCACTTTGCCGGCTTCCTCCGGGCGGATCACAGCTGAGTTGATTTTGAAGAACACATTTACCTGTATCGGCTGAAGTTTTTCTGTCTTTTTTTCAGGCACGACAACCGGTTTCGGGTCCTCTTTCGGCTCTTCCTTCGGTACGTTCCGGGGTGGGATAGAAGTCGGGGCAGCCTTTTGTGTTTTCCTGGTATATCCCTTGCCGAAGCGGATGCTCACGCCGGCAAGAATGTTGAATTGCCAGTCGGCATTTCCTGCTTTCTTCGAGTTGAAATGGTCGGATAGGGTATTGGCATTCCCTTCGAGGTTAAACGCTACGGCATCACAAATTCTGAAATCCATCCCTACTCCCAGACGGCCTGCCACGAAAGCCTTGGTGTCGTCCCATAGATATTGCAGTTTGTTTCCAGCCTCATTGAGGGCAACAGCGTCGTCGTTGTTGAAAGCCATGTTGACCCCGATACCTGCAAACAGATAAGGGTTGAAGAAACGCTTGTGATTGAATCCTCCGAGGCAGTTGGCGATGTCGAAAGTGGCCTCTGCGTTCAGCTGTGCATAATTGAACTTATACTCCTGTCGGGGATTCACCCAACAGCCTTTCCCCTGCCATCCGCTGAATCCTCCGCGCAATCCCCACACGGGCGTAAAACGGTAGCCTGCCGACAGGGCTGCTGCCGGCGACACCAGGTCGGAAAACTTACCTTCTCCGATCGTATGACCGATACCTCCCTGAACCTGCATATACCAATGCGGGCGGAACTCAATTTTCTCTGTCTCCTTTTGGGCGAAAAGAGAAGTGGTGCTTGCTAAAAGCAAGGCGGCTAAAATTGTTTGTTTCATAATAGAATTTTATGAGGATAAACAGAGGCGGTGAGCTTCCTCACCGCCTCATTCATTTTACTACTTAAAAGTTAACAGAATTTCGTAGGGAATAATCAGTTACCTTGAGTAGCTAATACATCTACTACGATATATTCGATTACTTCACCCCATTTATATACGACTTTGACAGGAACATTTAGTTTAAAGGCTCCTACGGCAGCTCCATTATTCTTCAGGGTCAGAGTACCGTAATTGGCCAGATCTGCCTCACTGGTTGGAACAGCAGCTGGTATTCCTTCGCTAGCTGTCAGAACTAGTTTTTTTGTAACACTACCCAGCTGAACTTTGTCTTCCAGTTTGTTACCGTTCAAAGTGGTATAGATCGGATACTTTACGTCAGCATGGTCACCGGCTAAAGCTACGATTTGTTCAACTTTGTAGTACTTATAGAAGTTTACAGGTGTAAATTGGAATGCCTCTTCTCTCCAGTCTTTCAGTTCGATCAGATCCATTAAATTGATCGTAGATCCGTTGGTCTGTGCATCTCTTAAGGTGGCTGCTTTTTCTTGTTTCAACACATCTACCGGACGCAGGAAGTAAGCTTTGAATTCACCATTGGATAACGGATATTCGAGACCACAACCATTGATCGCTTTTACATTCATCCAGGCGTAGAAAGTCGCCCCTTCGCCTAATTCCAGGTGTCCTGCCTTGTTCAGTAAGTTTTTAGCCACCTCGTTATTTTCATAGGTTACAACAGAAGCTGTTGCCATGGCATTGCTAGCATCGCTCAGAGAAGCGATTTTAGTATTATCGGCATACAGGGATTTTCCATTGTCTTGTACATTCAGGTTGTATTTGGTTCCATCCAGACCGGTTACTTCCCGGTTTACGTTTTTATCAGAGAAAATAAATGAATAATTCAAAGTAGTGAACTCGGTGAATGTGTTATCTTTTCCGTTCAATTCCAATTTGTTACCATTGAAAGTACTCAACAAGTCTGCGATGAAATCGCACTTATTAACGGCGTCTACTACTTCTACATTCAGGCGGACATAAGTCATGGCTGCATCCCAGTATTCTTTGATCCCTTCACCTACAGTAGCAGCTTTTGGATGCTCGACGGTGGCTTTCAAAGTAATGACTACGTCCTGACGTCCTTTGGCACTATAAACAACCTTGTGTGTAAATTCTTTACCGTTTGTAGCAGCTTTGAGTTCTGCGTCGGAAATTGTCCATTCGATCACATAAGTTTCATCCTGAATATGATCCGGTTTTTCTGCAATCGTTCCGTCACCTTCGGATTCTATGGTATTCAGTTTATAGATGGCGTGGAAATCATCTTTACTCAGGCCTAAGGCATTGTAAATTTGGGTATTCATAAATTCGACATCTACTTGCTTGATGACGGCTGAGCAGCCCCACTTGATTGTGCTGAAATCTTTAGTTTTTTCGATGCCTGGAGTATTGTCTCTGATAATCAATAATTTGATCCATCCCACATTGACTACATTGTTAGTCAGGGTGTCGAACAGTTCTACGCGTACCAGCGGCATACGTCCGATGGCTGCTGTTCCTGATGTCTGATATACCTTTACCGTAATTTCACCGGTTGTCGGATCTACACTGAAGAATTCATTCTGCGGAGTTTGGTTATTTCCGGTAACGTAATTAGAAGCGGCAAAACGGAAATCCAGACCTAATGCCTTCAGACCGGCTCTGGAAAGCGATTCCTTCGGATCGCAGTTTACCAGAATATTCCCTTGGTAATCCTTTTCAGTATAATGAGAAACTACATAGTTTTCTAGTTTCACTTTCTCAGAGTTGTCGTATACCACTGTAATGACTTCCGGTACCACAGCTGTCGGATCGGAAGCGTTGATAGCGTCTTCGGCTTTACCGCTTACGGTTCCATAGAGGTGACCGTCGCTATCCATTCCGGCATATTGGGTTATATCTTTCGATGCCAGACGGAAATCGGTAATGGTCGTATTATATACAGCTGCGTAATCGGAGGTGATGATCTGAGCGGTGGGAACGGTTTCCCCTTCTTCTGCTACTTCCTGTACACTGGCCTGAACAGCAATAGTAGACAGTGCATCGGCATCGAAAGCTGCAATTTTTTCTACATCTACCGTGAAAATTACCTGTAACATAGGACTGTCGCTCTCTTCTCCTTTCACGATTTTGTAAGAAATCAGTTTTGCATTCAGGTCGTTTGCTGCTGTCCGGGTAACGATTTTTTCTCTGTTTTTCGTAATGAAAGTGAGGCCTTTGATCGTTGCAGGATCTACAGTGCTTGGATTTACATGATAATAAGCAACTACTTTAGCTCCTATTTTCACTGTTTTGGTTGTATTTTCTTTCCAAATTTCACCGGTTGTAGTCGGGGTTTTGTCAGAAGTGACAATTTCCCATGAGTCAGTAAGAATACCACGGGCTTTCATGGCTTCTACACCATTCAGATAAGCCTGGGGTTCGAATACCAGACTCTTCAGTACGTCTCCGGCCGATAAGGTAAAACTGACTGTTTTGTCACCAAGTACAATAGTTACGGTGTTTCCGGTTTTTTGTATAGAATTTTCTGTCGGTACAGCAATTTCAACATTTGTTTTTTTCTCGTTATAATAAATACAATATTTCCCGTTTTCCGTTTTTACTGTCAGTTTGGTCTCATCGAATCCTGCCGGAGCGTCTGGTATAGCGATTTCCAGTTTATCTCCTGATTGTTGACCATCTTTCTCCAGCCAGCATGAGGCTCCGCTTACTTTCAGTTCATACGTCGGAAGAGATTGACCGATAGCGTAAGTCTTGCTATCACCGTTTACCGGTGTTACGGTTAGTTTTCCTGTGGCTGCATCGTAAGTAACCTCCTTAATCAGGCCCTTTACTGTCTCTTTTAAAGTCGTCAGGTCTGTGATTACCCCATCGATCCGATTGTTTAACTTATCGATATCATCATCATAGTCTTTACAACTTTGAAATGACATCGACAATCCCAATACCATACACATCAAAATGCGTAAAAATTTAGTTGTTTGTCTCATCTGAAATAAATTTAAAAGTGATTAGTTTCTAAAAGTTAATTGTTTGTCTATTTAATTTTTTATTAGCTATGTACAATCAGTTTTTTATTGGTTTGTATAAATATAAGATTAACATATCAATGACATAAAATAGGAAAATTCCCATGTAAATCAGATCTGATTTCTATATTGAAAACTTTATAGATATCCAACAAAAGCGAACGTTTTTTATTGGATGATTTTTATAAAAAAATAAATTATGATGAATTATGTGTTAGTGTTTGAGAATCAAAAAATTACCTTATATGCAAATAAAAAAACCACCCCTTCCCGGGATGGTTATATGATTACACAAATTAAACGTTCGTTTTCTTTATTTGCAACTATTTCATTTTTTTGCAGTTTGCTTCAGAATTCATAGAGCAAAGTAAATACTTTTTTTGGGAGATACAAAATAATTTTATATTTTTTTCAGGATCGGTGCACAAAAATTATTTAGGGACATTCAGTAAATACTATAAAATTAGCCAAATAATTCATACATAAAATATTGCGAATTAGTTGGCTTTTTTGTATCTTTAGGTATTCCCCCGCAAATAAGGTTTGGAAGCCAAAACGGGGGAAATTTTCCAACAAAGATATGGCAAAAGTACAAAATATTTCAGAAATTCACCCTACTTTGGGGTTTACAGAATTTGATATTCTGGAAAGATACCGCAAAAGTTTTCATGAGAGTGAGTTTGGCAGGCTTCATTCGGTATTTCCATTTGAGCATATAGCAAAGACTATGGGCTTGTCGGACCAGCATCTGGGGCGCAGGAATATATTCAGTCCCTGCGCAAAGATTGCCCTTATGGTCCTGAAGGCATACACCGGCTTCTCTGACAGGCAGCTGGTGGAACATCTGAACGGGAACATACACTACCAGATGTTCTGCTGGATTATGATAAATCCGTTCTTCCCCATAACCAACTACAAGATAGTCAGTGCTATCCGCAATGAGATAGCGTCCCGTCTTGATGTTGATTCCCTCCAGGAAGTGCTGGCTTCACACTGGAAACCCTATCTTGACAGCCTTCACGTCTGTATGGCCGATGCCACATGCTATGAAAGCCATATGCGTTATCCTACTGACATGAAACTCCTTTGGGAAAGCCTTGAATGGCTCTATAGATATATCTGCAGGCATTGTGTGGAACCTGGCATAAGACGTCCCCGCAACAAATACAGGAATGTAGCGGAGTCCTATCTGTCCTACTGCAAGAAAAGAAAAAGGAAGGCTTCGAGGACAAGAATGCTCAAGCGTCGTATGATCAGGCTTCTTGAAAAGCTCCTCATACAGAGGGATGAGATTCATCGAGAGTACGGAACCTTACTCCGCTATACCCAGGATTACCAGAAACGTCTTTCCATCATCAGAAAGGTTCTTGTACAGGAAAAGGAAATGTTTGTAGGGAAGAAGGTCAGGGACCGCATCGTCAGCATTGACCGTCATTATGTACGTCCCATTGTAAGAGGCAAGGAAACAAAGTCCGTCGAGTTCGGTGCGAAGGTCAACAACATACAGATAGACGGCATATCGTTCATCGAACATCTTTCGTTCAAGGCTTTCAACGAAGGTATACGCCTGAAGGACTGCATCCGCATGCAGCAGAAGCTCATGAATGTGAGGGTAAGATGCGTGGCTGCCGATTCCATATATGCCAATAATACCAACCGAAAGTTCTGTACAAAATATGGAATATCCACATCCTTTGTACGCAAGGGAAGGGCGGCCAGGGATGAATCCTTGAGAAAGGTTCTCAGAAGTGAACTCTCCAAAGAAAGGGCCACCAGGCTTGAAGGCAGCTTCGGCACTCAAAAGCAACATTACTCACTCTCAAGGATAAAGGCACGGAACAGGAAGACGGAAATCCTTTGGATTTTCTTTGGAATACATACGGCAAATGCCATACTGATGATAGATAAGGTCAGGAACAGAGCGCTGAAAGCAGCATGATATGATTTTAACGAAAAAATCAGAAGAGGTCGTCAGACTTCTTCCGGAACGTCATGTCCTGCCTATAAGAGTATATGGGAAAATACAGAAAAATGACAATAAAAATGACATATGAAGTGATTATACTGGGGCATCTTCATATGCCATTGTATTTTATAGGGACATTTACTGAATATCCCTATTTACTATAAGTGAAAATTAAATTTGAGTAGTGGTAATTATCCGGTCATAATAATAAAAGGGGAGGATGAATTATTTTTCTGTGAGGTATTTCCAGAAACGGACGGGGAGGTTTTGGCGGTGCAGTTTCGGATTGATACGTTCTTTGATGGCGATGGTTTTAAAGTAGGTTCGCCAGAGTTGCTGAAAAAGTTGTTCATCTTCTGCCATCAGTTGCTGATCCAGTTTGCCGGTCAAAAGATGGGTTCCTTTGGTTTCGAAACGGACTTCATCGACTTTTTGCCGATTGTAATAATAACCGTATTCCCGTTTGATATCATACAGCAACCAGCATTGGTCGGCGAATCGGTTTTGAAAGTGACCGATAACCAAAGGCAGTACATTGTATATCGGTTCGAGGGCGGCAAAATAAGTTCCGTCGATGGTTTTTTGAAAACGGGTGAATTGGACAACCCGTAGACGTTCGTTCCCCACTTTCTTAGCGATCTGAGTGGCTTCGAGTACATCGGGATCTCCGAAGTTGATTTCGATCGGGCGGAGAGCGTCGATAGCTTTGCGGATATAACGGAATAGTAAGCGGTCGGTATCCGGAAGTTCGGACAACCAGCAAGAGGTGATAACGGATAGGCCGGCCGGAGAGAGTCTCTTTTCAAGACCTTTCCATACCCGGGAGGATTTGCGTTCATCGGTAATAATCCGAATTACCTCTTCGTGGAATAAAGGAAGGGGAACTCCTTCGGCCTGTAGTATATCCGGAAACATTTTTCGGTCATAAGCCTCGAATATACAGGTGAGTAGTCCGTCGAAGCTTTTATCATATTGGTAGACAATCATCGGCTTTTCGGTTTTATTCGAAGATAATCTTTAGCTGACGGGGATCTTCCTGTTTGCCTTTGTGTGGAATGAGTAACTGGCGTACCCGCTCGGGCCGGAGTTCCTGAACCGTCTGTAGGGGAAGTTCATTACAGGTAATGAAATATTGTGCTTTCTTCAAAACGACCCCCATTTTTTTCAATTGCGAACCATTGATTTTACCGTAGCGACGGGAGACAATGATCATTTTCGCCGATTTTACTCCTAAACCGGGAATACGGAGCAATAACTCATAATCTGCCCGGTTGATGTCTACGGGGAATTTTTCAGGATGGCGTAGTGCCCAGGCCAGTTTCGGATCGATTTCAAGGTCCAGGTCAGGATAAGAGTCGTCGACAATTTCATCCACTTTGAACTGATAAAAACGCAATAACCAATCGGCTTGATACAGTCGGTTTTCCCGTACCAGCGGCGGTTGTTTCAATTGGGGTAAACGGTTGTCGTAAGCATTGACGGGTACAAATCCCGAATAGTATACCCTTTTCATGGTCGGTCGCTGATAAAGGGCAGAAGATAACCGGAGGATATCTTTGTCGGAATCCGGAGTAGCTCCTATAATCATCTGGGTACTTTGTCCCGCAGGGGCAAAACGGGGAGCCGACCGGTATTTTTTCCGCTCTTCGGCACTTTCCAATACGCCTTGCTGGATGTGACGCATCGGTGTGAATACGCTTTGGAAATCCTTTTCGGGAGCTAATGTCTGTAAGCTTTTTTCGTTGGGTATTTCGATGTTGACACTCATCCGGTCGGCATATAATCCGGCTTCGTGGATAAGTTCCGGACTGGCTCCCGGAATTCCTTTTAAATGAATATATCCGTTGAAACGGTGGATGGTTCGTAGATCCTTGACGATTCGTACCAGGCGTTCCATGGTATAATCCGGGTTGCGGACGACTCCTGAACTCAGGAATAAGCCTTCGATGTAATTCCTGCGGTAAAATTCAATGGTGAGATTGACCAATTCGGTTACCGAGAGTGTTGCCCGCGGGATATCGTTGCTCCTGCGATTGATGCAGTAGGCACAGTCGTACCTGCAATAGTTGGTCAGCATGATCTTCAACAAAGAAATACAACGTCCGTCTTCGGCAAAGCTGTGACAAATCCCCCAGCCTGCAGCACTACCTATCGCCCCGGCTTTATGTCCCCGGGACGTACCGCTGGAGGCACAGGATACATCGTATTTGGCAGATTCTGCCAATATCTTTAACTTATTCAAAACAGATTCATCCATAGTGTCACAAAGAAAGAACTTCCTGGTGAGAAAACAAATCGAAAATAGTTAAATATAGACTTGACGGAATTATTCGGCTGTTTTCGGTGCTATCGGGACCACCGGGGCGCAGAATAATACGGTCGATTTTATGACCGGTTAAACAAGGGTTTGAGTAATAGTCGGTATTCGTGGACCAGGTTGGGAGTCAGCTTATTTTTCTCCATGCCCTCTGCCAATTCTTGCAGAGTCCAAAAACGCCCTTCGTCCACTTCATCGTTATCGATGTGGATATGGTTGTAACGGGTACATAAAAAAGAAAAAACCAGTTCCCGTTCGCGGGGACTTTCCCAAACGTAGTTACCCAGAAAACGGGCCTCGAAGTCTGTGATGCCCAATTCTTCGGAAGCCTCCCGTTTAAGTGCATCTTCGACTTTCTCATTTACGCCGATATGTCCGCCTACTGCAGTATCCCACATACCGGGCAGAAGGTCTTTTTTCATACTTCTTTTTTGCAGGAATAGTTCGTGGCGATCGTTGGTAATGTGTAAATGTACGACGGGATGGAGTAGTTTGGATCCCGAATGACAAATGCTGCGGGGGGCCTGGCCGGTAACTTCTCCTTTCTCGTCGACGATAGGCAACCATTCTTCTTTTTTCATTTTTCTCAATAAAAGACGGTTATAGATAAAAAATACGACAAAATAAGTACCTAAAATAATGTATAAGAGTGGGGTAGTGATGAATTTTGCCGTGTCCTCCGGCAAAAATAGAATGGCTGTATAGGCAAGTAGGGTATGTAGGGCGACGAGGATAAAAAGTATCCGCAACATTTTTCGCATACTTTGAAGTTGTGGTCCCGAAAGGTGGATATTTTTGCGGTAACCGGCAGGTAGAGTATGGGTAAAGTCGGTATGTGAGAAGGCGAAAAATCCTAGCAATAAACATAAAGCCGTTTCAATAATAGCCGGTTGTAGCTGTGAAAGTACCGAACCGTTTGCCCAAATGGAAATCAGACCCGGGATACAAAAAAACAAAGTAGTGAGGAGGATCATTTTGTCATATACTTTTTCCCGGATTCGGGTATAGATAAACTCGGCTCCTCCTAAAAGAAAGGCGACCCATACTCCGGTAACTGTTCCGAAAAATTCATCGGCTATGAAATAGATCCCTATCAGTAGTAAAGAGGGTAAAAGACTTCGAACAGAATGATTCATGATTTTAAAGCTATAAAACGACTGGCAAAAATAATCAATATACTTTATCTCCCCACAGCACTGCCCTGCAAAATAGCGGAAAAAAGAGAGAGACAAAACCGGAATACAGCTGGAACTGAAAATTTCTGTATTAACTTTGTAGCCCGAAACGTATTTGAAAAAGTTTGTAAAGTTTATAAACCGAATGAAAAGATAGTTTTATAAGAAAAGGATTATGTTGAAGATTGTCGGAATTATGTTGCTGGGCGTATTCACCGGGTATTTATTGAAAAATTATCAGTTCCGGTGGGTACAAAAATGGATTATGCTGGCCATTTGGTTATTGTTATTCTTATTAGGTATTGCTGTCGGTACGAACGGAGAGATTATGAATAATCTGGATACGATCGGTTTGAAAGGTTTGATCCTGGCCCTGGGAGGAGTATCGGGAAGTGTGATCCTGGCTTGGGTGGTATATCGCTTTTTTTTCATGAGGAGAGACGAGTCTTCTGTTTCCTGAGTATTTCTAAGTCGTTATTTTGATTCAGAATAAATGAAAGGAAGTTTGATTATTGTTGCTTTTTTTGTGGCTGGAGTGATTCTGGCCCGCTGGGGCGTTCTGCCTCAGGAATTGCTTCAGCAGGATTTTAGTATGTATGTTTTATACGGGTTGATGTTCCTGGTGGGTATAAGTATAGGGAGTGACCGGAAAGCCTGGGCGGCGTTGAAAGGTCAGCAGCTACGGATTGTACTGGTGCCTTTGGCGACGATTGTCGGCACGTTGGCAGGAAGTATAGGGGTTAGCTTTCTTTTGACCGATATCCGTTTAACGGATTGTCTGGCTATCGGTTCGGGTTTCGGTTATTATTCCTTGTCGAGTATTTTTATCACAGAATATAGAGGGGCGGAATTGGGCACAATCGCTTTGACTACTAATATTATACGTGAGATCATTACTTTGTTGGGAGCTGCTGTTCTGGTCCGTTGCTTCGGAAAATTGGCTCCGATCTGTTCCGGTGGTGCTACTACGATGGATACTACCTTGCCGGTTATTACCCGATTTTCAGGTAAAGAGTATGTGATTATTGCGATATTCCATGGGTTTGTAGTGGATTTCAGTGTGCCTTTTCTGGTCACTTTTTTTGCGAAACTTTAGATTATTATTTATTCGTCCCAATTGTGGAAAAAGGTTTAGGATGGAAGAATAACTCTTCATCTTAAACCTTTTTTTCTGTTTCAGCAAGTTGAAAATATTGCCTCCGCTTTTATCGGAAGACCAGGGAGGGGTATTTCGTTTTTTACTTCCTTTGAGAAAATAAAAAAGCGTCCCGTTTTCCGAGACGCTTTTTAGTTTCAGTAAAACTGATTATTTCACAGTTGCCATATGAGCGATCAATTCCAATACTTTGTTTGAATACCCCCATTCGTTGTCATACCAGGAAACGAGTTTCACAAAGCTCTTGTTCAAAGCAATACCTGCTTTTGCATCGAAGATAGAAGTACGGGCATCTCCTAAGAAATCAGAAGAAACGACATCTTCGTCAGTGTATCCCAGGATACCTTTCATTTCGCCTTCTGAAGCTTCTTTGATAGCAGCTTTGATTTCATCGTAAGAAGCTTCTTTAGCTAAACGGAAAGTCACGTCTACTACAGAAACGTCCAGAGTCGGAACACGGAATGACATACCGGTCAATTTTCCGTTCAGTTCGGGAATAACTTTACCTACAGCTTTAGCAGCACCGGTAGAAGAAGGGATAATATTACCTGCAGCAGCACGGCCACCTCTCCAGTCTTTCATGGAAGGACCGTCGACAGTTTTCTGAGTAGCGGTAGTTGAGTGTACTGTGGTCATCAAACCTTCGATAACACCGAATTTATCGTTGATTACTTTGGTCAGCGGAGCCAGACAGTTGGTTGTACAAGAAGCGTTTGAAACGATCGTTTCGCCGGCATATTTCTTGTTGTTGACACCCATAACGAACATCGGGGTATCGTCTTTGGAAGGTGCAGACATCACTACCCGTTTTGCACCGGCTTTGATGTGAGCTTCAGCTTTTTCTTTTGTCAGGAAAAGACCGGTTGATTCAACCACATACTCAGCGCCTACTTCATCCCATTTCAGGTTTGCAGGATCTTTTTCAGCAGTTACACGAATAGCCTGACCATTGACAACCAATTTACCGTCTTTTGCTTCTGCAGTTCCGTTGAAACGACCATGCATCGTGTCATATTTCAGCATGTATACCATGTAGTCTACATCGATCAGGTCATTGATTCCTACGATTTCGATATCGTTACGAGTCATAGCTGCGCGGAAAACCAAACGGCCGATACGACCGAATCCGTTGATACCAACTTTAATCTTTGCCATTTTTATTGTTTTTAAGTGTTATAAAATTATCATTTCCTTTCAAAAGTACGGAAAAAATTCCTGATATGGTTCAGTAAATATCGAAAAAAAATGAAAAAAACAACTCAAACGATTTCAATTTTCAGTTGGAAACGCATTATCCTGAAAGGATTTACGAATAAGTGTAATGTTGGGACAGAATACCTGATTAGCGAGTTCGTTGTGAACTCTGATTGGCGAACTTTCGGTTCTGACCGATGAATGGGGACAGGAATCTCAGCTGGGCCGATCAGTGTGGCGCTAATCAGGATTTGAAAGGAATACTAATTGCAGTAAGTCAAATGTTTTACCTTGGGGATTTCTTTTACAGTGGCCATATGTGCGATCAGGTCTAACATTTTATTGGAATATCCCCACTCATTGTCATACCAGGCAATCAGTTTTACAAATTTATTATTAAGGGCGATCCCTGCTTTTGCATCGAATATACAGGTTCGGGCATCTCCTATGAAATCGGAAGAAACGACTTCTTCTTCTGTATAACCTAAAATTCCTTTCAGTTCTCCTTCGGAGGCCTCTCTTACTGCCGCTTTGATCTCCTCATAGGTCGTCTCTTGGGCTAAACGGAAGGTCACATCTACGACAGATATATCCAATGTCGGGATGCGGAAAGACATACCTGTCAGTTTGCCGTTCAATTCAGGGATGATTTTGCCGACAGCTTTTGCTGCTCCCGTTGTGGAAGGGATTATGTTGCCGGCTGAGGCACGTCCTAACCGCCAATCTTTTTTCGAGTGAGCATCGACCGTACGCTGACTGGCTGTCGTAGCATGTACGGTAGTCATCAATCCTTCTACGATACCGAAATGTTCATGGATGACCTTGGTCAATGGGGCCAGACAATTGGTTGTACAGGAAGCACTGGAAACGATTGCGTTGCCGTCGTAAGTTTGATGGTTTACCCCCATAACGAACAAAGGTGTATCGTCTTTAGCGGGTGCCGACATAACGACACGTTTTGCACCGGCACGAAGGTGAGCTTCCGCTTTTTCACGGGTAAGGTAGTGACCTGTTGCTTCGACGACATAATCTACTCCGGCTTCTCCCCACTTCAAACCTTCCGGTTCGCGGCTGGAAGTTACGAGAATGTGGCGTCCATTGACATACAATTCACCGTCTTTGATCTCGATCGTTCCGTTGAAACGCCCGTGTACGGTGTCGTATTTCAGTGTATATACCAAATAATCCAATTCGCTCGGATCGTTGATTGCCACGATTTCAATATCGTTTCTGGTCATTGCTGCGCGGAATACCAAACGGCCGATACGGCCAAATCCATTGATACCCACTTTAATTTTTGTCATTTTTTTCTTTTAGTTTAAAATTGGTTATTTATTTAGTGTAAAAAAATCAAAATACGAGCTCCACGGACTGTAAAACAGTCCGTTTTTTATTTACTCAAACGTTTGCGTTAGGATGGATAAAAAAAAGCACTATCTGTCAGCCGACTATAAGCCGGACATTTACGATCGATAGCGCATGAAGATAAAAGGCTCAGCAAAAATAAACTGAAAATAAAACCGATAATTACTTTTTTCATTTTCATGATAATAATCTTAAGTTGCTATCTAATCATGCTTCCAAGATTCAGAATTATTATTTATGCACTTCGTTTTAATAGGTTCCTAAAAATTGATGGAACAAACAAACCTGTCGTTTCGATGGATTACCTAAAAACTTTAACGTGTGCAAATGTATAATAAAATTTTGAATCCCAAAAATTAGTAGGAAAGATTATTCAGAGCGGCTGAATCTTATTCGAACATCTCGCTTGTAGACAAGGAATTATTACAAAATGGAGGGAGAAAAAATAAAAATGTAAGTTTTTTTTGATTTTTTCTTTGAAAAAATTTGTGCAAACGTTTTAAATACCTATCTTTGTCGCGAGATATAGAAATTATATTGCTTTATAAGTGTAGTAAATTTATTGTTAGTGTGTTTAAAAAGAGGCTGTGAAGCCTCTTTTTATTTTATGATCAAATTTTATATTTTGTTATAAAATGCTGATTTGTAATATATTACTGGTAAATGAGGTGATTTTGAATCGGTCGTCCGGGCGATTTCCGATAATCCAGGCTATTTTTTCATCCGAAAGCAATAATAAACATTCCTGTTTTTGCTTGCTGCTGAATTTTTGATCTCTGAAAAAATCACTGAGTTTTTTCTTGCTTTTTTTCATCCCGATCGGACAAAAATAGTCTCCGGCTTGCCAATTACGGATAAGCAGGGGAAATTGGAGTTTGTCGGCATCCAGACAAGCGATATCGGGTTGCTGTGGAATCACAAACTCTTCTGTACGGGGGAAGAGCGTAAATTCGACTTTTAGTTTTCCGATCGTATAAATACCTGTTGTTGGAATTGAAACGATTGTCCGGCTGCATTTGCTGTTGTCGTAAAGCCGCCAGAATATTCTGCCTCTTTCCAGGGTATGATGGCCGGCGATGAATTGTTTGCCGGGGATAGCTGTATGCGTATTCAGAATGTCACGGATCTGGACTTTGTTAAAACCGAAAGGTTTCAAGGTTTCATATAAAAAAGTATAAGGGGCGGGTGTGGCCAGCGTTTTGGAAATATGAATCAATAATTCGTCTTCCTCGCAATCCAGAATTTCTTCCTGAAACCGATGAATGCCGTATTGAAAGATTTCTTCTGTTTCTTTCAGGGTTTCGCAATTTTCGGTCATGGTATCCAGAAACGAAGGATTGATTTCTTTGAGGACCGGGATGATCTGGTGGCGTATTTTATTACGCACATAATCCAGTGAATTATTGGTGGAATCGGTCCGAAACCCCAATTGGTGGTCTTCTATGTATTTCAGTATATCTGTCCGAGAACATGGGAGCAGAGGACGAAGGATGTCTCCGTTGATGGATTTTATACCGGTTAGCCCTTTTATACCTGTTCCCCGGCAGAGATTGATCAAAACGGTTTCGGCAACATCGTCGGCATGATGGGCGACGACAATGTAATCCATCTTTTTCTTTTCTTTCATTTCCCGAAACCAGGTGTAACGGAGTTCGCGGGCTGCCATTTCTACACTAAGTCCGTTTTCGCGGGCATACTTCAGGGTATCGAATTTTTTGACGCTGTGAGCGATGCCGTAACTATCACAGAAACGTTTGACAAATTGTTCGTCCATGTCCGATTCTTTACCCCTTAACGAAAAATTGCAATGCAAAACCAACATCTTCAGATTCAGGTATTTGAATGCATGTAACATGCATATGGAGTCGGCTCCGCCGCTGACGGCCAATATAAATCCTGCATCCCGGGAGATGTGATGTTGTTGAAGAAAATTTTTAATCGTTTCCTGGATCATAATATGAATAAGGTAAAAAACTATAAGCCGGATGATCAGATTTCACTGAGCTCTAACCATCTCATTTCTTTTTCGTCTAAGATAGCGATTATTTCAGCAATACGGTTGGATTGCGCTACTAGTTCTTCGGGGGACAGGTTGCCGGAATTTAATGCGGTTTCGATGATTGTTTTCTCTGTGTTCAATTGTTCCATGTCTGTTTCGAGCTGTTGCATTTCCTGGCGTTCTTTAAAGCTTAGTTTGCGTTTTTTCTCTACAGAATTATTCGGAGTGGATTGGGGCTGCTCTGTTTTTTTCTTTTCTTTTTCAGTTTTCTCCAGTTGTTCTTTTTCTTCTTCTTTTTTATTCTTATAAATGGTATAATTACCGGGGAAATCTTTAACGATTCCGTTCCCTTCGAAAGCAAAAATCCGGTCGACCACTTTATCGGTGAAAAAACGGTCGTGGGATACGATCAACAGACAACCTTTGAAGCCTTTCAGATACTCTTCCAGTACATTCAACGTGATGATATCCAGATCATTGGTTGGCTCGTCCAGGATCAGGAAATTCGGATTGCCCATCAATACGGTAAGCAAATACAATCTTCTTCTTTCCCCTCCGCTCAACTTTTCGACCAGGGAATATTGCTGTTTGTCGGTGAACATGAAATATTCCAGGAATTGAGAAGCGGACATAATTCGCCCGTTGCCCAGATCGATGCGTTCGGCAATGTTTTTTACGATATCGATCACCCGGTCCGTTTCATTGAAAGCGATACCGGATTGTTTGTAGTAGCCGTAAACCACGGTTTCGCCGATCGAAATCGATCCGCTGTCCGGTTGCAGATTTTGGGTAATAATATTCAGGAACGTAGATTTGCCCACTCCGTTTTTCCCGACAATACCGATTTTTTCTCCCCTGACGAATTTATAAGAGAAATCGCGGAGTATACAATGCCCGTCGAAGCTTTTAGATACATGGTCGAGTTCCAGGATTTTTTTACCCAGTCGTTTACCCTGGATGTCCAGTTCCAATTTTTTCTCTGTCGTATTCTGAGAGGCTGTTTCTTTGAGTTTGTAAAAGTTGTCTATCCGGTATTGTGCTTTATGACTACGGGCCTGAGGCATCCGGCGCATCCATTCCTGTTCGGTACGTAACAGGTTACGGGCCTTGTCGATGGCGGCATTGCGGTTTTCGATCCGTTCCTCTCTTTTTTCCAGGTAGTAAGCATAGTTACCCGAATAAGAAAACAGACCGAATTCGTCGATTTCGATAATCTGATTGCATACCCGGTCCAGAAAATACCGGTCGTGAGTGACCATCAACAGGGTGGCATTCGATTTACCCAGGTATTCCTCGAGCCATTCGGTCATTTCGATGTCCAGGTGGTTGGTCGGTTCGTCCAGGATTAAGAAATCCGGATTACTGATCAATACTTTGGCCAGGCCGACTCTTTTTTTCTGTCCTCCCGAAAGCTGGCCGATTTTTTTGTCATAAGTATCGATTTTCAGTTCCGAGAGGATTTGCTTGATCGTTGTGTCGTAATCCCAGGCCGAATGGATATCCATTTCGGGAATCAGTTTTTCTAAAGCTTCGGTATGGTTGTGCGCAACTGCTTCTTCATAAGCTTTAATCAGCTTCAACACAGGAGAATCCGAGTGGAATACTTCTTCGAATACAGAATTTTCGGGATCTAAAGCCGGATCCTGGTCCAGGATACCCACTGTGATGTCGTTTCTGAAAATTACCGTCCCGCTCTCCGAGGTATCTTTTCCGGCAATAATCCGCAAAAGCGTGGATTTACCCATTCCGTTTTTGGCGATCAAGGCTACTTTTTGTCCTTTACCGATCCCGAAAGATATATTTTCGAATAACAGTTGCTCGCCGAACCGTTTGCTGAGATTATCTACTTGTAAATAACTGATCATAATTTTATGTGTAATACGGGACAAAGATAAGAAATTAATGACTACTCAGGTATTTTTTCCGTTCTTCTTCCGGGAAGTGCTCGATGGCATAGCGGAGCATGGTGCGGGGCATCCGGCTGGAACGGGAAGATAAAAAGTCTTTCAATACCTGACGGTCTTTTTTGCCGGTTTCACGGAGCAACCAGCCGACGGCTTTGTGGATCAGATCGTGGGGGTGGTTCAGAAGCAGGTCCGAAATAGCCAGACAGTCCCGGAAATCTCCTTGCCGGACAAAATGCATACAGCTGACTATAGCTATCCGCTGTTCCCACATATTGGACGAGTGGGCTAAAACATACAATATCCCGCGGTCTTTATCTGTCAACCATACTCCCAAAAGCTTGTAGCAGGTGAGGTCTACCAAATCCCAATTATTGATGTTTCGGGTTTGTGAAAGGTAGAAATCGACGCAGGTTTGCCGGAAAGCTTCGTCTTTGTTTTTAGTAAATTGGTCTACCAGGATAAGCAAGCCGGTTAGCCGGATTTCATGGTAGGGAGAAGAGATCAACTCGGCTAAGACCGGAGGTGTTGCTTTACGGTATTTCAGTGCTATGCTTCTTTGTTCGGGAACGGTGATTCCCAGGAAAAGATCTCCTTCTCCGTATTGACCTTTCCCGGTTTTGAAAAAACGGGAAAGGTGTGCGGCTTTATCCGGATTACCGAGGGCATTTAATTCGGCTATGATGTCTTGTGCCGTCGGAGTGGCATGGGTTTCGGGCTTCATCAGTTCAGTTTTTTTCGCCACACCAGTTGCTCCAGCAATAAAGCCGATACAGCGATCAGGATAAACCAGCCGGTGAGGTATTTGTTATTATCTTGTAAAACAATCTCTTTTACTAATTCGCTATTGTGATCGAAGCAGGTTGTTTTAATATCTGGCACCTTGCTTCGGGGAAAATATTGGCTTAGTTCCTGTTCCTTACAAAATTCCATTTGTGATTCGGTACGGTCGTAGTTCCAGGCCAGTACATCGACCAGACGGTCTTCCTGGTATACTTCGAATAATCCTGCTTCTTGTATGGTCGTTGCGTTGGTGAGTTGCAGGTCGCCACTGAAATTTTTCCGCACCTCAGGGATAAATTCAAAGGTGTGGTTTTCGTTCCGGATTTGCAGGGGTTGGTTGGTCTGGATCGTTCGGGTATTCAGAAGTACGGGAGCGGTGGTATTCAGAAAGTAGGAGGTATGAAGACCGGTATTGACCTGAAAAGCCATGTTGACCAAAAGTGGTACGAACAAAGGATGAAATACCAGATCACTGTCGGTGGGCAGAAAGTTGAAAGCAGAAAGGTAAAGATTTCCTTTGCCGTAATGCCGGGATACCAATAGAGGTGCCGAGTGTTTATCCGATAATAAGATTTCGGTATGGGCGGGTAAAATAAGCCGGTAATACTGACGGATTTGAGGGAGTATTGTTTTAATATCCGGTTGTTCGAATGCATCCCGGAATAAGGCTGCCTGGGTTTCGATATGAGCGATTACGGTATTGGTATCCCGTTTGTCGTAGCGGGGAGCTTGTATTTTTTGTAAGAATTTATTCTGAACTTCGGGAGAGGAAGAGGCCGGAAGAACCAATAGATTGCCTCCGTTCATCAGATAGTCTTCCCACATGCTTTCCAGACCCGTAGAGCTGTCGGTCAGACCGTCCAGGATAATCAGGCTGTAGCGGGGAAGGTTTTGCCGGACTGCCTGGTTGACAGGAATGGAGGTAAAACTAAAATGGCTGGAATCCGAAAATAGTTTTCCAAAATAGGGATTTTCCTCCTGTTGCCATAAATACAGAATTTCGGTATTTTCACTGACCGGATAGGCAAAATAAAATGTATTGTCGAAAAGGACCGGAAAATCGGAGATTTCTACCGTTCCCTTATAAAAGTCTTCTGCTGTGTTCAGATAACTGATTTCAACCTTCTTTTCGCTATGGGCTTCGAGATCGGTTTGGATGATGCTGCGCTTTTTTCCGTTGATCGTCAGGGTGAGCGGAATATGGTGAAAATCCCTGTCTGAAGTGTTGACCAGGGTGATATATACTGTTTCGGATTGATTTTGTTTATGGAAGGCTTGCCCGAAGTTCACTTCTTTGATATAGAGATTACTTCGGTTTTCAGGTTTCATCATCAGAAAGACGGATTCCAGGGTTGAGTCGGTGGTGATGTGTTGGAAATCACAGTTCTTTTTCTGGAAATCAGAAATCAGGAATAGCGTACCCGGCTGGTTTTCTCCCGATTCTTTTACTTCTTTATAGACTTGAGAAAGTGGTTTAGTGGCCGGGCTGATTTTAAGATTCCCGATAGCCTGGAGCATTTTTTCTTTATCCAATGTGACCGGAAGAACTTTATCATTGGTGAACAAGCTGAAACGGCTACCGGCGGGATAGGTATCGACGATGTCGAAAAGATATTTTTTCGCTTCTTCGAAAAGACTTCCTTGCGAACCTGTATTGGTCATCGAGAAAGAATTGTCGGCGTAGATAAAAATCCGGGGAGTGGTCGTTGCGGGTAAAGCTTTTCCTTCCGGGTTGAGATAGGGGGTAGCAAAAGCGATGACGATACAGCTTAAAGCTAATAGACGCAGAAACAACAACACTAAATTTTTTAAACGTGAACTGTTTTTCTTTTGCTTTTGTAAAGCTTCCAGAAAGTTGAAGTTGCTGAAATAGACTTTTTTATATCGCTTTAAACTGAACAAATGTAATAGAACAGGTATAGCCAATAACAGTAATCCGTATAGAAATACCGGATGTAGAAATTGAATGACTGATAACATAAATACTCGATTTATCGATTAAATATACCTGATTGAGGGTACCGACTATTTGCGGGAGTAAAAGTAGCAATAATTTCTGTTTTTCGGGATAAGTTTATCCCGGAGAGTGAGGCGGTTTGTATATCTCTGACTGTCAGTTTGAAAAAATGAATTGTTAGTAAAAAAGCCGTTTTTGTTATTAAAAAGGTATTCAAAAATCAAAGAGATAATTTTTTTAATTGTACTTTTACGACAAATATCATAAAATGGGAATTTATGTCTAAGATCATTGCTATTGCAAATCAAAAAGGTGGTGTCGGAAAAACAACAACTTCAGTGAATCTTGCTGCCAGTCTGGCAGTTTTGGAGCAAAAAATTTTGTTGGTAGATGCAGATCCACAGGGAAATGCTTCGTCTGGATTGGGATATGACGTGCAAAAATTAGGAGATTCGACCATCTATGAATGTCTGGTCGACGGACTGGAAGCAGAAAAGGCAACATTGAAGACTGAGATCGACCGTTTAGCTTTATTACCTTCTAACATTAACCTGGTCGGAGCTGAAGTAGATATGATGAATCTGGAGGACCGTGAAAATATCATGAAGAAAGTGCTTGCACCGGTGAGGGATAAATACGATTATATTCTGATCGACTGTTCACCTTCTTTGGGACTGATTACCGTAAATTCACTGACAGCTGCCGACTCTGTGATTATTCCGGTGCAATGTGAGTATTTTGCTTTGGAAGGACTTGGAAAATTGTTGAGTACGATAAAACTGATTCAGAAACGGTTGAATACCGATCTGGAGATCGAGGGATTTGTGTTGACGATGTACGATGCCCGGTTGAGGTTGTCGAATCAGGTGGTTGAAGAGGTGAGAAAGAATTTTCAGGATATGGTGTTCAAGACATTGATCAACCGGAATACGAAACTGGCAGAAGCTCCCGGATTCGGACAGCCTGCTATCCTCTACGATGCAAATAGCCGTGGATCTGAAGACTATATGTTGTTGGCACAAGAGTTGATTAAAAGAAATTTGGAATAAAAGTAGATCTACATTAAAATAAATACAGAAGGAAGATTTTCGATTTACGATCGTATCCCTTTTTATATCGAATCGTAAATTTATAATCAAAATGAAATAGAGTTATGGCAAAAAAAAATGTATTAGGACGGGGGTTGGGAGCCCTGATTGCTGATGCGGCTGAAGAACCGGTGACCAGAGAGATTGTCGTATCGGCCATACAAGAGTTGAATCTTGCCGATATCCGTCCCAATCCTTTTCAGCCGAGAACGGAGTTTGACGAGGAGGCTCTGAGTGAGTTGGCTGCCTCTATTAAAGCGATAGGAATTGTACAACCCATTACCGTGAGGGCTGTCGAAGAAGGGAAATATGAGATTATTGCCGGAGAAAGAAGATTCCGGGCTTCCAAATTAGCCGGGTTGTCGACTATTCCGGCTTATATTCGTAAAACAGAAGACGATAGTCTGCTGGAATTAGCTTTGATCGAGAATATTCAGCGTGAAGATCTGAATGCGATCGAGGTTGCCATCAGTTACCAGCGTTTGATAGATGAATGCAATCTCACTCAGGATGGCTTGAGTGAGAGAGTCGGGAAAAAAAGAGCTACTATTGCCAATTATCTTCGTTTATTGAAATTGCCTGCTCAGATTCAATTGGCTGTCCGGGATAAAAAAATTTCCATGGGACATGCGCGGGCGATATTGGGAGTAGAGGACCCGGATACCCAGCTGATGATCTTCGAACAGATTCTGGAGTATGATTTCTCGGTGCGGAAAGTGGAAGAGATCGTCCGGGAATTGGTACATCCTCAGGTGGAAGAACCTGCAGAGGCTCCGGTCGTTGAAGATAAACCGAAGAAGAGTAACGAGATCGGAGATTATATCGAGTTGCAAAAACATCTGTCACGGCGTTTCGATACCAAGGTGGAACTGAAACGCAATGAAAGCGGGAAAGGAAAAATTATTATAGGCTTTAAGTCTGATGCAGAACTGGAAAAGATCATCGAGTTGTTGGATAAGATTGAATGAGAAAAATTGTTTGTTTGATAGTAGCCATTCTGGCAGGACTTAGTGTGAAAGCATTGAGTTTATCGCAAGATTCGGTGACTCAGCTAGTAACTGCCGACGATACGCTTAAAGCTTTTGAGAAGATCGTCAGGAAACCTCATTCTCCTCATAAAGCCACGATTATGGCTATGCTTCTTCCCGGATCGGGACAGATATACAACGGACAATGGTGGAAAGTGCCTATCCTGTACGGGGGTATGGCTGCCGATATTTATGGTATTGCCTGGAACCAGAAGCGTTTCAAGGAGTATCGGGATGCTTATGTCGAATGGGTGCAGTATCTGGATGCGAAAGCCAAAGATCCGGATACGCCTTATCCGCAAAATCCCGCGTGGGATAAAATTCCCAAAGCTTTCGATGTGGAGACCGATCCTTATTTGCAAACATCCCAGGGACAAACCTGGTTTAAAAATACGTTGAGTAACCGGAAAACTTCTTTTAAGCGGAACCGGGATTTGTGCTATATTGTGATGGCCGCTATTTATGCCATTAATATTATCGATGCCACGGTGTATGCGCATTTTTATGATTTTGAGATAGATGATAATCTGAGTTTTAATTTACAACCTACTTCTTCCTATAGTCCTGTTAGCGGAGGAAGTATCGGTTTGACTTTAACTTTTAATTTTTAACGCGAGATGATACGTTTTTTGTTTTTTGCTGTATCCTGTCTGCTATATCATGCTGTATGCGGGGTGAATGTGGTGTCTAAAGATAGTGTTGCTTCGGTAGAGCAAGATACTGTAATTGAAAATCAGATTATAACGGATTCTATTCCGGAATCTTTTCTGGAGAAATTGGATTATTATTATACGAGCTGGTATACAGGGAAACGGGATAGTACTTATTATGTCGATTCGCTTTGTATAGCAGAGAGTTGTAAAAATATTGTTCCCTGTAACGATTCGGTTTATCTGTTGCGTTTGGATTCTTTACAATCTGCCGTTCCATTGTCGTTCAACGATATTGTCCGTACGTACATCGAACTGTATACGGTGAAAAAACGGTTGCAGGTAGCCAATATGTTAGGACGGAGTGAATATTATTTCCCCATTTTCGAAGAAGCGTTGGATGCAGAGTGTATGCCTTTGGAACTGAAATATTTGCCTGTAATCGAGAGTGCTTTAAATCCGAAAGCTTTATCCAGGGCGGGGGCCTGTGGATTGTGGCAATTCATGTACGGCACAGGGAAAATGTATAAGCTTGAAATCAATTCCTATGTCGACGAACGCCGTGATCCGGTAAAAGCAACTCAGGCGGCAGTTCGCTATCTGAACGATCTGTATGCTATTTATGAAGACTGGATTCTGGTGATAGCTGCTTATAACTGTGGGCCGGGGAATGTCAATAAAGCGATTCGTCGTTCCGGAGGAAAAAAGAATTATTGGGATATATACTATCATCTGCCTAGAGAGACCCGGGGATATGTGCCCGCTTTTATCGCTGCGAATTATGTATTCGCTTATTATAAAGAACATGGCATTTTCCCGATAGAATCAACCTTGCCGCCGATGTGTGACAGTATTATGGTGAACGATGCTTTGCATTTCGAGCAAATTGCGGCCAAGCTGGATTTTTCTGTTGAAGAATTGCGTGATTTGAACCCTCAGTACCGGGCCGACGTTATTCCTGCCGGTTTTGGAAAATCGTACGCTTTGAAGATGCCTTATAACCATATCGGTAGTTTTATCGATAATCAGGATTCTATTTTTGCTTGTAACCGCAGTAAATATTTCAACGATAACGATCGGACCGCCGATCCTAAAAACCGGATTAAAGTGCATGCACAGGCTTTGGGACAGGACGGACGGGCCCGTTTGGTATATACTGTGAAAAGTGGTGATGTACCCGGAGCTATTGCTATGAAATTCAATGTCCGCTTGGCCGACCTGAAATACTGGAACAACCTCAATAAACGGATGACGATCCGGCCGGGGCAAAAATTGGTGGTGTATGTACCTGAGAAAAAAGCCAATCAATACAAGAATAAGGCTGCTTATACCGGTAAGGAAGATAACGTAGCCTCAGCCCCGAAAGTCGAAACGATCGATGGTGAGTTTGTATTGTATACCGTCCGGAAAGGAGAAAACCTTTGGTCTATCGCCAAGAAATATCCGGGAGTATCGAATAAGGATATTATGCGCTGGAACGGAATCTCTGAAAATCAGGTCAAAGACATTCGTCCGGGACAAAAGTTAAAGATAAAGATTTAGTTTAATTTTTTTCATTAAGAATAATATACAACTTTCAAATTAGGTATTAATTAAAAAACACCCAATTTTACAAATCCGGGTGTAAAATTGGGTGTTGTTTTTGTAAAATACTGATAATCAGCGTTTGTTGTGGAGCAGCAGGGAATCGAACCCTGGTCCAAACACGGAATCCATATGCTTTCTACATGCTTAGTCGCTTATTGGTTTTCGACGATGGTCCGGAAAGTGACACCCAAGCCATCGCTTATCCTCTTAAATTTTCGCCTTTCGCCAAAGGTGGGCTAAGACTAACCTTAAATTGACTGCACCCCGTATGCCGACCGGAATAAGGTGGGAACCACTGGCGGGATGTCTCGTCTCCGATTAACAATAAGTAAAATGAAATGTTTCTATATTTTGGTGCACCTTCAAAAGTGCACCAATTTTCTTTATAACAGGACACCTAAAAGTGCACCAAATTTTATAATATATTATTGAACTCTCTTTGTTTTTTATTCTTTAATGGTTATTCTTCATAGGCAATTACATTTAAAGTTTATACTTCTTGTCTATCGTAATGGAGTAATAAAATACTGACTTTATATACTCTTATACTCATATACTTTGAGTTGGTGGAAAATTTGGTAAAAGGTATATATAACTGAAATTTCATACCAGACTGAACATATCATTCCAATCCAGACGGTTAATCGTTGTGTTAGAATACTTCAAATTCACAATGTTCAGATGTATAAGATTAGATGTATAAGTGAATATTTTGCAAAGCCCAAAAATAGTCATTCTTTGTAAGTTGTTGAATATAAAAATAATAACCACCAATAAAGAATGTAAAAATTCGATTAGAATAAAGAATAGGACTTAAGTCTGACAAAACAGGCCTTTGTATTACTTTGGGTGTTTTATCTCTTACATATCCCTTTTTTAGTTGGGAATAAAGTAGGTGTTACAATATAAGGACATGAATCTATATAAAGGCAATCAAAGCATTTATGGTATATACATAGAAAACATTCTATTTCATGTATTTTAAAATCTTTCAATCCTAAATCATCAAATTTATCTCTGTTGACAGACTTTCCATGAATACATAATTTATGTGCCCCCCAACTAGCCCCTTGTTGCAAATATACTTCAGTGGGTTCTAATCCTTTTAGATAGGCTATTCGTATGGCAGTATCATATATAGCTAAACGCCCTATTTTGTATATTTTACAAGATTTAATTATTGTATATATGTCATCAAATGACTTTGCATTTTCTAGTTCTGTTTCTTTCTCCAAAACTTTTTGTGCAAACTCTTTTAAAATATTAGGATTAATTCGTCTTTGATGACCATGTTTAATATTAGAACTGTTGTATGATGTAGCTGCGCAGTAGAGGTCTTTGTAGCTTTCTAAATCAGCCTTTATATTTTGCCTATCACGTTCTAAAAAGGCATTTATCAGTTTTATATCTACCTTATTCATCCTATAAAATTAATTACTCACTGCATTTATTAATGTGCGCTATCTTCCCAAAGATACTAATATTCTTCATTGATGATTCTAAGTTAGTGTACTATTTTGTAAAAGGTATATATAACTGGAATTACTCTATTTTCTCACCACCATAAAAAGAAAGCCAGCAAGCGTAAACCTGCTGACTCTTTTCTACATTATTACTCTCAATATCTAAGTATCAAGAATAGTAAAATTGGTAATAATTTATTTTACTACTCTCCAATTTTTATTCTCTGCGATACTATAATTGCCATAGGGTGCACTAATTGAGATATAACCTGCTTCTTTCCCAGTCCAATTCGGCAAAGCATTATATATATTATTCATTGCTGTTTCTGAAAATTGATTATTAGAGCAATGTAACTCTTCCAATACTATGCATTTACTAATATCTAAAGTAGTTAATTTATTACCACTACACTCCAAAACAGTTAACGCTGTACATGTACTGACATCCAAAGTTGTCAATGAACAAGCAGAATAAAATTGTAATTCTGCTATTGAAGTACATCCACTTAGATTTATTGAGTTTATAGGGACATCTAATGAAATACTTTTCAAACCAATACATCCATTAGCATTGAAATTTAACTTACTACCATCCTTATTAGCCTCTTCGTCACTAAATCCGACTAAGGTTGTAGGACATTTAGTTGCATCTATCAAAGTAACAGTACAATCATAATAGAACATATCCATTTCTATATTGTCGATGTTCTTGATTGTAACAGTGTATTCCCCCTTTTGTGCATAAGTATGTTTTTTTCAATATAATACATATCATCATCTTTCTCTCCCTTATATTCATTTTGCTTTCCATCTCCCCAGTTAACATGAATAATCCCTAATTGAGGTGATTCTATCTGAAAGCTAAAAGTTTCGTCCTCAACCACTATTGTTAAAACTTCTTTATCAGAATTAAGTGGAGAAGGAGTTTCATTATCTTTTGAACACGCTGTAAACATTGTAGCATACATAGCTACCATTAATAAAATAAATATCTGTTTCATGGTCTTTCTATTTATTTAAATAATTCGTCAATATTTCTCTAAAATCACATCAACATAAGGGCTATATCCTTCTCTGTCAATACTTACTTCTTTAACATTAAGTCCACAGAATTTCATTGATGATTTGATACTTCTTAAATGTCCTTCCAATTCAGCTCCATATATTGCAACAGAGCCAATATTACCATTCAAATCAGGACAAAACATAAACTTGTTTCGTAAGTTCCCATTTAGAGAAATATCAAGATTAACAATTCCATTTCTAAAGTCATTGACTGTTTCAATTTGATACTTACTAAATGTAGGATGCGATGAGAAATTGTTGTAGATGGTATTTATCATCTGCAAACTTCTTTCGTTAAGATGATTCATAAGAAAATAGATTTAGCACCCCAGATTCCCAGAAAGGCAAGTTTATAAAATAAAGAAAGCGTGGGAACTGCTTAGTTTATCTGTCTTAAGGTATCGCCAAACACCCAACTGAAAATAAACAACCAACCCACGCTTAACCTTATATATTTGAGTAATATATATGGCAAGCGAACGTTTGTATCGTTTATCCTTTCAGTTTTTGAAATTGGCGATTTCTAAGACAAGGATAAAAACTAAAACGCTTCTATAAAACTAATATGTCTGTCATGGTTGGATTTCTCCTTACATAACATCACAAATATAGTTAATTTTCGGCATCTACAAACGTTCTGTGGGTTGGTTGTAAGACAAAAATAAGCAAGTTTAATCAATGAACCATCTATACTCTGAATCTCCTTGTACGGCTCTGCTTAATCCCTCTGTAAGTTGTGTAGCGTTCAACGACCTATCTAAGAAGTTATCAATATAAGAACTCTTATTTGCTCCTGTCAATAAGTTGTAAACTCTCCACATACTGATACTGTTTCCCTCTTTAGCAAAGTTTTCATCTATATAGTAATTCCTTGCTATCGTGTTAATCTGGCTGTCCGTCATTTCCATGTTAGGCAACATACGCTTTTCTTTGGAAGGCAGGCATTGATACATACGGCTCTTCCCTAAGAACTGTGCAAATTGGTGTTCTGTCAGGCTGTACTTCTGAAACTCCTGCATAAAGCGTAAATGCTTGTTTGCATCGTATTTGCTAAACAAGTCCATTACTCCCCTAAACAGGTCATAATGATTCATGGCTCTAAGGTCAGACTGATAACCGTCTGTAAAAGTACATAAGTTACAACATACCTGATTCCTAAAGCCAATAGCCACACTAAAATGTTCTGTACCCTTTTTGCTCATCAGGTTTTCATGGTTATAAGCCCTGACACCTGTAATACATAAATTCAGCCTGTTCCCTGCAATATCAGAGTAAATAGTAGGAATCTCAAAAGCAAACGCCATCCGTTCATAGTAAATCGTTTTGTCCGTTTCCAATAACTGATTAACGGGCTTATGTATGGCTTCTGGAATCCTGCCTTTGATAATATGGCTAACTATGATTTCAGGTGTATCAATCTGTTCATTCCTGAAAAACTCCTGTGCTGCCTTATACACCGTTTCAATAAATACAGGATGCGATACGGTCAGTTCATTATCCTTGCTGAATACAGGCACAATACAATCATTCTTTAGGTGCTGTATATCTACCTCTGTTGTATTGGCATTGATAAAGTGTAATCCCTTTGGTTTTGGGAATAGGGTTGTGTAATCCTTAAACGGACTTTCTTCTGTTACATCAATGTAATCAGAATATTCTTCACCAAATAAGGCAGGATCGACCTGTTGTGTTGTTGATAATAATCTAAGTGTTTCCATGTTGTGAGTTATTAATGAGTTATAATACTTTGTTGTCTGCAAAGCTGTAATAGTCCTCATTGTTAATGAGTAAGTAATCAGCTAATTCAATATCGAATAGGTAAGCTGCCAACTTAATTTGGTTCTTCAAATCCTTTTCTGCATCATTAGGTTCTAAGTCACCACTTGGAGAATTAGACACTACAATAATGCTTTTGGCATTGGCAAGTATGGCAGCCTGCAATATAAACTTGGTTTCCACTATGTCATAAGTGTGTGCCGATTCACTAACGGTCATTACACCTAATACCGTACTATTGCCACTTAGTAATATGACCTTAGTCGTAATATGGTGCTGTATCGTATCTTCATCGTAGAACTGCAAAGCAAATTCAAAGGCTTCATAAGGACTGACTAACCTTACCTGCTCTGCTTGTTTAACTGTTGGATAAATGAGTTTTACCTCGTTTGGTCTGAATGATTTCATATTTGTGATAAATTGAATGGTTGTACTTTGATAAAGAAGGGAGAACCATTCAGCCCTCCCAACCTTTTGTAAAATATATTGGCATACCTTTCCTTAATTGGCATCTTATAAAAAATGAGAGAGAGCATTACACCCTCTCTCAACGCACAATACCCCTATATAGAGTATCAATGCACCCACAACATGCCTGTAAGTATATAAGCCATATCTTTAGTCCTGAATGTGGGTATTTCAGGTATATAATGGAGTAAATAAATTGAATTGGTTATAACTTCTAATCTGGATATTTACTCATACATTCTATTTGTAAATACCCTTACTAATGCCAGATAGAAGTTATTTTTTGAATTGGCAAGTCTGACAAAATATAGGGTGTTTGTTCCTGTGCTAATTCAACCATAATATAAAACAAGAGAGAGCTGTAAAGCTCCCCCTTGCCGACTTCACTGCTCAATATAACAGTTTTGTCCCCCCTATACGTCATTCCATAATCAGAGCAAACTTTTTAATCTTGGTCTTGGTTGCCACTCCATGAAAAGTAGCAGGAACTTCTTTTTCTCCTGCTAATACTATGGTCTTATCCAATAACAATTCAACGAGTGCAGGAACAAACATATTCTTTGCAATGGAGTAAATGAATTGCAGTTTGTCCTTGTACTTCTCCTGTACCGTTTCATTGCAAGGGATTTCGCTTGGAGTGGTTAAGCCATCTTGTGATTTTCTGGTGAGTATGGTGTATTTGAGTTCGTAAACTTCTTCATCTTCTCCTCTGGTACAAATCAGGTAAAGGTCGTTCAAGGTTTCCCCTTTAAAGCCAATGACCTTTAGTTCTTCACCAACTTTTATAGCTTCTGGGAATACTGCAAGTTGGGTTTTCAATGTTTCAGCGAGTGCGCTAACGTCTTTCTGTACATTTCCTTGTGCTATTAAATACTCTTTTCTGTTCATAGTTGTGGGGTAAAATAAAGTGTTAAACATTTCGTTTTTATGCAGCTATTGGGTAGGGGTGTAAATGGTTACACTACTTTACTGCTTGAAATAAACACTATATTTCAATTTGACCTTTATATTGTCATGGGGAGGGGTATTTTTTCAGCTAAGGTATATATGTGTCTGCTATATTTAAGTTGGTGAATTTTTCTCTAAAGTGTATATATAAGCCAATTTTTCAAGTTTTTCCACCAAAATAAAATTCACTAATTGAGTGAATTTATCGATATAATTTCCTATCTTTGTGGAGTAAAATAATACAATATGATTGTAGAGTTTGAACAGGAGTATTTAAGTGAGCTATACAAAACAGGGCAATGTAAAAGTAAAAAATACAGGTTTCAGCCTAACGTTGTCACTAAGTATAAAAAATGTATAGACATTCTTATATCTGCTAATCGAATAGAGGATATATTTCCATTTCGTTCTTTAAACTATGAAGTCCTAAGTGGAGATAAAAAAGGAATATCATCTATCAGGGTAAACTCACAGTACCGCATTGAGTTTACAGTAAACAAGATAGAAGATAAAGAGCCTGTTCTGACCATTTGCAATATACTTGAATTGTCTAATCATTATAAATAAACGATTATGAACAACGACTTAAGACCATATATGCCAACCCACCCAGGCGAGGTATTAAAAGACGAATTACAGGCAAGGGGAATCAGCCAAAAGAAATTTTCTTCATTGATAGGTGTTTCTTATACAATGCTGAATGAAATACTAAACGGTAAACGCCCAATATCTGCTGATATGTCTTTACTTCTTGAAGCAGCATTAGGTATTGATGCTACTATCTGGAATAATATGCAAAGTCGCTATAATCTTGAAACGGCAAGGCGTGATACTTCTTTCGCATCTAAACTTGACTCTATTCGTCAAGCATTTAGTGCTGCCTGTTTTTAATAGCATAAATATATTTCCACTCCTAAAATTCAGGTGTCCATTTTTTATTTATATAATACATAACCTGTGAAAAAAGTGGACAGCTAAAAGAAGTAAGTATATACCCCTGTTTTTTGAGTTGGCATAAATGAGAGGCTGAAAATTAAAGCCAAGTTATTTCTAAAGTTAATCTATTGCAGTGAGACATTTTCATTTTGTAGTACATAAAGAGAGTCCATATAATTTTGTCTCACTCTCTAAAGTTCATATATGTATAGTCTATTGGCTTGTAAAGGTTTATGTCTAAAGAATAAGTTTGATTATTCAGTAATTAATTCTTTCAGTAATAAAATAGCTTTCCCTTCACCTGATTTCCAGACTGTATCAGTCTTAATATCTCTTATTGATATGCATGAAAAAACAGTATCTTTAAAATAGGCTTCTTCATTTTTTACATTATTATCAGTGAATAAAAGTTGAGATAATATGGTATATTCTTTGTCGTTTTCTATAGTCCGCATAAAATCCTGATTATTACTTTCGATAACCAGTGTATTGGTAATAGTATCAGCAATTAAAGGTTCTAAAATTTTGATTTTTACGGCAACTGTAGCACCATATGTGAATTTGAAAGTATCACAACAAATCTTGGATAAAGGAAATAAACGTCCGTCTTTTTTTATTTTTAGAATGACCTCCTTATTTACATACAATTTAGGTGTTAATTGAAAACGCTCAAAGTAATATTTTGATTCTTCCATTTTATCTTTAAACTCTGCCGAATTTGATGGATATTTATATTGACCAATCAAAGAATCGATTTTCCTTTCTAATTTTTCGACTAAATCTGTTGCATTTATAAAGCGGTCAATAGTATGATTTTTTTGTAATTCTTTCTTAAATAATTCTAAAGATTCATGCTTTTCTCCAAAATCGATATTATCAATCTGAACTGAAGCAGTCTCATCAATTAGATATATTAAAATTTCCTTATCTTTTTCTATGGCTTTTTCATACTCTAATTGAGTGTAAGATTTTCCGCTTTCTTCCTCTATACTTCCCCAACGATTGGCAATAATACCAATGTATATATTCGATTGTTCAACCTCTTTTAGGCAGGTTGTTAATGGAGAATCTTTACGAGCTCCAAATTCTTCCATTCCAACAATATTAACATCATATCTTTTTAGCAATTCCCATACAGCTTTTCGTTCTTTGACTAAATCTTTATAAGTTGACGATATGAAGATTGTTTTTTTCATAAGGTTTATTATTTTTTTCAAATATATATGATTTTAACTTATAACTATAATTTTTGCTCCCTAAACTTAGTCTGGTGATAAATTTTGAAAAAGGTATATAAGACATAAATTCTAGATTTTCTCCACCACCAATCCTTTTACAAGTTAAGACTGTATTCTGGTCATTATTTTCCTGTTCTGCTAAGGATGCCAATAAAAAATGAAGTGTAATTTTGAGTTGGTAATCCTGTTTCAACTGTGCGCTATGTTCTTTAGTTTGTGGGGTTTGCCTTTAGTACCTTTGCATCATAATTATGCGAAGATAAATAGTTTTTCAAATCCCACTTTCACAATCATTGCGCAATGAACAATAATGATAAAGGAGTTATTGCTTCTGGTTGGTTTGGACTGGAACATCACAGGGAAATACATACGGTTGACTTTTACCGTCATATTGGAATGGAAACCTTGTGTAAGCTCTATCCTGAAATATTTAAGCCAGAAATTTGGCTGTCTGAAAATCCACCTCAGATTAAACAGCCTAAAAAGAAGTTAGTAAAGCGAAGCAAGTAAGATTGTTGTAAATGAAGAAAGCCGTATTCCTTTTTAGTTGGGAGTACGGCTTTTGTCGTTTAATAGCTAAACCTTTAGGTGGAAAAATAGCACTTTTCTTACAAAACATTCAGCCTCTGTAAGAGGTGCAAATGTCGAAATAGTGACTAATGGAGAGTACACCGTCAGGTGGACTCTCTGAAAACAAGGAGTAAAAGCACATCCTAATCTAAATAAATTACTGTTTTAGGCTTCTCAGGTTCTGGTTCTAATACCTTGCCATCAATAATTCTGACAAAGTAATTCAGACTGCTAATGTTATCAGGTAACTGGTCTGTTCTCTTTTCCAATCTTTCTTTTATACCTTCTGCGCAACCTGATACACCTAATATCCTACCTATTAGCCTATGGTCATAAGGAGGGCAAATTATTCTCTTACTTTTACAAAACTCATAAATGGCTGTATATGCTTCTTTTAGCTTATCCCATTCATTTTGTGGCATTTCTATTGGTGGATAACCATTGTAAAATAATCCCTTCCTAATAGTATATCCTTTTCCTTTTTCATTTGGAGTAACTAAACCATATTCCTGGCATTGCTTCATTAGTCCTGCAATAGTAGCATAAGAGAGATTCATTTGTTTCTCCATGTCCCTGTAACTGTACAAAGTAGTATCAGTAAAATTCAGGCAAACACATTTCAGCATCAGAATAAAGCCCTTAATAAATGACTGTTCTTTTAGTGGTAAATCACCTATCTGAACATCTAATAACTTACGGTCTGCCATAATATAACAGGTATCTGGAATCTGCGTAGAATAGTCAGTTAAACGTCTGGGCTTACCTTGTGGTGTCTTACCACTAAAATAGCTGTTGGGGGTGGTAAATCCTTTTTCTGCCAGTTCTTTCAAATACTTTTTCAAAGTTGATTCAGGAATACCTGTTTTATCCCTAAGTGTCTTATGAATTACATGTGATTCTCCTGTATTAAAGTCAGAATAAAACATGAGTGCCAAAAATGTGGCTGCCTCTTTATTGTTCAGGCGAATATGCACATCATTTCGTATTCTCCTGTACGATAATTTATTTTCGTCCATAATTTTCTGCTTGATATAAATTCCATTTTCAAATCAGTTTCCCTGAAACCGGATATTAGTTATTAGTTTTAGTTATTAGTATATAGCTCAGTAATATATCAGGTGGAGGAAGTAAAATATATCACCTGAGAAAATCGTCACTAAACTGTATCTGAACACTGTTTTTTTGATGTCAGGGTGTCCCGTTTTGGAAATAAAGCATATCTCCAATCCTGTTTTTAGGACTTTGGCTTTACCCATAGTGCACATCAGAGCAAAACCAAAGTATTCTTTTAAGTTGGAATTATTGTTTCAGGTCAGCCAGAACTGAATTAAATGCTTCCTCATAGGCTTTCGCTTCCATGCTGTGACCTTTAGCGGCAATAAAGTATTTCTCCCAATTGGTTTTATTTATAGCATTCAGCACCTGTTCAACCTTAGATAAATCAGAATCATGGTTTTTATAGAAGGCTTTCAATCCTGCCCCCAATCTGCCGTTTAGTTTGTCAGTTGTCAGGAATGGGTGTTCTTTGCAGATTTGGCAAATGGCATCACCAATCGTTTCAGTTGCCTTAGATAGCTGAATCCTTTTAAAGTCATCCATTGTCTTATAGCCCTGTTGCAGTGCTTTCATCTGCTTAGGTGTTAAACTGGAAGTACCAAAGGTGTAAACATTCATCAGGAATGCCGTAATGAACTTTTCTTCCCTCTTACTCAGGATATGGTCTGTGTGCTCATCATTGGTTGGGATTTTGGAATTGTAAAAATCATCATTTTTCCACGGCTTGCCATTGTTTCGCAGGGCAATGTATTGTAGCACGTCCATGCCTTCTGGAATTTCCACCTCTATATAGCTGGGTTCTGCTTCCATGTCAGGGAACATAAGGGCTACTGTCCTGTGTTGCCCATCGACACATACCCCATCGTATAGGTGGTATTCACTTTCTGGAACTGTTTCCATTTCGATTTTGAAATTACTGATAGTAGGAATACCTTCCCCTTTTTCTCTTTTCAGTACAGGTTTTAACAGACGCCTGCCACCCAATTTATTTTGTGCCTGTTCTATTGGGAGAAATTCAACAGGCATAGTAGGAATAAAGCCCATAGCTTTAATCTTGTTGTAGGATTCTACCACATTGGCTTTATCAATCTCACTGCGGTTACCTTCGATAAATAGTAAATTTTTCATACCATTTTTAATTGAGTTCATTACTGCTGTTTCATTTACTGATACTGAATTTTCCATAATGTTTGGTTTTTAAAAATTAATACTTCATTTATTCAAACAATCGTAAATGAGGTGGCCACCGTCAATTGTTGATTGTGATACAAAACTACTTCTCTGTTAAGGCCTGTGTTATAAAGAATGAATGCCGTTTCGTGGTTTATTCTTTAGGTATTATCAGAACTCTTGTTTTGTATTGCAAATCAACTCAAATCTGAAAAGCTGTGTTATAAAGAATAAGTGCTAATTGACAGGCTATTCTTTAGGAGTTTTCAGCTCTGTTTTGATTGCGAAAGCGAAGTTGGGAAAATCAATGTAGGAGGGTTATAAAGAATGGGAGTAAAAGGATAGTGTATTCTTTAGATAGTTGAATATGAATACACTTAGGTGGTATTTAGATATAAAAATTCCCTGCCGTATGACAGGGAGAAAAGATTACCAAAGTCTGAAATTAATAGTTTCGTTTGTATGGTTGTTAGGTGAGGTCCTGTATATGTCCTGTGGTTTCATGTCCCATTTAGGGGTATAGTTCCGTTTTTCCAGACAGGCTATTTTGGCATTCAGGTTATTTTCATCATCATTCTCTGATGCAAGGTCTAAGAGTTCAAGAAAGTCAAGCGTTAGGCGTATGATGTTACTTTTAGGTTTTATGTTGGAATGAGTAGTTAAAAGGTGATATGTGCCCATCATCATCAGGGCAAATGCAGCATCCAATTTTCTGCCTTTGGAGGAATAGACCGTTTTTAGTTCTTCCTCTGCTTCTTCTTTGTTTTCTACTCCTAAAAAGGTATGCAAATATTCTTCCAAAGCACCCACAAACCAACCTGCGGTATTATCTATCTCTATTCTTTCTGCTCCTGCTTCAATTCTGATTGGTAGAGGTGTTTGGAATCCTGTTTGTTTATTGGTAGTTGTGATATGCCCTTTTAGAAAGGTAAGGAGTTTAAGCATTTCAGGACGGATATGTTTAGAATATTGGTCGAACATATCCCTTTGCTCTAAATAGTCAATATCAAAATTAGAATGGTCTTTGCCAAAGTTGTCGTATTTCCTGTATAATACACTTGCAATCCATAAGCAACAATATATCTTTTCCTCGTTTTCAAAGGGAGAGTATTTATTTATGATGGCTTCTAACTTATCCAAAAATTGATTGTCACATTCAGCTAAATGTATATGTGGAATATGGTTTATGTGTTCATTATTGACCTTTAGAAAATCTTCTACTCTATGATATTTAGCTTCAAAAGCCTGTTCTATTTCTGGTTGAATATGGAAGCGTTGATATGCAAAGTATTCTGTCAGCCAAGGTTCTATATCTTTGAGAATAGAAACGGGAAAAAGATAGGGTTCTGCCATAATAAAAGAGTGTTTGTATTAGTAGAGCAAAATTAAAAAAATACCCCCTCACTCCAATTAAAGAAGTGAGAGGGTTTTGGGTTAGTTTTCTTCTGTATAAAGTTTTTGTTTTAGTTGGTTCATGTGTCTGCTGGTATTTTTATTCATAACCTGTGCATAGGCTGCTTCTGTTACGCGTATGGAGGAATGTCCTAATAATTTACTGACAATTTCGATAGGAACGTCATTATTTAGCAGTATTGTACTGGCGAATGTTTTACGTGCTGTATGTGTGGTCAGCCGTTTATTGATACCTAATATTTCTGCAATTTCTTTCAGGTAGGAGTTCATACGTTGATTACTAATCATAGGTAATAATGGTTTATTAATAGGTTCGTTACCTGTTATATATTTAGAAAGAATTTTTTGTGCAGGAGGTAGTAGGGGAATCTCCATACTGTTACCTGTCTTTTGACGTGTCATGTTTATCCATATTTCATTATCCAATCCTTTTATGAGATGTGCTTTACATAGATTGGCTGCTTCTCTGTAAGCTAAACCTGTGTAAACGGAAAACAGGTATAAGTCCTTTACTTGCTCTAATCTGTGTTGTGTGAAATGATAATTTTCTAATTGTTCAATTTCTTCATCAGTTAGAAATGTAATAGACTTAGTACCAACTTTCAATCGCTCATACGCATTAAAAGGATTCTTTTCCAAGTAACCACATTTTACTGCATATTTTGCAACTTCAATAACCTTTTGCAGTGTTTTATTGACGGTATTGGGTATTTGCTTGCGGTCTGTAAGAAGATATTGCTGAAAAGCAGCTATAAATTGATAATCCAGTTTTTTCAAAGGTATATCGCTCATATTGTATTGCTTCTTAATAAAATTGATTGTGTGGTTATATACGTCTTTGAATTTTCTGTATGTATCTTTGGAATATTCTGTTCCTACAAGTTTGCCCATCACATCAAGGCGGTCTTTCATTAATTTTAGAAAAGTATCACCTGTTAATTCTGCCCCGCCTTTAAGTTGGAAATAGAGGTCTTCAATACTAAATGTCCCTAACGTATCAATTAATTTACGTTCACAGTCTTTGATTTGTTTGGTTAGGCAATCCAGTTTGAAATTAATGAATTGTACTTCTTCGTTTCTGCCTTTGGCTTTTTGTTTTACAGTATCCCAATTATTAGCCTGTACATATAAACCTGTGGCAAACTTTTTAGGAGTGCTGTTTACTGTAATTCTACAATAGATTGGGGCTAATCCGTTAGTGGACTCTTTTGAGTTGTAGTGGAAGTAATAAATAAGGGTTTTTGATAGCATAATAATGACCATTAAATGCCACTGCTTCTGTTACTTATGAAGATATTTGGTCCACCTTGAAAAATGGACCAGATTTAGGAAAATAAGTGGACCAAATAATGGACCAGAATACGAAAATTTATAGGTTGTGAGAAAAAGAAAACCACTGTAAATCAGTGGTTTAATTCTAATCGGTGGAGCAGCAGGGAATCGAACCCTGGTCCAAACACGGAATCCATATGCTTTCTACATGCTTAGTCGCTTATTGGTTTTCGACGATGGTCCGGAAAGTGACACCCAAGCCATCGCTTATCCTCTTAAATTTTCGCCTTTCGCCAAAGGTGGGCTAAGACTAACCTTAAATTGACTGCACCCCGTATGCCGACCGGAATAAGGTGGAACCACCGGCGGGATGTCCCGTCCCCGTTCCTTGAACAGGGATTAAGCCTTCAATCTTCTAAAGATTAGGCAGCGAGAGCGTAATTATTTTCGCCAACTAAAATTTTGTGTCCGGGATTTACGGGCCGTTTCACTGCTCCCGACATGCTTACATACCTATTCTTCATGCTGTCAAATCCAGGTCTGCCCCATGGTATGCGAGGACAAAGATAGGAAGAAACCCGGTAAATCATATCAAAAGAGACTTAAATTTATAATTTTTGGTAGTTATATACATATTTATACCTACAAACGTACATTTCATGTAAATATCTATATAAATACCAAAAATGAAATCGTGCAGATCCGGGAAGGTTCTGCACGATTTTTATTTTGAATGAGGGGTAAAATTATTCTCCGATCATAAAATGATGGTATCCCTTCATTTTTTGCCAACTGCCCCGGGTGAAATCGGGGACCTCGACGGGCATGCTGTTGTTTTCGATGGAGAGGCGGGTGAGTTCGCCCAGACAGGACCATTCGGCTGCGTCATAGACATCTTGATCGAGAGGGAGGCCGTGGCGTAAACAATATACCAACCGGTAATCCATGATGAAGTCCATGCCACCGTGTCCGCCGACTTTTTTGGCTTTTTCCTCCAGTTCTTTCTGAATGGGGTGTTTGTATTGCTCCATCAGCGCCTGTTTCACATCTGCCGGGACGAACGAGTGCATACTTAAATTTTCGTGATCGGGTACACCTTCGACTTGCTCCGGAGAACGGAATGTATAGCCTTCTACCGGATACTTGTTGGCGAAACCTTCGGTGCCGGTCAGTTGGTACATCCGGGAATAAGGCCGGGGATTCATGACGTCGTGCTGGATGTGCATGGTTTGGCCGTTTTCGGTCATAATCATCGTCATCGTATGGTCTCCGTTCTGAAAATCCTTACCGTCCCGTTTGTTGATCTTTTCTACCAGTTTCGGGCCGGTCAGGGCTTTGGTATCCATAGAAACGAGGTAGTTCATTTTATTTCCCCGGTGGATGTCGAGGAGTTGACAGGCAGGTCCCATGCCGTGGGTGGCATATACATCCCCCCGGTATTTTTCATTGAAATCCAGCCGCCAGTTGCCTTGATAGGCCGCCCAGAATTCTTCCAGGTTGTGGATATACGAACCTTCGACATGGAGGATATCACCGAACAATCCATGTTGGGCCATATTCAGGGTGGTGAGTTCGAAAAAGTCGTATACGCAGTTTTCCAGCATCATACAGTGCTTGCGGGTCTTTTCGGAAGTATTGATCAGTTGCCAGCATTCATCGAGATTCATGGCTGCGGGGACTTCGATGGCGACATGTTTACCGTGTTCCATGGCGTAAACGGCTATGGGAGTATGCAGCAACCACGGAGTGACGATATATACCAGATCGATATCGGGGCGTTCACAAAGTTGTTTCCAGCCTTCTTCTCCACTATAGGCGGCAGCCTGGGGACGATTGTTTTTGATGAGGATCTCCTGGGCTTTTTCTACCCGTTCGGGATAAAGGTCACAGAGGGCTTTGATGGCGGTACCTTCGATTTGGGTAAAACGATAGACGGCCCCCGGGCCGCGCATGCCTAATCCGATAAAACCGACCCGTACGGTGTCGAGGGGTGCACAGCGAAGGCCTATGACGTCTGTCTGACCGGCCGGACGTTCCGGAATAGCGGTGCGAATCAGATTGGGAGTCGTTTGATCCGAAGATTTAGGACATTGGCAACTGCTGATGCCCAGGATCAGAAAAGCGGTCAATAGGTAAGTGATTTTTTTCATATAATTACTGATTTGAGAGTTGATTAATCCAGGCATTCATTTCTTCCAGATGACTGTCTATGCTGTGGAGATGGGTCAATTGAGCCAAGGTCCGTTGCAGGTTGTGTTCGGGATATTGGATTTTGTAGTATGTATCTCCGTTGAGGTAATCGGTCAGAAAACGGACGGTTTGCATATAGGTTAGAAGTTGTGCCCCATAGGGTAACAATTGTTTTTCGATAGGGGTAAGGAAGGCACTTGCCGTTTCGAGATAGCCCCGGGCAAATTCCCGGAATATTTCCATATCGAGACCTACCCGGTCCAATTCTTTATCGTCTTCTGCTCCTTTATTGGCAGCGGTACGGATAAAGTCACCGAAATCCGACAATACAAATCCAGGCATCGTTGTGTCGAGGTCGATCACACAGAGAAAACGGTCATCCTGATCGAACAGCATATTGTTGACTTTTGTATCGCAATGGGTAATGCGTTTAGGTAATTTTCCTTCGCGATGAAGCCGTTCAGCCCGGCACATTTCCTCAGAACGTCCGAGCAATTCATCCACGATCGGTTGCACTTTAGCCAGACGGGCCGCTTTGTCTCGAGCGATTGCTTCCCGGAACTGTCCGAGGCGGAATTCCATGTTGTGAAAGTCGGGAATGGTCGCTCCGATCGGTGGATTCGGAATGTCTGACAGAAAGTATTGAAATTCTCCGAAAGCTCTTCCGGTCTGATAGGCCAGGTCCGGTGTCACTTGTTCGAAAGTCTTCGATCCGGCGATATAAATAGTCAGCCGCCAGTAACTGTTGCCGTCGTAATAATAAAGCCTTTCATCTGTAGCAGGTACTAAAGTCAATGTCTTCCTGTCGATATCGTTTGCATTCCGTTGTTGCAAATGGTAACGGATACGGGAGGTAATGTAACGGATATTTTCCTGTAATAAAGGAACATCCGTGAAAATAGCCTGATTGATGCGTTGTAATACGTAATCCGGGGTATCGGGATATCGGGTTGTTACCAGGAAGGTATCGTTGATCAACCCCGATCCTAGCGGTTTTATTTCTGCCACCTCTCCCGAAATGGCAAAATGTGAAGTGATTGCTTTTAAATCTGTCATGAAAATGGTGATAAAATGATCTGCTAAAATAGTCAATTTTCCGAAGAATTGGAATTTTGATTTCTGAATTAAATTTTCTGAATTTTTTTTGTTTGTGTTTCTCGCGGAAAGGGGTAATTTTGTGAGGGAGATGTATAGCATAACTCCTCACTACGTTCGTCAGATACCACCGGTCAATGAAAGAAAAAGGCAGACGACCGACAGAAGCGATCGCGTTCCCGGACACGAATACCGAAGACGAACAAATACCGAAATAATCCTGCCGTTTTTTAGTGACAACGGTTATGGAAATCAAATCTGATCACTGTAACCGTTGTCACTGAAAAAGATAGGACCTGAAAGTTGAAAATTACTCCGTAATCGTTGAAAAGGATGTGGATTTTCAACTTCAAAAGCCTTGATAAAAGATAGTATACACTTGTTTCGTCGGAGTTTTAATACCTTCAGAGAAATGGGTGGCTGTAATGGTTTCTACATAACCGGACATGTTGAAAGTATAACTGAATTCTGTTCTGCTGCCTTTTTTGTCGCTGATCGAAGCCAACAGATTTTGGCTGCGTTTCCCTAGCAAACCGACCATCGACAGGTAGTCCTCCTGATAAAGTTGATTAAGGTCCAGGTTGGCTTTATTATTTTCTTCCGTGGTGTACGTGAAGGTTTCCAGAGTAGCATATTCAGCGTCACTTGTGATTTTTTCCTGTGTTTCTACTCTGTTTTGATCCGACCATATATATTGGAACTGTTCCTGGTCGCTACCGATATTTTGTAAACGGAAATTTTTGTAACGATATACAATCGATATGGGCTCTTCATTACTCATCATGTCGAAGTAAGTTGCCTGATTTTCCCTGATATGGCCTTGTTCGTTCAGCATACATTCGCTGTAAAGTTTTTGAGTAACCTGATTGTTATTTTCATAAATATTCTGCTCATAAAATAAACGGTGATCTTCGGGCATATAATTTATATGAATATCCGACAGTATCGTTTCATTTTGAATTTCTTCACCTTCGATATTTTCTGTATAAATGCCTGTTTTTTCAATATACTGAATTTGGTCATCGTTGTAACCGAATCTGATTTCCAGCCAATTATTCCGGTTTTCTACTCCTTCTGTGATTTCTGTGATGGTAATGCGCTCCACCCAGGCTTCGAAGGGATCCGGTTCGTAAGATTCCGGGAAACTGCCGTCCTGCCGGACAGCTTCCTGATTGATTGTGATTGTTTCGGTTTGGCTTTGACAGTTTAGGTCGATTCGAACTGTCCGGGGATTTCCTGTCGTGTTTTCATCTAATAATATTTGCACGGTATGTTCCCCGGCTTCTTCTCCGGCAGAAGGGGTTACGGTAACCCAGGAGCGGGCTTCATCGTTTTGGATATAACTCTCCCACGAAGAGGTGGTGGTAAAAGTGATCTCGCAGGAGGGAGAGTCGGCATAAGCTGTCTGATTGAGTTGAGCAGGATCGGACAGGGTTATAAATTGATTGGAAGGATTGCCTCCGCCGCCTCCGTCGCCTTCGCCTTCATAATCGGTAATCACATTGGTATAACAGGCTGTCAGGCATACAGCAATAAACAACTGAATGAATAGTAATATCTTTTTCATGATTAAGCTGATTTAATATTAAAATCTGAAGGATAGGTAAACACGCATTCCGTTGAATTTGGATTTTCCGGGTGCCGGCTCCTGTTCGTCTTCTTCGGAATCACCGCTTCCGAAAGATTTAAATTTACAACTTCCCTATCTGGACTCCACTCCAAGGCCGATAACTCCGTAAGAGATACCGCCGCCGGTGATAAAATAAGAAGCATAGTTTCCCAGGAGGGTATCGTCGTCGTATAAAGCTGAAAAACTGGGGGCAAACCGGAAATAAGCGTTGACGTTTAGTTTCCCGACCGGGTTGACGGTAACAGAAGGACCTACTTGCATGCCGATTTCAGCTTGATGGAAATTACTGGTTTCTGGTTCTTCTTCCTCATCGTAATTGTCTTCCCAACGGTATTCGAGTTTGTAATTGGTGTAATTCAAATCGAACCAGGTGGCGTCGAGACCGAAACGGATCAAACCGGCTATCGGTTTTTTATGAAGATAAAAAGTCCTGCCGACGGTGAAAGCTGCTCCGAAATTACTTTTGAGCGTTTGATCCATACCGAAGTAAGAAGCCGGTTCGAATTCCTGCTTTACAAAACTCAGATTGCGGTACTTTTTACGTAAACGATTGTTATTTTCCTGTGCCGACACCATACTTGACCAGCATAGCAAAGCCAGCAGAATGAATGAAATTTTTTTCATAATGCAATGAATTTGAATTTTATAACTGATGTTCAAATCGTTTTATGACCACAGACTCCGATTGGCCGGTTGATTATAAAAAGAAAGTGTGGAGCCTTGCTTTATCTGACAGGAGGTTCTGACAAAACCCGAATACAAATAAACAATACCCCACACTTATCCGTATGTACTTTGACGATACATCAACAGACAAGTGATGAGTGTTTGTATTGATTATCCTTGTATTCTCGAAATTGTCAGATTTCCTGTCAAGGATAAAAGTGAAACACTTTCATCTTTAAAATGCTATCCTGTAAAGGACGCAACAAAGATATGAAATGTTTTCGATACTCACACTTAGGGGTATTGTTTTAGTTCAAGATTGAGTAAGAACAATCTTATTTTTCTCCTTTTTTTGTTAGAAATACAAACCTTTCCCGGAGACTGCTCCTTCCGAGCCTCCCAGAAATGATATTATTCCGACTTATAAGGTGATTTTTCGTGACAAAGATCAATGACAAGAACCGGATCCGGTTCAATCCCGATTTTACTATTTCCCGGGGAAATCAGGAGAGTTTGTCCTGGAATAGCAGTATGGAAAACGGGGATACCTTAAATCGAACAGAAACGAAAGCCATCAATAAAAACGATAGTAAACGGGCAGGAGGTAATTTCTCGTGGATGCATGCTTTTAAAAAGACAGGACGTACCTTGACATTTCAATTCAGTGGAGGGTATAATGAATCGAATTCCGGTGATTATCAGCATATACACGAGAAAATAACCGAGCGGGGAGATAGTTTGCGTTTTCAGAAAAACGATAATGAACGGATAAACTATTCAATGGGTACCGGATTGTCTTATTCCGAGCCTTTGACGAAGTTTGCGCGTATTAGCTTCAATTATCATTTCCTGACGAGTAAAGATCAGTCGGACCGGCATAGCCTGGCTTACCGGGATGCCGTATTCGAAGAGCTGATCGGGATAGATACGGCCTTAACGAATAAATCGATCAATAAACAAGTCAGTCAGAATTTCGGGGTAAATTATAATTATCATAAAGAGAAAGTTACGCTGAACGGGGGTGGTTCGTTGCGTCTGATGCAGATGGAAAACCGGAACAGGTTTATCGGGAAACCCGATTCTTTGGTCGGATCCAACTATCTCGATATTTCACCCCGGGCAGAGCTATCCTACCGGATGAGTGAGAAACGGAATGTCAGTGTCAACTACAATGGAAATACTTCTTCTCCGTCGGCCGTGCAATTGCAGGATGTATTGAATGTCAGCAATCCCTTACAAGTATCTAAGGGAAATCCTGGATTGAAAAAGTCTTATTCGCATCATCTTTCGATGAGGTATACCAGTTCGGAACCGATGAATTCCCGGTTTTTCTGGGCTAATTTCGATGTACAGCAGACGATCAATCAGATCTCTTCCAATGTAAAATTTATCGGTAAAGACACCTTGATCGATGGATATTTGGTGTCGAAGGGAGGTTCGTTGACCATGCCGGTGAATTTGAATGGGATGTGGAGTATGAATGTACATACCAATTATTCGATGCCGGTGAAAAAAATCCATTTGGATTTCGGGGGAGATTACAGTTATTCGCATCAACCCTCGATTTACGATGATCAGCAGAATGTCACTCAGATGCATCGGGGACAAATCAGTATCGGCGTCAATACCGACTTATCGGAGAATTTCGACTTTTATTGCCGGCATGCTACAAGCTATTCCCATTCCCGGAATTCATCCACCGGTAAAGCTCAGAATCTCGAAGAGACGGTAATGGCCAATTGCAGGTGGCTTTTCTGGAAAGGTTTTTTTGTGGGAGGAGACTATTTTTATACTTATTATTGGAACAAAACAGGGACAGTGACCAGCCGGTCGAATAATCGTCTGAACCTTGAATTGGGTAAGAAATTCGGTAAAAAGAAACAGGCCGAATTGGTATTCCGGGCCAACGATATCTTCCGTGACCGCAGTCAGGTGCACTATTCCGTGACCGATTTGTATACCCGGATGAATAGTTCGACCAGTACGCAGGATTATTATATGCTTTCCTTCTCTTACCGTTTTGACCGGATTGAAAAAAAATAAAGGACCCGCTAACTGCATTCTTTATTCGAATTTTCTTTGCATGATATTGAGTTTTTCTGGCCAGATTTAACAATTCATGGGACAAATATAGGACAAAACTTTGTGTCAAATGTTTCATTTTCCCAATAATTAAACTGATCTTTATTGCTGAATATCACCTGATGGTGTAAAAATTGAAAACAAACTGATGGGAATTCAGGAGAAAATAACGTAAAAAGAAAGAGAGGCTATCATGTAAGTAAATATATTGTTATAATTATCACTAGGTGAAGATTATATTGTATAAATGAGTGAGAATATTGAGAGAATTATAAATTACAATATTATGAAAAAATATTTATTAGGAATTTTATTTATCCTAACCATAATAAATATGGTTGAATCTCGTTTAACAGCTGATCATGAAAATAAAGTCAATTTGAAGACTTTATTGGAAGCAAGTTCTGCTTCTGCTGCAGGTGAATATTCATGCATTTGTGTTAAATGTCCGGAAGAAGAACATGGCTGTCTATATTATGATTATAGCGTACCTGCCGATCCCAATAATCCTGGAAATAAAACAGGATATATTAATGATGGACAAAGCCATTTTTGCCCTGGTTATCAAGGAAGAGGTTGGGTTGAAAAACATGCAATAGATGTAGGATTAAATTGTTATTAGTTTATAGAGAAATATAGTATGTTCTGGATATAGAGTATTTATTACTATGTGTTCAGAACTTTATTTGATATTTTGATTAAAATACCTAGTATGATGAAGAGTCCATATTTTATCTTACTCTGTCATTTATTCCTGCTTTTCTCATGCAATAGATCTCAGAATACAAAAAACAACTTTTTAAAAAATTTCATACCTTCTCATGATATTGAAATTACCGTGCTGGATTCTACCGATTTGGTTGTGGATTTTATACCTAGCATGGTCAAAATGAAAGATAAAATTATTTATTCACAATTTACGGGAGATACTATTTTTTCATCCATAGATTTAATTCATTATAAAAAAAATAATTTTGGTAAAAGGGGAAGAGGAAATAATGAATTTACTGAAGGATACGGTTTAGAAAAAATTAATGATAGTATTCTTTTCATATTTGACAGGACTCTTGCCAAATTGATGTTTTTGCAATTAAGTAATGATACCATCATTTTTTTACCTTCCTATCCGACCAATCATTTTATGCTAGATGTCCACTATGGAAACGACTCGATTTATTTTGTTACAGGAACTGGTAATTTAGAAAAAAACTATGCTTTATATAATCGTAACAGTAAAATGTTAAGGCCCTTTATATCTTATCCTAAAGGGGTGAATGACAATCTGACCTTGAACGGAAAATCTAGAATATATTACAGTCATATTGTTCGTCACCCTGGAATGAAGAAGTATATGGCTTTTAAAGATAAACACCACATAATCGATATTTTAGAAATAAAAAATGACTCACTGATATTAGTGAAAAGAAATATTTTTACACATTTTAAATGGAAAATGGTGTCCGGGGTATATAGACCGAGTGAAAAAGGCACACCCAATCGTGTCTTCACCTCTAAACTTGTCGGTTTATCGAAGTATGTGTGTGCTTTATACAAACAAGATCATTCGGAGTTTATTCTGACCTTTGATTGGGATGGAAACCCTTTGAATAGTTATAAACTTCCCTGTCATTTATTAAATTTTACTGGAGATGATTCATTAAATTTTTATGGTATCGCTTTAATTGGAGAAAATTACAATTTGATTCATTTTAAACTTTAAAGTAATGAAGCTAAACATTTGTATTTTGTTGTTTATATCCTGTATTTCATGCCAAACTTCGACAAAAGAATATACTCAATTTGTTAATCAATATTTAAATAGACAACTTAAATTACCTCAGCATATTTTAATTAAGCAATGTAGTGATTCGATTTATCTTCAAAATCCTGCTAAATATACGAGTGATTCAATTTATAGAATCACAACTTATATTTATGGGGATTGTTATGCTTGCGTTGAAGATCTTATAAAATGGAAACAACTTTTATCACAATTCCCATCAGATAAGGTAAGGTTTCTGTGTTTTATTTATGCTGAGATATATTCATCTTTTGAAATCATGAATGAAAGATCCATTCATTTTACACAGCCCATTATATATGATCCTGAAAATCATTATATAAAAATGAATAAATTGCCAGATAATAAATTGTTGAACACATTTTTAATCGATCCTAACGGAAAAATTGTAGTAATAGGTAACCCTATTATTTCAAATAAAATAGCTACCCTGTATAAAAATGAAATCGATCGAGCGGAAAATGATATTTAGATACATTATGATTCCGGTGTTAGTATTGACTGGTTGTTCTTTTTCTAATCCGTTTTTAAGTCAGTTCAGCGATAAAGGTACTTTGGAATTATTGCCTGTATATACGACAGATATCGATATCTTGAGTAATACGGTTTCAATGGTTATGCTTAAAGATTATGTTGTATGGGACAGGTGTCATGCAATGCGTGGGACAGTTCTTCATACCTATCATATTCCCGGAAAGATACTTTCCCAATATAAGAATGTCGATGGTGCCCATTTATTATACAAACTGAATGATAGTATGGTAACAAGTATTCAATTGGCCAGGAAATGCAGGATGGATATACTAATTCGCGATACGATCAAAGAGGTCGCGACTTATTCTTTTCGTATCAGAAACAAGGATTCTTTTAACTGGTTAGACGACTATTATTTTGTTAGTGTTTATCCGACAGATGAAACAGCAACTTATTTTTTCGGTCAGACTACGACAAAAAAAACACGATATGGTGTATATGAACAGTCTCATCAGGCTTTTTATCCTTCAACTTCCTGTTATCCTCCTACAGAAAAGGAAATGACTTTACTCTCTCCCGACTATTGGAATGACGCGTTTATTATCAAGCAAAAGAACAGAAACAGATTTGCAGTTTTCAGAAAATATTATCAATTGTTCGATTTGATAGATGTAGATCGCTTTACGATAAAACCCGTAAAAAGAATTTCGATTCCTCACACTTTGCTTACCTTTCAAGACCAACTCAATCTGGAGAGGCAGTTGGTTTTTTATTTTTTCCCGGGATTGTCAATAGATTCAGAAAAATACATCATTACTCTCTATCAAAATAACGGGCAACGCTATTTATTATTTTGGACCTGGGAAGGACGTCCCCGATATCGCTATGACTTTCCCAAAGATTATGAGATATATGGTCTTTGCGGAGATGGAGAAAATCAGATATATGCTTTAGGTGTTGATTCTAAAAATCAGTATCAATTATTATATATACGTTGTGATTGCTGATTAACTATCGATTAATAAGAAAAGCAGGAAGAGCATGGGATCTTTCAGTTGCCCCCTCAAACTGGTGTAGGCACTTTTTTTCAGGGATTTTACCGTGTTGACCGAAATGTTCAGGGCTTCGGCGATTTCGTTGTTGTTTTTTCCGTTCAGACCCAATAAAATGATTTTTCGGGTTTGAGGGGGAAGAGTATCGATAGCTTGATGGAGAATCCGCAAAGTTTCCTGATAGGTGATTTCATGCAGAAAATCAGGGTCTTTGGCCTCTGATACCGATTGTGTCTGTTGGTATTGTTGTTTTATTTTTCTGGTGTTTAAGATGATCCAGACAGAGATTCCGGGCTGTGATATAGATAAAAGATTTTGCTTTTTCAGGCACGTCGAAATCCCTTCTGCGCTCATAAAGCCGGATAAATGTATCCTGTGTAATGTCCCGGGCAATAGCATCTTCTTCCGTATATTTCCGGACAAAACGGTATACGGGTTCGAAATAGAGCTCGAAAAATCTTTTAAATCCTTGGCTATTGGTCAACATCCTGTGAAAAACGTTCGTCTAAAAATTGAAACGGATAAAATAAATAAACGTTTTTGCAAATATACATTTTTGATTGTTTTTTTGAGATTTACAAGCCTTTATTTTCCAATGTAAAACACAAACTCTCATTATTGTTTAGTCTGTATCTCTCGTAAATTCTCTGGTAATAGCTGATGTTATTTCTCTATTCTTCATAATCTTCAAATTACGAACTTTCCAGCAATTCTATCATTTTATAGATGGTAGTTGATGGATTATTATATGTCTTCAACACCTTGGCTCTTGCTGTTGCTTTTGATGTCTTTTCGGACAGTTGCTGTTTCTCATTTAATGCCAAAGTTCCCTTTGTGTAGTGTTCAAGATGTCTTTTCAGTTTTTTTATGCAAGCGTTTTGAGTTAGTTCGGCATGACACTCCTCAAAGTGTAGCAAATACCACAACTCAATACACGGATTCGACACCAGCAATACTACATCTGGAATACTTTGCAGGTGTTCCAGCATTCCGTTTACATCTAGGTCAAACATTAGAAATGTTTTATCATTTTGGGTTGCAACATATTCCCGTTTGCAATTCTCTATATACCGAACGGATATGTTCGAATCGCTCTTTCTTGGGATAATCTGAATAGGCGCACGGTATTGTGAACGGAGGTGACTGATATAGGCAACCTCAGACTCCCCTTCACAGAAAACAAAGAAGTTTGGCTTCATTGTTTTGCCTTTGGACTTTCTTATTTGTCGTCCCATATCAGTTTCTATTTTATAAAACTATCCGTCTGTTCGTCAATATACGGGATGGCATCAAAACGACCTTGCAGATATGCCTTCTCTGCATCCAGCCCGTCGCGGAAATCTTTGTAATCAAACAGCGAATACAAATCCGAGGACCCGTCATCCCGTTTGTTGACAAAATATATCTGATCCTTACGTAACTTGTTGGTATTAAGCAGGTATGTATTGTGCGTAGTATATATCAGCTGCGCCGATTCGCTTTTATTGAACAAACCAATAATATACTCTACCAGTTTTATATGCAACTGCGTCTCAATTTCATCTATCAACAAGATTTTATTATTCTTGACGATATCCAGAATCGTCAGCATCATACTGAATAAACGCTGTGTTCCATCAGACTCTTCTGCAAAAAAGTTGAAAGGAACATCCGGGTTATTTCTGTGATAGGTCGTAATGACCAGCTGTGGTTTCTGAATATCTTCTACTGACAATATTTGATTGTCTGCAGGGTCAATCACTGCAGTAGACAGGACTTTATTCTCGTGCCGGCTGTCGATTTTGACAATGTCGCTGTCGGCAATTCGCAGCACATTAAGGAACTGCTCTTTGTTCTCATTCAACAAGCGCTCGACAGAGAACGAATTATATCCGAAATAATTCAGAATAAAACGCTCATTGAAATACCGGAAAACATCTTTTGCAACATCACGATCCATCTGACTGGCACGCGACACGAAAAGCGTTTTCCTGGATGTATTGGCAGCAACATCCATAGGGCGGCGAATCACCGAACGGAATTCATAGATATCCTTTTTGTCGGGTCCCTTTGTCTCATCACGAGAAAATATCAGTGAACGACGACCATTGGGATAGTAGTACAGAGCCTCTTTCAGTATCTCAACTTTATTGAGTTCAAAAGAATATTCATATTCGATACCCTCAAGAAGGAAGCGAATGAAGAATGTACTTGGTTTGCCAATGCTCCCGAATTTGAATGGAGTAAAGGCAAATATCGTATTCTCGTTGTAATTGTGAGATGAGAATATCATTCCCACACAAGCGCGAATAGCCTTGATAACACTGCTCTTTCCTGAGGCATTTGCACCATAAATGGCAACAGTTTTAAGCAAGCGCTCATTACCGCATACAAATGTATTTTCTTCAAGTTCCTTTGCTTTTTTGGTCTGTATGCTTGCTGCCTGCATATCCAGTACCACCTCATCTTTAATTGAGAAGAAGTTGCTCAAACGAATTTCAAGTACCATTTTATTCTCCAAATTTGTAATTCTTTTGCAAATATAACAAATTAAATAACAAAATCATAATTCGGACAACTTTTTATAAATTAGAAGCAGCCTGGCTTTTAATCCAGTTTTTGGATTTTCTACTCACCCGTTTTTTAAATTGGATCGTTATATATAAAAAATGAGAAAAAAAATTGAATATTGGATAATTGATTGAAGCAATGCAAGAATTAGAAAAACGATATGAAATTGCCCGGTTGATTGCATGCGAATTGATCGGAGTACTTTCTGGACGTGAGGCGGAGGATTTGGAGGTGTGGAAAAACTCTTCTGAAAAGCATGCAAGGGAGTATATGGAAATCCGGGAAAGATTGCTTCGGGATATTGATTATCCGGATTATTTGGAGCTAAAGCAAGAATGGGAAGGATTTGAACAAAAACTGTTCCGGAAAAAGCGGGTATTCAATTGGTGGGTAACAGTAGCAGCTGCTTGTGTGGTTATTTGTTTGGGTATAACATTTTTATGGATGAGAGAGCCTGTTGCCGAACCGGTGGTTGCCGGAACATCAGGGGGGACGAAAGGTTTTAGGGCGACACTGATTTTAGGAAACGGAGAACAGGTGAGTATAGGCGACTCTTCGAGCCAAACGATTGCTGTTGCGGGAGGAACTACGATTGTAACGACCGGAAAAATGGTGAAATACGATGCCGGGAAGGAGGATCGGGAAGAAAAAGCGGAATGGAATACGATTGTTGTACCGCGTGGAGGAGAATACGAATTAGTTTTGGCCGACGGAACGCGGGTGTGGTTGAATTCGGAGTCTCGCCTGACTTATCCCGTCCGTTTTACGGGGGAGCTGCGGGAGGTGAAAATGGAGGGAGAAATTTGTTTCGATGTAGCCCGGAAGGAGGAACAGCCTTTTGTCGTGAGAACGGCTGATTTGGCGGTAAAAGTATTAGGAACCCTTTTCAATATGGAAGCTTATCCGGAGGATTCCCGGGTAACGACTACGCTGGTCAGGGGTAAAGTAGAAGTAGCTGTCGGGGATAAAACTCAGGTATTACAGCCGGATCAGCAATTGGCGGTGGAAGCAGGCCGGTTTACTCTGAAACAGGTGGTGGCGGAAGATTATATCGGCTGGACTAACGGACTATTCCATTTTACCGAGGCATCGCTCGAGGAAATTATGACCAAACTGGCCCGGTGGTATGATGTGGAATTCTTTTTCGCCAAACCGGATTTGAAGGAAGCCCATTTTTCTTTGGATATTCAGCGGTATGAAAATATCGCAACCATTTTATCGAAGCTTGAAAAGACCGGGCGGGCACGGTTTCGGGTAAGCGGAAAAACGGTGGTTATCGAACAGTAGGATATATTAAAAAAGCAATACATGCGGGCACATGTACTGCTTTACATTAACATATCGATACTCCTTCGTGGGGAGTAGAGCGTATTATTAACTTTATTTACAAATGTATGAAAAAAAATTTAAGGAACGGTAGTTTCGTACTCACGAAATTACCCCGTATGTTGATTATGATGAAGACGGTGTTGATTCTACTCGTGTGTTCGCTGAATTTACAGGCTGCAGTCTATTCACAACAAAAAAAATTCGACATTTCGATGAAAAAAGCCTCTTTGGCGGATGTGTTTCAATATTTGAGGCAAGTGAGCGAATATAAGTTTGTATATGACAGTGATGCAGTGAAACAATTCCAACCGGTTTCGGTGGATTTGAAAGGGGTGGGCCTCGAAGAAGTTTTGGAAGATTGTTTGAAAGGAAGTCCCTTTGTTTTCCTGATCGAAGATGATCTGGTGATTATCCGGGAACAGAAAAGTGTACCGCAGAAACAAACTCAGGAAGTGAAAATTGTCGGTAAGGTGACGGATGAAAAAGGCAGTTTGCTACCGGGAGTAACGGTACAGATTCAGGGTACTTCGCTGGGTACGGTGACCGATACTGACGGAAAATATGTCTTATCTGTGCCTGAGATGAAGGAATTGACATTGGTATATTCGTTTATCGGTATGGAAAAGAAAGCGGTGAGATGGAAAGGAGAAAAAGAATTGAATATCACCTTGGTTACAGAAGTGGCCGAGATGGACGAAGTCGTGGTGACCGGTATTTTTACCCGAAAGAAAGAAAGCTTTACCGGTTCGTCGGCTACATTTACCAATAAAGAGCTGAAGATGATCGGTAACTCGAATGTACTCGAAAGTCTGAAGACACTCGATCCTTCGTTTGCCATTATCGAAAACAATGACTTCGGTTCGGACCCCAACCATTTGCCCAATATCGAAATCCGGGGGAAAACCAGTGTAATCGGTTTGACCGAAGAATATAATACCGATCCCAACCAACCGTTATTTATCCTCGACGGTTTCGAGTCGACTCTGGCGACGATCAGTGATTTGAGTATGGACCGGGTACAGAGTATTACTGTGCTGAAAGACGCAGCCGCTACCGCTATATATGGATCGAAAGCAGCCAATGGAGTCGTGGTCGTAGAAACGAAAGCTCCCGAAGCCGGGCAGCTGAGATTGAATTATACCGGTAACCTGAATTTTACTTTTGCCGATCTGTCGGATTATAATTTGATGAATGCCGAGGAAAAATTGCAGTTCGAATTGCTTTCCGGACTTTATCAAAGCTGGGGACCGGACGGGTATTTGGGAAGTGTCGAGCAGGAAAGAAAATATAATATGCGTTTGCAGGAAGTGCGGAGAGGGGTGGATACCTACTGGATGAACGAGCCCCTGCGTTTTGCTACGACACACAAACACAATTTGTTTCTGGAAGGTGGCGACGGAGTGATGCGTTATGGTGTCGGGGTGAGTTACGGAAAAACCCAGGGAGTGATGAAGGGATCGGACCGGGATGTATTGAATGGAAATGTCCGGCTCATTTACCGGAAAGGCCGTGTAGCTTTTACCAATTCTTTGAATGTGGATTATACCAGGGCAGAACGGGAGAGCGTTTCTTTTAAAAGATTCGCCCAAACCAATCCGTATTACCGGAAAACGGACGAAAACGGAGAACCTGTAAAAGTGCTGGAGTCTTTTTCTTATTTTGATATAAATACCTTTAGAATAATAAACGAAAATGTATACGGACCGTTTTACGATTTGTCTAATACAAATTTCGATCGTACCCATACTTTAGGGATAACCAACAACTTTGAAGCCGATTGGCGGGTAATAGACGAATTGAGGATCCGGGCGAGGATAGGGGTGAATAAATCCAACGAGCAGGCAGAGAAATTTTCTTCGCCTTTCAATTCGGAATTTGTGGGTAAGGAAGATAATGAGAAAGGGGCCTATACGGAATCGGAAAAACACGTTTTCGGTTATGACGGTGATTTGAGTGTTACCTACGGAAAATTACTGGCAGAACGGCATATGGTAAATGCGGTGGCCGGAATGCGTTTTACCCAGTCGACTTCGAATCTGAACGGATATACTATGCGGGGATTTATCGACGATGAATTTTCCAACCCTTCTTTTGCTCAGGAATATAATCCAGATAAAAAAGTATATCAGGATGTTAAGAAAAGGACGGCCAGCTATTATGTGAATCTCGGTTATGCTTATGACAACCGTTATTTGCTGGATGCCAACTGGCGGGCAGACGGGGCTTCCATTTTCGGGGTGAACAAACTTTTTACCAATACCTGGTCGGTGGGACTTGGATGGAATATCCACAACGAACATTTTCTGGAAGGGGCCGGTTGGCTGGATATGCTGAAACTGAGGGCTTCGATCGGAAATCCCGGAAACCAGAACTTCGATGCTTATATTGCGATGAAAATTTATACCTATAATAATCATCACACCAATCCTTGGGGAGTCAGCGCTATCATCAATAATTTCGGAAATCCGGACCTGGAGTGGCAAAAAACGCTGGACCGGAATATCGGTTTGGATTTAGTGGTGTTTAATAACCGTTTGCGGGTGAATTTCGATTATTTTTCAAAGAAAACCGATCCGTTGTTGGTTTATACCGGAGTTCCTTCGTCTACGGGAGGTACCTCCGTTCCGGCTAATGTCGGCGGACAGGTGACGAAAGGATATACGGTTGTGCTGAATTATGCTTTGTTGAAAAAAGAACACTTGCTTTGGCAGGTAAACGCGACCTTGCGGCATCTGACTTCGGAATACCGGAATGTCAGTTCCTGTCTGTCCCGGTTCAATGATGAAAATAAGACCAAGAATATGTTGCGGTATTACGATGGCGGAAGTCCTTCGGATTTATGGGCTGTCCGCTCTGCCGGAATAGATGCGGCTACGGGACGTGAGATCTTTTTGCATAAAGACGGTACCCAGAGTTTTGCTTATAATGTCGAGGATGAGGTGGTCGTAGGAAATAGTGATCCGAAACTGGAAGGGGTTGTCGGCATGTCTTTTTACTATAAAGGTTTTTCGGCTTCTGCCAATTTCCGTTACCGGTTGGGTGGGCAGATCTTTATGGAGACCTTGTACAATAAGGTAGAAAATATTTCGTTCAGTGATGTCCACTATAATCAGGATAAGCGGGCTTTGTACGATCGTTGGAAAGAACCGGGCGATAATGCTAAATTCCGGGCGATTTCAACGACAGCCGATACGCCGATGTCTTCCCGGTTTGTCGCCGACAACAACGTCTTTTCAGGAGAGTCTATATCGGTGGGGTACGAGAGCCAGGGAAAATGGCTGAAATCGGTCGGCGCTTCATCATTGACGGTAAGAGCTTATATGAACGATATTTTCCGGATTTCAACCGTGAAAAATGAACGGGGTATCGATTATCCCTTTGCCCGTTCGGTATCCATGTCTTTGGGATTAAGATTTTAAATTAAAACGAATGAAAATGAAAAAGTTGAATTTCATCATCAAATACGGTCTGGCTTTACTTCTGCTATCCTTCTATTCCTGTGAGTCATGGCTGAATGTGACGCCTTCGGATCGTTTGTCGGAGGAGATGCTTTTCAATGACCGGGAGGGATTTGTGAAGGCATTGAACGGGGTGTATATTGAATTGAATACGAATGAATTGTATGGCCGAAACCTGACTGCCGGTGCTTTGGATGTGATGGGACAGTATTACAGTGTTGCTTCTTCGTCGCATGCTTTCTATAACTATGGAGGTTTGGTTTATACCGGAAACGATGAGAAGGCCCTGTTCGATAACATGTGGCAGAAATGCTATGCGGTGATTGCCTGTTGCAATACGATTATCGAAAAATGTGATGAAAATAAAGCCGGACTTTCGCCTGTCTGGAAGGGGTCGATCAAAGGGGAGGCTTTGGCTTTAAGGGCTATGCTTCATTTTGATATGTTGCGTCTGTTCGGTCCCCTGACCTCCGAATTGGATAAAGAAAGTATTCCTTATCAGACGAATTCGGATCAGACGGTTACTCCTTTACTGTCCGGATCGGAAGTCGTCGGACTGATTCTCGACGATCTGAAAAATGCTGTCGGTTTGCTGAAAGATACGGATCCTTATTTTGTGGAAGAGGAATTTTCCGATACAGATTTGAATTACAGGCGTTTCCGGATGAATTATTTTGCAGCAAAGGGCCTGATGGCCCGGGTTCAGCTTTGGGGAGGAGATAAGGAAAAAGCTGCGGCTACGGCCAAAGAAGTGATTGCCGAAGGACAGGCTGAAGGAGCGGAATTTTTCCCTTTTGTAACGAATAGCGAAGCTACTTCATCGAATCCCGACCGGGTATTCTATTCCGAAGTATTGTTCGGAACCTATCATTCTTCCCGGGAAAAATTACATGAGGATTTGTTTGCTCCGACACTCGAGTCGACCAGTATTCTCACCTTAGCCGGCACTGCCCGGAGAGATGATTTATACGATAATGAGAATGATTACCGTTATTCGGTTTGGTCTACTTATAATAAAAACGGAACTTCGGTACTCTATCATCGCAAATTCGAAAAGCAGGATAATGTGACAGCCAGCCGGCAATATATGATCCCCCTGATCCGGATGAGCGAAATGTATCTGATTGCGGTTGAATGTTGTAAGCTGGGCGAAGCTTCCGTTTACCTGAACACTTTCCGTAATGCCAGAAACTGTAACAGCCTTGCCCTGACGGAAGACAACCGGATCAATATTCTGGCGAATGAATATAAAAAAGAAATGTTGGGTGAGGGGCAACTGTTCTTTTTCTATAAACGCCAGGAAATGGTAAATATCCCCGATGGAAATCAGGCTACAGGAACGAAGAACGTAGAACTGACCAAGTATGTCGTTCCGCTTCCGGAAAGCGAAACCGATCAACGAATCAGTAGTACAGATATTTCAAATGAATGATTATGAAAAGAATTTTATATTATATATGGATTTTACCTTTGATGTTGTCGGGTTGTGAAAAGGACCTGATGGATTATGAAGGATTGGAAGGAGTTTATTTTGCCGTACAATGGGGAGATTCCTGGGGCAGTGAAAAAACTTGGCCTTACCAACCTTATACGAATGTCAATTTTATCAGTTTGCCGGGAGATACCGCAACGCTGTCGGTGAAGGTGATGGCTACCGGGCCGGTGAAAACGTATGACCGGATTTTTCTGGTGGAAGTCAATCCCGATAGTACCGATCTGACGGAAAATGTGGATTATCTGCCCTTGACCCGTGAAGGTGTGATCAAGGCCGGTGAGTCAGCCGCTGAGGTGGAAGTCCGCCTGATACGTACCGATATCTTGCAGGAAAAAGAACAGAGATTGGGCTTGAGATTGGTGGCTAACGAATATTTTTCTCTGGCTTTCCCGGAATGGGATGCCTTGATCGGTTCACACCGGACCGGGCCGGTGTATGAGCATTTCGATGCTTCATTACATACCTTGCGTATTGCTGATTTTATGGTAGAGCCTAAAGTTTGGGTCGGTACTGCCGTTTCTCCCTATAATGGAGGGTATGAATCCGGAAATTGGGGCGCTTTCAGCCGGAAAAAACTGGAATTGATTTGTGAGCGTTTTAATTTGACGTATAATGATTTTATGAGTAATGAAACTATGCCGAGTGCATTGCAAATGCTGATATATAAATCTATGTCCACCTATCTGATCCAATGCTACAATGACAAAAAACCGGTTTTGGAAGAGGATGGGCGTTTGATGTGGTTCAGCGGTTGTCCCTGGTTATCGAAAGTAGGTGTACCCTGGGTACCGGAAGAAGGTTATTACGATTAAACAGAAATAATTATGAAAAGATTAGTATATATTATTGTATTCGCATTAGGGTTGACGGCATGCTATGATGACAAAGGCTCGTACGATTATCACGACATTTGTGAGGTGAACATAGAGGGGGTGGAGTCGGTTTATGAAACGGTTTACCGGGAAAGTGTGCTGGAAATCGATCCTACGGTGACGGTAACGGAAGGAAATATCGGGGATACCACCCGTTTTGCTTATGAATGGAGGGCTAACGTGGCTTATAATTCGACAGAGTTGATCGGTACGGAACGGATATTGAACTATCGGGTTGAATTAGCACCGCGTAATGATTATGTATTGTATTTCAGGGTGACTGACCGGCAAACCGGTGTCGTGACGGTGGCTACTTCTACATTGAAAGTAGGAACCGCTTATTCGAAAGGTATCTTGCTGATCGGTGAAAATGCTCAGGGAGAGGCAGATGTGCAGATGTTGTCGATGGTGAAAGATACGGTTTTATACAAAGAATTATTGAAAAACAGCGGGCTGCCGGTCCTGAAAAATCCGGTGGATATTATCCATACAGGAGCGGCAGGAAACAGTAACTATATCAAGTTATGGGTATTGACCGGGTCCCAGGCTTATTCCATGGATCGTAAAACTTTTGCCGGTTCGGAAAGTGATGTGTTCGGTAAATTATTGTTTATGGATCGGACGTTTGACACGGAATTCGTACCGGTAGATATTATTCCGCGGGTGAAAGATAAGGCTGGTAAGAACGGCGGGTCTAGCTACTATCGCACAGTCGTATGTAATAACGGATATATTTTCAATGCCAGTACGTTATTGATGGGAGGGGATTATTATAATAATCCGGTGAATTGTCTGACTTCGGATCAGAATACCTACTATAAAGCTTTTCCTTATCTGTTCTATACATTGAATAGCTATTCGGGTGGTTTTTTATGGTTTGATGTGGAGAATCGACGTTTTCTGACAGTGAAGAACAGTATCGCTGTTTCCGATTTGCTGGAAGATCAGGCAGGAGATCCGTTCCCCTGGAACCAGGGAACGACGGGACGGACTCTGGTTTATGGGGAAAATACCCTGGATGTCGGGAGCTCTAACGGTAATTCGTTCGCTATCCTGAAAGATCCGGCCGGGGCCTATTATCTCTATAAATTCCGGGCAGTCGGTTCCGGACCGACGAAATTGAATTGTTATACGATCGGTGCGGGGGCTGTAGATTTCGATAAGGCCGATTTTTATGCCTTTTCTTCCCGGAGAACAGTGGTGTATTATGCCGTAGGTGCAACTTTGCATGCTTACGATTACAATAAAGGCAATGAACGGCATTACACTTTCGATATGGGTGATCCGATTACGATGCTGTATTGTGATACTGCGATCGAACCGAATGCGAATCCGCTGTATGTGGCGACTTACAATGCGACAACCGGAGGAAAACTGCAAAAATATATCCAGGGAGTGAATCCGGATAAGGTAGAACTCGAGGCGGACGAAAAATCATGTTGGGAAGGGCTTATGAAAATCAAAAAAATGAGCTGGAGGGCTGTTGAATAATTTAATATTTATCCTATGAAAATCATAAAATTACTTATACTGTTACTGGTTTCTTGTTCTTTATCGGCAAAGGCCGGAGTAGTGAAGATATCCGGTTCGCTGAAACAATTCGGATTGGACCGGGTATCGATGAATAGTGATGGGATCGCAGCAGAAGTCTATCATGATAGGACGATAGAAATTATACTCGATTCCAACGGCCGTTTCGATTTAAAATTGAAATTAAAACAACCGGCCTATTATAAAGTGGGACATAATACCTTGTATTTGACTCCGGGCGATGATCTGGAGATTATTTTCAACCGGAATACTACGAAAACCACTTTTAACGGTAAAGGAATAGAAGCCAATAACTATTTGCGCAACAGTGCGAAACTGAGCGGTTGTGAGATCGCTAAAATAGGACGGGAGCTAAATGAATTCGGCCTTCCTAAAGAAAAAGTGAGTTTCGAGGTTTACCGCTATAAGGTGGACAGTATTGTAGATGCCAGCCTGGACGCCTTAGCCCATTTGACCGCAGTGACTCCGGAATTTCGGGAATTGGAACAAATCCGGCTGGAAGCCTGTCGGCTGGCGACTTATCTGGATTATTTCTCTGTGGGGCAATTGAGTAACTACGATGATGCTCCTGAGGTAAAACTCGAAAAGAAACAGGCCTTTTATCGGGAAGTAGCGACACTGGCCGAACCTTTGTTAAAGAAGATCGGTGCTTCCGATCGCTATCTTGAAATCTCCGATGTACGGAATATATTACGGGAATGCCATGAGACCCAGGTGTTTCAGTTTGCTCTTTCTCCGGCTTTTAGGGAATGGATGACGGTTTTAAAAAATGCAGAATTGTTGGATCAGGGCTTGATGCTTAAGGATTATCGGATGTATACCGATTTTTCCCGTCAGATCCGGAATAAAGAGTTACGTAATTCTTTTCAGGCAAAATTGCAAGAACGGGCAAAATTGATGGAAGGCCGGCCGGCTCCGGATATTCCTTTTAAGGATATCGACGGGAAAGAAATGCGGCTGAGCGATTTTAAGGGAAAGGTGTTGTATGTCGACTTTTGGGCTACCTGGTGTCTGCCTTGTTTGTTCCAATTACCCGAGTTCGAGAAACTGAGTGAAAAGTATCCGGATATCCGGTTTATCGGTATTTCGATCGACCAGAATGAAAAGCTTTGGGTCAAGAGATTGAAAAAAGACGGTATGCCGGCTCATATTCAGGAAGTTTTGGCCGATCCTTATGTGGTAGGCGATGCCTGGGACATTACTTCCATTCCCCGTTTTTTGTTGATCGATGAAAATTTCAGGATCATCAATGCTTTTGCTCCCCGTCCATCGGATAGGGAAAAAATAGAACCTTTACTGGCAAGATAAACCAGAGGGACGGGGGTGTCGGACTATATAGGTTTATAATTTCTTTACAGACTTTATAAACCTATTTAATTCGCCGTTTTAATTGTATCTTTGTACCCGATGCCGGAGATTGGGCAGAAAACAATTAAGATTACATGAATTATGGCGGATGATAAAAAAATTATTTTTTCAATGGTGGGGGTCAGCAAGACATTTCCTCCTCAAAAACAAGTGTTGAAGAATATATATTTATCTTTTTTCTATGGAGCGAAAATCGGTATTATCGGTTTGAACGGTTCGGGAAAATCTACTTTGTTGAAAATTATTGCCGGTATCGAGAAAGATTATCAGGGTGAAGTGGTTTTTTCTCCGGGATATTCCGTAGGGTATCTGGAGCAAGATCCGAAGCTGGAATCCGGCAAAACTGTTAAGGAGATTGTGCAGGAGGGGGTACAGGATATTGTGGACGCTTTGAAGGAATTTGAGGAGGTCAATCAAAAGTTCGGAGATCCGGAAGTGTTGGAAAATCCGGATAAATTGAATGCTCTTATCAATCGTCAGGCAGAATTGCAGGATAAGATAGACGCTACGGATGCCTGGAATCTGGACAGTCGTTTGGAGCGGGCCATGGATGCGCTGAGGTGTCCCCCCGAGGATCAGGTGGTGGATACGCTTTCCGGTGGAGAGCGGCGCCGGGTTGCCTTGTGCCGCTTGCTGCTTCAACAACCGGACGTATTGCTGTTGGATGAACCGACCAACCATTTGGATGCCGAATCGATCGATTGGTTGGAACAACATTTGCAACAGTATGCCGGAACGGTAATCTGTATTACTCACGACCGTTATTTCCTGGATCATGTGGCCGGCTGGATACTGGAACTTGACCGGGGAGAAGGAATTCCATGGAAGGGTAACTATTCGTCCTGGTTGGAACAAAAGACCCAACGAATGGCGCTGGAAGAAAAACAGGCCAGTAAGCGCCGCAAGACACTGGAACATGAATTGGAATGGATCAATATGGCCCCAAAGGCCCGACAGGCTAAGGGGAAAGCCCGGTTGAAATCCTATGAGACATTATTGAATGAAGATCAGAAAGAACGGGAAACCAAGTTGGAAATTTTTATTCCGAACGGTCCCCGCTTAGGAAATAAAGTGATAGAAGCACAACATGTGGCGAAAGCTTTCGGCTCCAAGTTGCTGTTCGATGATCTGAATTTCACCCTTCCTCCCAATGGTATCGTTGGAGTTATCGGTCCCAATGGGGCTGGAAAAACAACTCTCTTTAAAATGATACTGGGGATGGAAAGTATCGATAAAGGAACATTTGAAGTGGGGCAAACCGTGCGGATAGGATACGCTGATCAGACGCACAAGGATATAGACCCGAAAAAGACGGTTTATCAGGTGATCTCAGGCGGTCAGGAATCGATACGGGTCGGAGGAAGAGAGATTAATGCACGTGCTTATCTTTCCCGGTTTAATTTTTCCGGAGCCGATCAGGAAAAGCAATGCGGAGTGTTGTCCGGAGGGGAGAGAAACCGCCTTCATCTGGCCCTTACCCTGAAAGCCGATGCCAATGTGTTGTTGCTCGACGAGCCGACTAACGATATAGATGTGAATACCCTCCGGGCTCTCGAGGAAGGCTTGGAAAACTTTGCCGGTTGTGCTGTTGTCGTCTCACACGACCGTTGGTTTCTGGATCGTATCTGTACCCATATCCTTTCTTTCGAGGGAGATTCTAATGTGGTCTTTTACGAAGGATCGTATTCTGAATACGAGGAACACAAACGTGCACAGCTTGGCGATATCCAGCCCAAGCGGGTGCGTTACCGTAAATTGATCGCCGATTGACAGATTGCGGGAAGCCTTTTGTCATAAAAGTATCTCTTTGATCGTAAAGAGATACTTTTTATATTTGTCCCCGATGAACGATTTCGGAAATATAGATCCAGATTTACAACTTTTTGGGGCGGTCAGAAAGGGTGACCGGAGTGCTTTTGAGCAGTTGTTTCAAAAGTATTATACAGACTTGTGCCATTATGCCTGGACTTATCTGGACGAAAAGAGTGAAACCGAGGATGCGGTACAGGATGTATTTATCTATATCTGGAACAACCGGGAAACGATCCGTTTGCAGGAATCCTTCCGGGGGTATCTTTTTTCTGCCGTCAAACACCGGGTATTGAATATTTTGAAACATCAACTTGTCGAACGGACTCATTCCCGTTTACTGTCCGAATATTGGGACGATCTGTTGAAATCCGGTTATTCCGAAGAAGAACAGACCCAGTTGGAACAAATTCAGCATATCCTTCAATCTTTACCCCAGCAATGCCGTATTGTGTTTATGAAAAGTTGTCTGGAAGGGAAAAAATACCTGGAGATAGCCGAGGAGCTCCGCATATCGGTGAATACGGTGAAATCACATATCTCCAAAGCTTATCGTGAAATCCGGGAAAAAATCGCTGTACTTAAAAATTCGAACCTGTTGTTACTGATTGCTTGTGCAACTTATAAAGAGATGAAGTAACTTTTTTTCTTTTTCACTCACCCGTTTTTTAAACTTAGTTGCCTTTATATAAAATTAAAGATATAAAGGTCATGAGTGTACCATTTTCAGAAGATTTATGGCAACGGCTTTCTGGTTTATGGAGAAGAGATAAAAAAGAGGAGGAAGAAGCGGTCGGATACGATGATCCGCAGCTGAAGCAGATGCTGGATGTAATGATGGTCTCCCGCAGGAGTATGAAAGCTGCGGAGAAGCAGAAGTACGATATCGACCGGGCCTGGCGGAGGGTGGAGAAACAGACGGCCGGTGGATGGCGCGTACCCGGCTGGTGCAGATATGCTGCGGCTGTGACTGTTTTATTTTTTTCTGTCTGGGGGTGGGTAACGTATAACAGGGAGTCCGCACTTCCGGTTACGGGAGAATTGACGGATGTTATTCTACCGGGCGTTTCGAAAGCAGAATTGATATTGGCGAGTGGGGAAAGAATTATCCTGGGAACTCAGACAGAAATTCGGGATATCGAGGAATTAGGGGTAAAGATTACCAACGATACGTCAGGGGGAGAGCTGAAATATGAAACCGGGAGTACGGAAGATTCCACGATTACAGCGTATAATACGCTGATCGTACCGAAAGGGGGTGAATATATGGTGAGGCTGCCCGACGGTTCACAGGTATGGCTGAATTCCGAAACGACGATTCGTTTCCCGGTCCGGTTTGCTGCCGGTAAGCGGGAAGTACAGCTTTGCGGAGAAGCTTTTTTTAAAGTGTGCAGAGATACAACCGCTCCTTTTCAGGTATCGACTGAGAATGGAGAAATTACGGTGTTGGGAACCAGTTTCAATGTGAGTACTTACCGCGAAGACAACTATTGGCAAACCACTCTGGTGGAAGGAAGTGTCAGGATTGCGGAACAAGGCCGTACGGTTGTTTTAAAGCCTTCGGAACAATATACCGTGGACCGCTGTTCCGGCCAAAGGAAAGTGGCTTCGGTCGATGCGGGTTTATATACTTCCTGGGTCGATGGAAAGTTTTATTTCAAGGCTTACACTTTCGAAGAGATTGTCAAAAAATTAGAACGCTGGTACGATTTTACGATGGTTTATCAGGACGAAGAGGTAAAACAAATGCGTTTTACGGGTTCCATCAACAAGCATAGCCCGGTCACCGAGGTGTTGCGTTTTCTGGAAATGACTACCGGTATCCGTTTTAAAGTAGAAGGAAAGCAAATCGTTGTGAGTAAAATTTAAAAGGGATAAGAGGTCGCGACTCTCATCCCCGATAATCGATAACGTCTGTAAACCGATCCTTGAGCCAGACTGATTTACAGGCCATTATTAACTTCAATCTACAAATTTATGAAAAAAAATGAGGATTTGAATTGTTTTTGCCGTTCAGGTAAAATAAAAAAATGGTTGTTGCTTATGAAATTGATTACTTTTTTCTTTTTTCTGGGCATATTTCAGGTGAGTGCTTCGGTTTAGGGCCAGAGAGGGACTGTTACTCTGAACCTGAACGAACTGACAATGGAAGATATCTTTACGGCCATCAACAGACAGTTGAAATATGATATCTTCTATAGCGACGATGAACTGGATGTTGCCCGTAAAATTAAACTGACAGACAGTAAAATGGAGGTGAGTAAGTTGTTGAAGGAAGTTTTGCAGGATGATTATTCCTATGAATTTTTGAATAAAACGATTGTCATCCGTCCGGTAAAACAACAGCAAAATCCGAAAATTGTCATACAGGGAACGGTAAAGGATACGAAAGGAATACCCTTGCCCGGCGTTTCGGTGGTGATTCAGGGGTCTACGGTCGGGGTGTCTACGGATAATGCCGGAAAATTCCGGATGGAGGTTGCGGATCTGCCCGATTTGGTACTGGTATTTTCGTTTGTAGGAATGGAAACGCGTGAGATACCGTATCGTGGAGAAAAGGAGTTGTCTGTGGTACTTTCAGAAACACAAGAGGAATTGGGTGAAGTGATTGTCACCGGTTATCAGCGCGTAGACAAGCGGGAATCAACCAGCGCGGTTTCGGTTATCAAAACGGACGACTTGAAGACGATCGGTGCGACGAGTATCGAGCAGATGTTACAAGGACAGTTGCCGGGATTATCGGTAGTGAATACTTCGGCGGGACCGGGAGCAACGCCCAAAATTCGGGTACGCGGAACAGCAACGATTGCCGGTAATGCCGATCCGCTTTGGGTACTTGACGGGGTGATATTGGAAAATTCCGTGCCGCTTACCGTTTCTGATTTGAACAGCCCCGATGTGATGACTATGTTCAATTCTGCCATTGGTGGTATCAGCCCGAATGACATCGAGAGTATAACGGTGTTGAAAGATGCTTCTGCCACGGCAATTTACGGTACTCGTGCGGCCAATGGCGTAATCGTGGTCACGACCAAGAAAGGGAAACGCAATGAATCTCACATCAATTTCCAGCATACTTCGACGGTGACATTGCGCCCGACTTATAACGATTTCGATTTGTTGAATTCCAAGGAACGGATCCTGTTGTCACAGCAGATTGTAGATGAGGGATTGGGTTATAAGGGACAAGTGGGGTTGGAATACCTGTTGAGCCAATATAACGCGGGTAATATCACGCTGGAAAAAATGGAAACCGAAGCACGCAAAATGGAGGAAAGAAATACAGACTGGTTCGATATTCTTTATCGAAATGCCTATTCACAGACGTATAATTTGAGTGTTTCCGGCGGTTCGAACAAGGCGGATTATTATATTTCCTTTTCCTACAATGACGAAAAGGGGTCGGATAAAGTGAGCGACTACAAAGAATTCGGTGGTTTTGCAAAAGTGAACGCCGAGTTGTTCAATGGCGTAAAATTGGGTACGACATTACAGGTGGGACGCCGGGATAGGAATAGTTATTGGGAGACAGCTGATCCGTTTAAATATGTGGTAAGGACAACGCGAACAATACCTTTGTATGACGATAATGGCAATTTATTTTTTTACGGCAATTCGGAAGTGCGGGAATTTGACTTCAATATTTTGCATGAGCAGCAAAACACGCATAAAGAATCTACGCAAACCGATTTGAAAGGAATTGTCAATCTGGAAGTTAATTTATACAAGGGGTTGAAATACAATGGGCTTTATAGTTACGCCTCTTCTCATCACTCCGCGATTGATTGGGCAACAGAAGAAAGTGCCTATGTCGCCACGATACGCGGCTATAATTTTGGTGAGGGAACGGAAGAAGATATTGAGTCGACCTCCCTTCCGTACGGAGGTGTATATAATGAAACGAATTACGAGCAACGCACTTCTTTGATTCGGAATAATTTGGAATATCGCGGAACAATTGGAGATGAATTGACGTTGGATGTCATGGTCGGGCAGGAGTTTCGGACTACGGTTTACCGGGGTGGAACATTGAATGCTTATGGATATATGCACAATCGGGGTAATATTTTTTACAATCCGGCAGAAGGGGAGGATACCGGTCATCTTTCACGGAATACTTTTGAACGTAATATTCCCGAACGTTCTTACATATCTTATTATGGCGTATTTTCAGCGATGTACAAAAATCGTTACGTGTTGAACGGAAATATTCGTTTCGACGGTTCGAATCTTTTCGGTTCCAATCCTAAGTACCGTTATTTGCCTTTGTGGTCGGTTTCCGGTAAATGGATTATGAACAATGAAGGATTTTTGCGGGATGTGGAGGTCATCGATAACCTTGCTTTGCGAGCTTCTTACGGTTTGCGCGGAAATATCGTAGAAGAGTGTTCTCCGCAATTGATCGCTTCTGCGTTACCGCCTAATAGTTTTACTTCTTTAATGGAAATGGAGATCATACAGGCTCCGAATCCTGATTTGAAATGGGAAACCACCTCGTCCGTAAATGTCGGTCTGGAATTGAACATGTTTGAAAATCGTTTGGCATTGGATGTGGATTACTATCGCGATTACGGCCGTAATTTGATAGCCTATAAGCAGGTATCGGCGGTGAGCGGATTTCTGAATAAGAGCGTAAATTATGCTGATATCCGGAACCAGGGCGTGGATATCGCCTTATCGGGTACAATCATTAAAACGAAGAATGTTTCTTGGCAATCTTCTCTCAATTTGGGATACGTGAAGAATAAGGTAACAAAATGTTACATTACACCACAGGCATCTTCGCTGGTGCAAAGTATCTATACTCCGGGAGAAGTAATGGTAGGTTATCCTTCCAACGGCATGTTCTCTTTCCGTTTTGCCTGCTTGGACGAGAATGGTAAACCGATGTTTTATGACAAGGATAACAATAAACTGGGGTACGAAGATGCCAATTTTGCATCGGCAGTGTACAGCAATCTGGACAATTTGAAATACGAAGGCCCGCGAGACCCTGTATTGACGGGAGGTTTCAATAATATTGTAAAGTATAAGAATCTGATCTTTTCTGCCTTGTTTGCATTCGGTTTGAAAAACGTGGTGCGCCTGCCGGATGTAGCTTTTGATACTTATCCCCGGGCAGACGAAAACATGAACACTTCTATTCTTAATCGTTGGCAAAAGCCGGGCGACGAGGCAACGAAACGGATACCCGGTTTGAACAAAAATGGTTCTTCTGTTACTGTCGGGGATTCGGAGTATGTGTATATTACGGAAATGTATAACAGAAGTACAGAAACGGTGGTGCCCGGAGATTATTTGCGTTTGCGGAACGTGATGCTTGAATATCGCTTCCCGGCTCGCTGGACGGAAAAGATCGCAATCGGCGATCGGCATTTGGGAGGAATCATGTTGAAATTCCAGGCACAGAATCTCTTTGTACTTGCCAATAAACGGTTGAAAGGTTATGATCCGGAAACGGTTAATTATTCTACCACCGGTTACGGCTCTTTGCCCTTACAGCGCAGTTTTACCTTAGGTTTGAATATTAATTTCTAAAACGGAACGATGATGAAAAAATACATAAGTTTGGCATTGATATGGAGTTTTTGCTTGCTGGCTTTTTCGGCTTGTGAGAGTTATTTGGAAGAAATGCCTCAGAATAAATTGATGCCGACAACTACCGACGATTATGATCAATTGTTGAATAATGCCTATATCACAGAGCGGGTGATGCCCTATTTGGATATTCTATCGGATGATGTGGAATTGATTGCAAGCAATCACGTCCTGGATGGTGAAGATGAAGGGGATTGGCAAGTTGCCGCCTATATGTGGCGCGACCGTCATGACCTTACCATGTCGGGGGGAGATTTGGCTTTCGAGAAACTTTATGAGAGTATTTATTATTGCAATGTGGTGATCGAGAATATAGGAGAGGCCGACGGTGTGGAATTGAATGAGGAGAACGTGGAGCGGACTCGCAAAAATATCGAGGGAGAGGCTCGTTGCTTGCGGGCGTATTCCTATTTCTATTTGGTCAATCTCTACGCCATGGCTTACGATCCGGCAACTTGTGCGACAGACCCCGGAGTTCCTATCAATAATAGTACGGCGGTGGAAGACAAGGCTTATCCGCGCAACACAGTGGCTGAGGTATACGAACAGATTGTTTCCGATTTGACGAAAGGCATACAATTGCTGAAAGAGAACCCGATAGAAAAAGGCACAAAGGTGAAGTTTAATGAATTGTCGGCGACGGCTTTTTTGGCGCGGGTTTATCTGTATATGCAGAATGGGGAGGATGCGATTGTTTGTGCGAAAGAGGTGATCGCCTCTAATCGCGCTTTATTCGATTTGCAGGAATATGGCGATGTGCTGAATATGGAAAACAATACCGTGACGGAATGGAATGGGACAACCGTACCCGGGACGGATTATTTGAGCGTGAATAATTCCAATATCCTTTTTGTCAACGGGGTATGTGAACTGTACCCTGCATTGCAGGCGGGGAGTTATACGACATTCAGCGTGAGCCGGGAGTTTGCCGGACAGTATGAGGAGGGGGATATCCGACGTTTTTATTTCATGGTGACTTATGCTAATATTTATACCACTCGTCCTTCGACGAAACTGACCTATGCCAAGAGCAGGTATGTTTGGCCGAATGCAATGACTTCGTATATAACCGTGCGTACCGGTTACGGGCGTTTCCTCCGGACGGAGGAGATGTACCTGATTCTAGCGGAGGCGTATGCCCGTCAGAACGGAGGCATGGGGGATGCCATCGGGTATTTGAACACGATGAGACGGGTGAAATTCAAGACCGGGGAATACGTGGAGTTGAAAGCATCGGACTTTACACAGGAAACCTTGTTGGATTACATCGCTGTTGAACGGCGTCGGGAGTTGTGTTTCGAGGGACACCGGTGGTTTGATTTGCGGCGTACCACACGTCCGGAAATGCAACGAGTCGGTTATAACGATGAGGTCGCGCATTTGGACCAAAATGATCCCCGTTATGTATTGCAAATCCCGCAAAAAGAATTAAGTGTAAATCCTTCAATAGGAGAAAATCCCCGTTAGTAATTTAAAAATAATGAATATGAAAAATATAGTAAAATTGCTTGTATGTGGGTTGGCAGCATTGTGTTGTGCCTGCTCGGAAGATGATTTGACTGGGGAATGGTCGTACTCGGGACCAATTCCTGCAATTAAGGATGGACCGACGGAAGCGGATAAGGGCTGTTATGCCCTGTACCAGAAATATGACGTGCATGTTTATTGGCAATTGGAAGGTGATGCAGCCTGTTACACCGATCAGGGACAGGTTAGTAGTTCCGGGTTTAATGCAGCGGCTTTGCCCATGCAGGCCGCGGAAGAGGCTACAGCAGAAAAATTCGTGAAATTGTTGACGAAATTCTTTGCTATGCTACCGGAAAACTTAGTGAAACAAGGATATTATCGTCGCCATATATTGGTAAAAATAATGCCTCCCACTTATATTTATACGGATACGGAAGGAAATACTTATTTCTGCAACACGTATGGTGTAAATGCATGGGTTTACGGTGCCGGTTCGGGAGTGGTTTACTACGGTTATTTGTATAATAAGGAGGATAATACGGGAGATAAATTCGATACGAATCTGGACGGTTGGAAATGGAGTATGGCATACGAATTTTTCAAGGGGTTGGTCGATTGCATAGATAAGCCGGTGAATGTGCCTGATGAATTTAGGGAAATTTCGAAGGATTATTATAACTACGAGCTTGGGGGTAGTCCGGAGAGTTCTATTCAGGGGACGGTATTTGACAAGGTAAAAGGCGGTCATCAAGGATTTATCCATCCCTATGCGGCTCATGCCAGCAATACGAAGTTTTGTGACGAAGATTGGGGGGCCATGGTGGCCAGTATCCTTACGTGGGATAAGGCAGAATTGGAAGAAATTTATGTCACTTATCCGCTGATTAAGGCAAAGTATGATATTGTCAAAGCGTTTTTCACGGAACAATACGGTCTTGATATAGAGCAGTTGGCAAACCGGTGGAGAAATGTAACTTTAGATTAAAGGATGAATTTAAATAAAAAGTAAAATGATGAAAAAATTATTTTATGTGTTGATTGGTTTGTGTGCTTTTTGCAGTTGCGAAAGCACGGGTTATCGGATTAGCGGTTATATACCGGGGGCGCCGGATGGAGCGAAAGTGTATTTAGCTCCTTATGATGCGTTTCAGGACCCGAATTGGGATTCGACGGTTATCAAGAACGAACGGTTTGTGCTGAAAAACACGATACCCATGGTTAGTCCCCGCGTGGTAGCTATTACAATTGATTTAAATTCGGGAGAGAAGGACTATAGTAAGATTAAATCGAGCCGGGCTTTGTTCCTGAAAGAAGGGGATAGGATTTCGATGGAATGTCACGTGGACAGTTTGCCGAGTTCACGCTGGGAGGCTCGTGACAAGAGTCTGAACGTTGTTTGGCAAGGTTCTGCCGATCAGGATTTGTATGTGAATTACCTGAAAGATCGAAAGGATGTAGTGATAGAACGGAATAAATTGGGCGATCAATACTTTATGGACTATTATAAAAAATCGGATGTTCCTTCGGAGCGTATGCCAGAATTGATGAATATGGTGCATCAGGTGAAAGCTTTGGGCAGAAAATTGAATGCCAAGACTTTGGATTTGATGAAGGCGAATGGTTCTTCTCTCGTGTCCGTTTATGTGGGAGATGCTTTATTAAAGGGAAATTTTTCAGTTTTTACGGAATCCGAAATTGATGCCATTCATGACTTGGTTGATCCTTTATTGCTTTCCTCACCCATGGGAGAGAAGTTTGAGGAAGCGGTAGCCCAGGCGAAAGTCCTGGCAAAGGGAAAGAGATATACGGATATTAATTTGGTGGATTTGAAAGGAAATCAGGTGCGTCTTTCTGAATTTATGAAAGAAGGGCAGTGTAATATGCTGGAATTTTGGGCCTCTTGGTGTAGTCCTTGCCGGGGTGAAATACCTCATTTACGCCGTGTTTACGGATTGTGCGAAAAAGACAACTTCAATATGATTAGCGTTTCTATTGATCAAAATGATGCTGATTGGAAAAAGGCGGTTAAGGAAGAAAACATGGAATGGACGCAATTGTGCGACCCGAATGGATTCCAGGGAGAATGTAATCGGGTATATCATTTGAATGGAGTACCTTTTTGCCTGATATTCGATCGTGAAGGGAAAATTGTTTGCGGTGGAGTACGTGGAATTGAACTGGATGTAGCACTAAAGGATTTGTTAGGGGACAAATTGAAACTTTAAAAAGGAACCACCCTGTTGGTTGCGTTCGGCGCGGCAGTCGATGAACAACGATTTCACCGAGACGCCGGAAGCCTTTGGCGACAAGATGGCATGCCAGCAAACACGCCGACGGTGACGCCTGTTTGTCGTCGGCACTGGTGGCTAATACATACACGGCGGCATGTTTTAGTGAAAATGCGGGTTTGTCTCTCCTTTCGGGGCTTCTGCCACCAGCGATTATGCTTATGCAGACTGGGTTTCTTTTGTCGCCTGGATCCTGACGGAAGACAGGACGGAACGGGAAACGGATATGAAAACCTGGTCCCGCTTGCAGGAGAAATACGATCTGGTCATACAATATTACCGGCAATATTACCAGCTGGATCTGGAACAGCTTGCAGAACAATGTCAGAAATTAACCGTTAAATAAAAAATTACAGCTATGAAACTATTGTATTTTATCGTTTTGACTGGCTTGTGTATGGCTTGTCATCAACCCCGGGTATATCGGATAAACGGTTCATTACCGGGAGCCCTGGACGGGTATGTGGTCAAATTGTATAATATCGATACGTATCCCGACGTATTGCTGGATTCTACCGTAATCAAAGATGAAAAATTCCAGCTGGAAGGAACCCGGACTTTCGAGTATCCGAAATATTGCCGTTTAGTAGTCGATATGACTCCCGATGAACCCGATCAGCGCAAAAAGACATTGAAGGCCTATCGTTTTTTTGCGGATAATACAGCCATGGAATTCCAGTGTCAGATGGACAGTATGCCGGCTTATTACTGGGAAGCGGTAAATAAGGAACACAACGTTACGCTGACCGGTTCTCCCACACAGGATCTGTATCAGGCATATAAAACCTCTGTACAGGAGTTGTCAGAAAGGTATACGGCTTTGCGGAATGAATACCTGGAAGTATATCATGTGCCGGCCCTGGACGGAATTCTCAATACGGAAAAGGGCATGAAGATTGTCCGGGAAATGAATATGCTCAAGGCTCAGCTGAACAAAGCCGCCTTCGAATTTATCAAAGCTCACAACAATTCTGTTGTATCTTTATTACTGGCGAATAATTTGTTGAATTCAACCCAGTCGGAAATGACGGTGGAGGAGATCGACGGGCTGATGAACGGCTTTGCCCCTGCCCTGCAAAATGCCTCTATGATGGGAGAGGTAAAAAAGACAGCAGAGCGGATGCGATGTGTGGCCCGCGGGGTGACTTATCATGATATCGTTCTGAAAAATCTGAAAGGAGAAAATGTGCGACTTTCGGAATATGTGAAACCGGGTGCTTATAATATGCTTGAATTCTGGGCTTCCTGGTGTAGTCCCTGCCGGGGAGAGATTCCTCATTTGAGACATCTTTATGAAGTGTGCGGCAAAGATTTCAATATGATCAGTGTGTCGATCGACGAGCGGGATACAGATTGGAAAAAAGCGGTACAAGAGGAGGGTATGCAATGGCACCAGCTGTGTGATCAGAAAGGACGTAAAGGACCGGTTGCGATAGAATATCAGGTGAGTGGAGTTCCCTATTGTATCGTGCTCGACCCGGAAGGGAAGATCGTATGCGGAGGGGTAAGGGGGGCTGAATTGGACGTCGTTGTGCAGGATTTGCTTGGAGAAAAAGCGAAAGGATTGTAGGTATTGAGAAGCTGATAGCCGGAAAGGAAACGGTGCCTGTGTTTTACTGCGGGCACCGTTTTATTTATCAAAGGATTTCCGTTCCCTTTACCTTTATTTTATAGGGCCATTGGGCATCGGTTGGCTGAGGGCCTTGGGGATTCCATCCCGGGTTCATCCGGTGTTCGGCAGGAGCTCCCATGACGATGAACCAAAGATGGCTTAAAGGTTGGTCTTTGGGGGTTTTGAAGCTGACTTTTCCTTTACGGTTTTTGTGTACTTCGCCCCGGATTGTCTGTCCTGTTGCGGTGACTCCGACGAAACCATAACGCCAGCCTGCTTTTTCCGGTGATTGAATGTTATAATCTTGTCCGGCCGGGGTTAGGCCCGCAAAGGTGATTTGTACGGTTGTGCCGGCTGCCGGGACTTGCAGGTGGATCGCATTAAATCCGTAATTTTCAGGACACCAGGCTTTCCTCACCTGATACCAGCCGTCTTTTTTTTCTTCCAGACAGGTCCTGAAATCCGGGAAAGAATTGGCCCATGGGCGGGTGATGGAAAATACCCGTTTATAATCGAAATTGATCAGGTGCTGATAAGCATCGAACATTTCGTCATTGAATTGTTCCTGGGATAGATTTTGCATCCGCTTATAAGTCATAACCGGGTCTTCGCCTTTCTTGCCTTGCCGGAATAATTCGCCGATAAACGGTAAACCTTGCCTTTCGCTCCAATATTCGAGTATATAAGGCGAACGGTAAATGTTCTCCGTATGCAGAAAAGCTTTGTGGGTATTCTTTTTAAAAGCATCCCAGTGATAGGTCTCGTCATCGATCCAGTGGGGGTTGACCTGCCAGAGCATCCATTGAGCTCCCATTTCGAAAATCCCGTTACCTCCCCAGGCGACACCTTCTCCGTCGGCGATCGACTGTAATTGAAAACTGTGTCCCAGTTCGTGAGCCACAGCATTTAATCTTTTGTCCTGTAGCCGGTTCGGAGTAGCCCAGAAAGCACCGATCACCTGGTCGTAATCGCCGCCATAGGCCGTCCCTTCCAGAGAATATTGAATCATCGCCATCATCCGGTATTTTTCACTTTGCGATCCTGGTTTGACGAATTTCAGGGAGTCGCGGTAAAATAGGTAAAAACGTTCCAGTTGATATTTCAGATTTTCCAGATCCACAGCCATCGGATGTCCCTCTAAATCGGGAGGAGCAGCTAAATCGTTCCCGAATCCTTTTTCCCAGAATATGGCCAGATTATCCGTACAGGACATGCGCCGGTAGGAGTAGCGGGAAGTGTCGGAATACCAATCCTGGCCTGCAAATTCTTTCGGTTGATAAATAGCTTTTCCCGGAGGAAGAACAAAATGATCGGATTGGCCTTGTGCCTGGGCAGACCAGCTGCCGAAGCCGGTCGACAAGATGAAATGGAATAAAATGAAATGTCTTTTCATCAGTTGGTTTTTAGTCAGGAAATCCCGGATTAAAGTGTATGAATTACATTAATTTTGATCTGTGAGCAAAAATAGTTTTTTCCCTTCATAATCCTTAGGCTTTAGGAAAAATAATGCTAGGTTGAATTTTTTTTCTTTCTATTTCGATTCCGGGCTTTATACCGTCAGACCGGGTCGCCAATTCCGATCACCGGAGACGAATGAGTAACGAAATATACCTACCATAAATTAGGAGAAACGGAGAATTAAAGTTTGCTTTTCTTTCATTGTTCCATTTCTCCATTGTTCTCAGAAAAAGGTAACTTGTGAGGAATAAAATTAGTTTTATCATCAATATTCTTCCTGAAAAAAATCATCCTTTGTCTGGAAGCGGCGGAGCTGACGGCGGAGGAAGCTCACTTCCTGTTGCAGCCTTTCCATGCGTTCCAGCATATGATGAATGGCGTCGATGCCTTCGATATTGATCGAGAGATCGTAATACAGGTGGCTATATCTTTCCAGTTCCCGGAGCTGGGAGGCGAGAAGATACCGTTCGCCGTCGACGGTGCGTATTTCGATCAACCCTCCTTCTTCGAGCGAAATAATAAAAGTCGGGTCGGTATGGCTCTTTTGGCAATATTCGTTGAAAATAATTAATTCTGTATCCATAGTTGAACGATCTTTAAGTTAGGAGTTTTGTAATTCCCGGAATAATTCCTTCTGCTTCTCTGTGAGATGAGTCGGTATCTTCACTTCATAAGTGACAAAAAGATCCCCGAACTGTCCATCCTGTTTATATACGGGAAACCCTTTTCCTCTCAGGCGTACCTTTGTCCCATTTTGTGTTTCGGGCTTGATTTTCATCTTCACTTTTCCGTTCAAGGTTTCGATAATCTGTTCTCCGCCTAATACAGCGGTATAGAGGTCGATCGGGACATTCATATACAGATTGTCACCTTCGCGTTTATATACCGGATCGTCGCCGATAACGAAAGTGATATACAAATCGCCTGCCGGTCCACCGTTCATCCCCGGGCCTCCCTGTCCGTTCAGTTTGATCGTCTGTCCGTCGGCTACTCCCGCCGGCACGGTGATCCGGATCTTTTTACCGTTGACTTCCAGGATTTGTTTGTGGGTCTCTGCGGCATCGCGTAAAGAAAGATGCAATTCGGCATTGAAGTCCTGCCCTTTGAATCCAGCCGAACTTCTTCGGCTGCTTCCCCGGCGTTGACCGAATAGGGATTCGAAGAAATCGGAAAATTCACCTTCGTTTCCGTTGAAGTTACCGCTGAAACCTCCTCCCTCTGCAGAGGACCAGTAGCCACCACCCATACCGCCGAAGCCGCCACCGCCACTTCGGCTTTGTTGCTGATAACGTTGCTTTTGAGCTTCGAATTCATCTGCATGTTTCCAGTTTTCTCCGTAAGCATCGTATTTTTTCCGTTTTTCGGGATCGCTCAGTACTTCGTTCGCTTCGTTGATCTCCTGAAACTTTTGTTTTGCTGTCGGATCGTTCGGGTTTAAGTCCGGATGGTATTTCCGGGCCAGTTTTTTAAAAGCCTTTTTGATCTCGTCCTGAGATGCCGTTTTGCTGACACCCAGCACTCCATAATAGTCGATATAAGCCATAGTAATATTTTACAAACCATTATTTAATTCTGTAAATTTACGATGGATACTAAAAAATTGTAATGGAAATAAGTTAAAATAAACTTAAATGATTATTGCAGCATTTAGCCGGATAGATAAAAATATAAAAAAAGGTTCAGGGAAATAACCAAAGTAAAAGAGTCGTTGGTAAATAATCTTTCAATTCTTTCTTCAGATTTTTTAAAGCTACTTCCAGGTGTTTTTCGACAGTACGGGGAGATAAACCGAGTTCCGATGCTATCGTTACAGCCGTTTTACGGTCAAAACGGTTCATCAGGAATATTTTCCGGGCTTGGGGAGGTAAATGATCGATGGCGGTTTCGATATGCTGCCGGAGTTCTGCTTCTACATAATATTCCCAGGTTAGCATTCCCGTAATATCCCTTTTTTGCAGGATTTTTTCCTGATATTCATTCCGGATTTTCAAGTGATCCAGATAGTTCAGACAACGGTGGCGGATAGATGTAAATAAATAGGCTTTTATATGATCCGTTCCCAGGATCCGGTTGTCTTCCCAAATGTGGATAAAAAGGTCGTGTACCAAATCCTCGGCATTTTCTGTGTTTCCTGTAAAACGGCTGGCATAAACTACCAGACCACTGTAATATTGTTTGAACAGGGTTTCGAATTTCTGGTATTCATCGGTTGAGCTAAAGGACATCACATGTAAATTTTTCCTCTTGATGCAAAGGTAAAAGATAAAATCAGGGTACTGCAAAAAAATTATTCTTTTAACTACGTATATTTTTGTTTTGAACTGTTTTCATGATATAAGTCGGATAAAAATGGATAAAATTATGAGAACAGATCCGAAACAATCGGATGAGAACCGGGAAGAAGCCGGACTGGAAGAAGCTTTGAAGTTGTGGATGGAGATCCGTCAGGTAGATCGAAAAAAAGGTTGGGAGCGGTTGGAGGCAGAAATAGGCCGGCAATACGGATTACGCCGACAGGAAAGGCGTCGTCGTTTGGGTTACTTTCGGTGGCTGGCTGCTGCCGTTATTTTATGCTTCGGGATCGGTGGGCTGCTTTGGCTTCAATCGGTACGAAAGCCTCAAACCGAGCTATTAGCCGATTGGGATAAACAACCTCGTCTGATATTAGAAAATGGAGAACAAATTTTGTTAGGCGGGGAGCAGGAAGTGAAGCCGGAAGAAGAAAACAGGAATTTTGTGATCGATCGCCGGAAGAAAAATATCGTTTATACTAACCGGCAGGGAGGAGAACAAAAAAAATGGCAGTACAATACCCTGGAAGTTCCCCGGGGGGCTGAATATGAGTTGATCCTGGCGGATGGAACCTATGTGTGGCTGAATGCCGATACCCGTTTGCGTTATCCTACCTGTTTCAATACAGACGAACGGCGTGTGTATCTCGAAGGAGAAGCTTATTTTCAGGTGACGAAAGATACCGCACATCCTTTTCGGGTAGAGTCGGAGGCACAGGTTGTAGAGGTGTTGGGTACTCAGTTTAATGTGTATGCTTATGGACATGAGGAACAAACATATACTACATTGGTAGAAGGAAAAGTTGCTGTGACCGCGTCGGCTTCGGGGCAACACGTGCAGCTTATGCCCGGTCAGCAAGCCTCGCTCGGCCGGCAAGGAGGGGAGATCGTTGTCGGTGAAGTGAACATTCAGCAGGTGGTGGATTGGAAAAATGGCATGTTTGTTTTCGATGATCTGAGTTTAGAGGCTATTCTCCGCAAAGTGGCCCGTTGGTACGATGTCGAAGTATTTTACCGGAATCAGCAGGCTAAAGCGATTGTTTTTAAAGGAAACCTTCCCCGTTACGGAGAATTGCCGGAATTACTGAAAGTATTGGAGAATAGCAGTGAGGTACATTTTTCGTTAAAAGGAAATACTTTGATTGTAGAATAGAAAAAGAGGAAAAAGTTGGTCGCTTTTTCCTCCTGAAAAGAAAACATCTGTTGGTCGCAGATGAATTGTTTAACTAATGTCTTTACAAAATTATGAAAAAAAATGCAACATGCTGGCTTTTCCCTTCGGGAAAGTGGTGGAAAATTCTCTTAATTAGGGATATTCAGTAAATGTCCCTATAAAATACAATGGCATATGAAGATGCCCCAGTATAATCACTTCATATGTCATTTTTATTGTCATTTTTCTGTATTTTCCCATATACTCTTATAGGCAGGACATGACGTTCCGGAAGAAGTCTGACGACCTCTTCTGATTTTTTCGTTAAAATCATATCATGCTGCTTTCAGCGCTCTGTTCCTGACCTTATTTATCATCAGTATGGCATTTGCCGTATGTATTCCAAAGAAAATCCAAAGGATTTCCGTCTTCCTGTTCCGTGCCTTTATCCTTGAGAGTGAGTAATGTTGCTTTTGAGTGCCGAAGCTGCCTTCAAGCCTGGTGGCCCTTTCTTTGGAGAGTTCACTTCTGAGAACCTTTCTCAAGGATTCATCCCTGGCCGCCCTTCCCTTGCGTACAAAGGATGTTGATATTCCATATTTTGTACAGAACTTTCTGTTGGCATTATTGGCATATATGGAATCGGCAGCCACGCATCTTACCCTCACATTCATGAGCTTCTGCTGCATGCGGATGCAGTCCTTCAGGCGTATACCTTCGTTGAAAGCCTTGAACGAAAGATGTTCGATGAACGATATGCCGTCTATCTGTATGTTGTTGACCTTCGCACCGAACTCGACGGACTTTGTTTCCTTGCCTCTTACAATGGGACGTACATAATGACGGTCAATGCTGACGATGCGGTCCCTGACCTTCTTCCCTACAAACATTTCCTTTTCCTGTACAAGAACCTTTCTGATGATGGAAAGACGTTTCTGGTAATCCTGGGTATAGCGGAGTAAGGTTCCGTACTCTCGATGAATCTCATCCCTCTGTATGAGGAGCTTTTCAAGAAGCCTGATCATACGACGCTTGAGCATTTTTGTCCTCGAAGCCTTCCTTTTTCTTTTCTTGCAGTAGGACAGATAGGACTCCGCTACATTCCTGTATTTGTTGCGGGGACGTCTTATGCCAGGTTCCACACAATGCCTGCAGATATATCTATAGAGCCATTCAAGGCTTTCCCAAAGGAGTTTCATGTCAGTAGGATAACGCATATGGCTTTCATAGCATGTGGCATCGGCCATACAGACGTGAAGGCTGTCAAGATAGGGTTTCCAGTGTGAAGCCAGCACTTCCTGGAGGGAATCAACATCAAGACGGGACGCTATCTCATTGCGGATAGCACTGACTATCTTGTAGTTGGTTATGGGAAAGGACGGATTTATCATAATCCCGCAGAACATCTGGTAGTGTATGTTTCCGTTAAGATGTTCCACCAGCTGCCTGTCAGAGAATCCGGTGTATGCCTTCAGGACCATGAGGGCGATCTTAGCCGAAGGACTGAAGATGTTCCTGCGTCCCAGTCGCTGTTCCGACAGACCCATAGTCTTTGCCATACACTCAAACGGAAAAACCGAATGAAGTCTGCCAAGCTCACTCTCATGAAAACTCTTGCGATATTTTTCTATAATATCAAATTCTGTAAAGCCCAAAGTAGGGTGAATTTCCGAAATATTTTGTATCTTAGCCATATCTTTGTTGGAAAATTTCCCCCGTTTTGGCTACCTAACCTCATTTTCGGGGGAATACCTAAAGATACAAAAAAGCCAACTAATTCGCAATATTTTATGTATGAATTAGTTGGCTAATTTTATACTATTTACTGAATGTCCCTAATGAGATAACAGCCATCCCTGCTGTCTTGTCGGAGATTGACATTGAAGAGGCGATTGTCTCCATAGATGCCATGGGGACACAGCGAGAGATCGTTGACTTAATACTTGATAAGAAAGGCCATTATTTGTTGTCGGTAAAGGGCAATCAGAAATCTCTGTATGAAGATATTGAATGTGCATTTAAAGTAAACGGCGGCCTTGATAAAGATACGAGCGTAGATAAAGATCATGGAAGGATAGAGGTCAGGAAGTGCTGCATTCTTCCTGCAAGGGAATATCTGCTTGCGGAAACTATTCGATCCTGGAGGGGACCGGGCACGATTATAAAAATAGAGTCAAGTCGGGAAATAAACGGGAAGACAACCTATGAAACCAGATATTATATCAGTGATGAGATCGGATTAAGCGCGTCTTACTTTCAAAAGCTGATAAGGGGACACCGGAGCATTGAAAACCAACTTCATTGGCACCTGGATGTTACTTTTAAAGAGGATAATTGCAGGGCAAGGAAAGGATACTCCTCGCAAAACTTGTCAGTGCTTAGAAAAGTAGCTTTACATATCGTATCAGAACAAAAAGACAAACTGAGTCTAAAAAGAAGACTTTACAAAGCAGCCTTGGATATTAACTATTTAAGAAAATTATTGGGATACTAATCTGATTTTCTAAATCATAAAAAGAGGCCTCTTTATGGAAAGAGACCTCTTATAAGATCTCACGAATCATAGTCAAGAGACTTTGGTTTGCAAAATCTTCACGTAAAAAATCCAGTCGTTAAGGTTCTATTTTCATATGTTAAGACTTTTCTATCTGCAAGATTACCTTTATTCCCCAATTACACAACTTTTTTTGAAATATTTTAATGATTTATGCCACAAAACATATTTTAATAGAAATTTTGGTGCGGTTGCCCTGGTATGCAAAAAGCCGATTTTTAATTTTAGGGCGAAAAATATAGGTGTTTTACTGTATGTTAAGAAAATATTAATGGTCTGTTAAGTTTTTTTTTTGCATTTTTTTTGGAATGTCAAAAAAGTTTGATATGTTTACTGCAGGTTCCTAGATGAGATGGAGAATATGCTCATGTAAAGCGTACGATAAAACTGAGCGTGCTTCCCCGGGTTTGACGGCTCGGCGCAAATGCATTCTGAATATGGACAGGCATTTGTATTTGTTATTAACTATTTTTAGACCTAAACCTATTTTTATGAGAAAACGATTGTATCTGTTACTTGCATTCCTTTGGATGGGGGTATGCATGCTGAGTGCGCAGACGAAAAATGTTTCAGGACGTATCTTGTCTGCAGAAAATGATGAACCGATAGCCGGTGCTACGGTATTGGTCAAGGGTACATCTATCGGGGTGGCTTCTGATGCACATGGGCATTTTACGCTGAAAGTGCCGGAATCTGCTACCGAATTAATAGTTTCGTTTATGGGAATGGAAACACAGGAAGTGGGAATCAAAGCGAATCTGACGATTCGGTTGAAGTCTGCCAACGAGAAATTGGATGAAGTGATGGTCGTGGCTTATGGAACAGCTAAAAAATCGAGCTTTACAGGTGCTGCAGAGGTGATAAAGAACGAACAGTTGGAAAAAATGAATGTCGTGTCTGTCACCAAAGCATTGGAAGGCACATCGCCGGGTTTGCAGGTGATGGGCGGCACCGGTCAGCCGGGCTCGGGAGCTGCAATCCGTATCCGTGGTATCGGTTCGCTGTCATCCTCTTCTGCTCCTTTGTATGTGTTGAACGGAGTTGTTTTTGACGGGGATATCAGTTCCATCAATCCGGATGATATAGAATCAATTTCAGTGTTGAAGGATGCGGCTTCGGCAGCCTTGTACGGTGCGCGTGGAGCCAATGGTGTCATTATGATACAGACCAAAAAGGGAAATGCCGAGAAGTCGACGCTGAGCGTCAAGGCTGTCTGGGGATTTTCATCCCGTGCAATTCCCGAATATTCCAGAATCGGAATAAAGGATTATTACGAGACTTCCTGGGAAGCATACAGAAATGCGTTGGTGGGGACAGGACAATCCATGGAAAAGGCTTCCGAATATGCTGCAGCCAATCTTATCAACAAGCAGCTCGGCGGCTATAACAATTATAACATTCCCGCCGATAAACTGATAAGTGCAGATGGTAAGGTGGATGCTTCCGCCCGGTTGCTCTATCATGACAATTGGGGCGATGCACTGTTCCGTACCGGGTTGAAGCAGGATTATATGCTTTCCATGAGCGGAGGCTCGGACAAGACCACCTATTATCTTTCGCTTGGCTGGCTGGACGAGGAGGGGATTATGACCCGTACGGACTATCAGCGTTTCACGGCAAGAGCGAATATTAACAGTCAGTTTACCGACTGGTTCAATCTGGAGGGAAATATGGGGTATACCAATGACAAGAGCAATCAGATGATGCAGGCAGCGGGAACATATGCCATCAACCCGTTCTTTTATTCCCGTATGATTGCTCCGATATTCCCGATTTACAAGCGCGACGAGCAAGGTAATTATATATTGGACAGTGAGGGAAACAAGGTTTTTGATTATGGAGAGAAACGCCCTTTCAACGGACGGACCAACAATCTGGCGACATTGATTCATGATGCAGTCTGGAATCAGACCGATAATTTCAATATCAACGTCACTGCCGGTACGAAGTTCTTGCGCCACTTTACTTTCAAAGTGAGCGGTAGTGCGGATATATTGAATCGTCGTTATACCAAAATGTATAACAATAAGTTCGGTGATGCAGCCAATGTCGGAGGACGAGGCAGCGTGGAGGCTTTGAGGATAGAATCGCTTACATTCAACCAGATATTGAATTTTAATAAAGAGCTCGGACTGCATAATGTATCTGCAATGGTGGGACATGAAAGTTATCGGTATGTAGAGAAGAGTGTTTTTGCACAGCGTACCGGTTTCCCATTGGAGATGTCGAATGATTTGGTATTTGGTGCGCAGTTGGAGGATGGCAGTAGCCAGACCGATGAGCATGCGATAGAAGGTTGGTTCGGGCAGGTGGGGTATGATTATGCCAATCGCTACTATATATCAGGTTCTTATCGCCGGGACGGTAGTTCGCGTTTCTATAAAGACAGCCGTTGGGGTGACTTCTGGTCGGTGGGTGCATCCTGGAGAATTTCGCAGGAAGCCTTTATGAAAAATGCCAAATGGATGGACAACTTGAAGTTGAAAGTGTCGTACGGAGTGCAAGGAAATGATAATATCCTTGATGAAAATGGATATCCCTATTACTATGCATGGCAGAATTTCTTCGAGCCATATCCCAATCATGATTTTGGAGGCGTCATTCATAGCACGACAGGCAATAGGGATTTGCATTGGGAGAAAAATACCAATTTCAATGTCGGCCTTGAATTCAGTTTCCTGAACCGTATCCGTGGTGAGGTGGACTATTTTATCCGTAAGGGGGAAGATATGCTGTATGCTGTTCCTGTCCCTTATTCCACTGGGTTGCCTTCCATCATGCAGAATGCCGCATCGATGGACAACAAGGGAATAGAGCTGCAATTGTCTTTTGATATTCTAAAGGAAAGGGCATTCAAGTGGACGTTGGATTTTAATTTGACCCACTATAAGAATAAATTGACTAAGCTGACGCAAGATGAGGTTTGGGTCAGTACGAAAAAATGGGTGGAAGGCGGTTCTATCTATGATTTCTGGCTGATGAAATGGGCAGGGGTGGATGCTGAAAACGGAGATGAATTGTGGTGGTATAAAAACGGAGATGCCTGGGAAAAGACAAATGATTATTCGTTGGCGTCCAAAGATCCGAAGAGTAAACAGTATGTAGGTTCTGCTATCCCTAAAGTATATGGCGGTTTTACCAATAATTTTTCGTGGAAGGGGTTGAACCTGTCGGTATTTTTCTCCTATTCTGTCGGAGGCAAGATGTATGACAGCAATTACCAGCGTTTGATGCATGCCGGCAGTTTGGGACATGCATGGCATAAGGATATATTGAAACGTTGGAGAAAACCGGGTGATGTGACCGATGTGCCAAGAATTGAAAAGGGTAATCGGTATATTTCAAGATCCAGCAATCGCTTCTTGAAGGATGCTTCTTACCTGTCGTTGCGTAACATCAATCTTTCCTATACGCTTCCTGCGGAGTGGAGTAGCCGTGTGGGAATGTCGTCCGTCAAGGTGTTTGTGAGCGGGGACAATCTGGTGACTTTTACAAAATTGAAAGGAATGGACCCGACCCAGGCGTTCTCCGGAGTGAGCGATAATACCTACGTGCCGAACCGAGTGGTTTCTGTTGGTTTGAATATTAATTTCTAAAATAGACAATTATGAAGATACTATATATATTGCCGTTGGTTTGGATGTTGGTGTTTACATCCTGCAACAGTGATTTTTTGGATCGAGAACCGTCGAATAAATATACGGATGATATATTGCTTACTTCGACGGAGGGAGGTATGATGCTGCTGAACGGTACGTTGCGCCGCACTTATATCAGTTATGAGTCTCATGCACAATACGGGCAGAAGGCGGTGGATATCATGACCGATATGCTGGGAGAGGATTATTACACGGGAGATGGTTACTGGAACAATTATGAATCGTGGTATTCCTGGTTGGCACACAGAAGTGCGAATGATGAAGATAATAAATTTGTATGGATGTACTATTACGGTACGATCGACAATATGAATCTTTTGCTTGCGCATGTGGATGCCATGAAGGGAGAGCAGAAGGAGCGCGATAATCTGAAAGGACAGGCGTACGCATTTCGTGCACACAGCTATTTCAAGTTGGTGCAGTTGTATGCGGAGCGTTATAAACCGGAAGGCCGTAACACCCAATTGGGAATCCCCGTATATACGCATCCGACCAGTGAGGGAAAAGCCCGCAGTACGGTGGAAGAGGTGTATACTCGCATTAATACCGACCTTGATTCGGCGATGATGCTGTTGACGGAAGATAGGATACATATCAGCCATTTTAATTTGAATGTGGCTCAGGGAATCAAAGCGGAAGTGTTGCTGACGATGGGAAAATATAAAGAGGCTGCCAAGATGGCACACGAGGCGAGACAGGGCTTTGGTCTGATGCCGCAAGAATTGTTCGCAGCCGGTTTTAACAGTGTGAACAATCCGGAGTGGATGTGGGGTATGCAGATAAAGGTTGACCAATCGACTATTTACGCTTCCTATTTTTCAAATACGGATCCCTGTTCAATAGGATATAATGAGCTCGGTAATGAAAAGCGGATAAATTCGCAGTTGTATGATGCGATGAATGACAGCGATGTGAGGAAATCGGTATGTGTCGGTGCCGACGGTGCGACATTGGAATGTGACAATGGTGAATTTGAAGTTCCTCCTTATACGGTGAATAAATTCCGTCTGCCGTCTTATGCCAACTGGTCCGGGGATTATTGTTATATGCGTGCAGCCGAAATGTATCTGATTGAGGCAGAAGGGTTGGCTCGCTCCGACCAGAGCAAAGAAGCAGCGAAAGTCCTGTATGAGCTGGTAAGTGCCCGCGATCCGAAATATAAGCTTCCGGATGTGACAGGGAATGCCTTGGTGGAAGAGGTGATGTTGCAGCGTCGTCTGGAACTTTTGGGAGAGGGATTCCGCTTTATGGATATGAAGCGTTTGAATCTGTCGCTTGACCGTACAGATAAGGGACATGAAGAGACATTCCTTAAGCCTGCGAAGGTGGATGCCGGCGATATCCGGTGGCAGTTCCTGATTCCGACACAGGAAATGACTTCAAATCCGAATATGGTGCAGAACGATTGATTCTATATGGAGCCGCTCTTGAACAGGGCGGCTTTTTTTTGTGTGGAATGATTAGGTTGTTTGCTTTTTTCAGTATATTGACCACTGAAATTAATGATGCGTTTGTTTATGAGTATTGATAGATGGGTGCTTTTGTGTTTGGTCTGTCTGACGACATTCTTTGTGGACAATTCAGTATTGGTGCCGGACATAATGGAGTCAAGAAATATAGTTACTGCCCGAGAAATGGTTTATGACGGCAACTGGATTGCTCCGACGATGAATGGTGAATTGCGCTTGGAGAAACCACCGTTGCCGACATGGCTGACTGCCGTTGTTGAGATGATAGCTCCTGACAATCTGGGGTGGCAACGCGGTGTGGCAGGCTTGGCAGCCCTCCTTTTGGTGTTCTACTTTTATTGTTTTGTAAAAAACATTTTAGGAGTTGCTCCTTTTGTGTCTGCGCTGATTTTGTGTACATGCCATAATGTGATACTGATGGGACGTACGGCATCGTGGGATATATACTGTCATGCATTTATGCTGGGGGCGGTATATCATTTGGCGGTGGCAATAAAAGGAATGGGCGGGAAGTGGCGTCATTGTATCGTGGCGGGTGTGCTGGCGGGTCTTTCCATCATGAGTAAAGGGCCGGTGTCTGTTTATGCTCTCTTGCTGCCGTTTGTTATAGCGTTTGCTTTTGTGATGCGACCTTGTATCAAGGGGTGTCGGGTTGCGATTGGCGTAATGTGTGTGATTGCATTGGTGGTGGGTGGATGGTGGTTTGTATATATTCACTTATCTTATCCGAATGAACTGGCTGCGGTTGTGGGAAAGGAATCGGGGGCGTGGATTAGTTATAATGTACGTCCCTGGTATTATTATTGGAAATTCTTTTTAGAATCGGGGGTGTGGGCAGGTCTGCTGATTACGGCAACTGTCCTGCCTGTATGGAATAGGCAATTGAGACATAATAAATTGTATTTATTGCCATTGTTGTGGATGTTGGTGGCACTTGTTTTGCTGTCCTTATTGCCGGAAAAGAAGATGAGGTACATATTCCCATTGCTCATACCTGCCAGTATGTTAATGGGGGAACTGGTAGATTGGTGGAAAAAAAGTTTTGTCTGTGGTGCTGTAAAAAGAACGGATAGTCTGATATTCCGCAGTAATGTTTGGCTCGTTGCAATTGCTGTGGCACTTTTGCCCGTTGCGGGATGGATATTTATGTTTAGTTGCGGGAAGATGACTTTGTTGTTGTGGTTTGTTGTGACTTGTATTTGTTTGGGTGTGGTTTTTGTATTGGTATGGAGCGGTCTGCGTATGCGGGTGTCGTATATGGAAAACAAAGGGACGGGGATATTGTTCTATTTTTTGGAACAATACCCCCGTCCCTTTGTTCTGACGATCTTTAATCCAATAAAGTATGTTCGATCAGTATTTTAACACCGATTACAATTAAGATAAGGCCTCCGAGTAGTTCTACTTTGAGGCCTTTGATTTTTCCGAACCGGAAGCCACAGATCACTCCGCTGAAAGAAAGGAAGAAAGTAGTGAAAGCGATAACTGAAGCCGGAAACCAGATGCCCGTTTTCAGAAAAGCCATACTCACGCCGACAGCCAGGGCATCGATACTGGTCGCTACGCCGAGGGTGAAAAGCATCCGGCTAGAAAAGGTAATCAGGTGGCTATCCTCTTCTTTGAAGGATTCGTAGACCATCTTTCCACCTAAATAACTCAATAAAACAAAGGCGATCCAGTGATCGAAATCGGTGATATAATTACTGAAATGAATACCCATCGCCCATCCCAGCCAGGTCATACCCCCCTGGAATATCCCCATGGTCAAAGCCATTTTCAGAGACTTCTTGATACAGAACGGTTTCATACATATGCCGCCACTGATACTGACCGCTAAACTGTCCATAGAAAGACCGATTGCAATTAATAGGATGGTGATAAAGCTCATTGTACAAAAATTGTTCTGCAAAGATAGAAAATAAAGTAAAAAGTAAAAGGTAAAAACGAAAAGGTGACTTACCTTTGTGATGAAATTAGTGGAAAAAATGGAACTACAGACTGTTGTCAAATTGGATAAACCTTCGTTTCGGATCGATTATTCGACCCGGCTCATGATGCTGGGTTCCTGCTTTGTCGAAAATGTTGGAGCGAAGCTGGAATATTTCAGGTTCAAGACGGATATCAATCCTTGTGGTATTGTATATAATCCCCTGTCTGTGGCTGATACGCTGGAGTTGTTATTGGCCGGTAAACGATTCTCGCAGGCCGATTTATTACGAAACGGGGAACTGTGGGTGAGTCTGAGCCATCATGGACGGTTTTCCGCCAGGGAAGCCGGGGACTGTTTACAGCGTATAAATTCCAGATTGGAAAAATCGGTAGCTCATTTAAAAACGACAAATGTCCTGGTGATTACCTGGGGAACTGCCTGGGTATACCGTCATCGGCAGTTGGGACGAGTCGTTGCCAATTGTCATAAATTTCCGGCCACTGATTTCGAGCGTTTCCGATTAAGCCCCGAAGATATCGAACAAGTGTATACCGATTTATTGTCCCGCCTGCACAGTCGTTATCCGGATATGAGGGTGCTGTTCACCGTGAGCCCTATCCGGCATTGGAAAGACGGAGCACATGCCAACCAGTTGAGTAAAGCGGTATTGTTGCTGGCCATCGATAAATTGAAGCAAAGGCTGGATTATGTCTCTTATTTCCCTTCTTATGAGATCGTGATGGACGAGCTTCGGGATTATCGTTTCTATACAGAAGATATGTTACACATCTCTCCGCAAGGAATCGAATATATCTGGGAGAAGTTTCAGTCCCTGTATATGACTTCGGCAACCGAAGCGTGGATGAAGCGCATCGATAAAATAAACAAGACTTTATTACACCGACCTACAGATCCTGATTCGTCTGTTTATCAGGAATTGATGAAAAAAACAGCTCAGGAGCGTGAACGGCTTGAACGTGAACTCAGTATTTCTTTCAGTTGATTCCGGTTATTCCGCTGTTTCTGTCCCGGTCACGATATCCTGCATCGGGATTCGTTTCAGTTCATCCAGGGAAATCTCTGTTTTTACGGCATAACTGGCCGGATAAATTTTACGGATCCGGTGTAAATCAGGAATACATTCCAAACGGTTTCTGTAATTACCTACCCGGATTTTGAAATCCGGATCGAAATATTTCAAATAGGCCGGAATGTCTTGGAAGGTTTCTTCGAACTTATTCCGCATTTCCTTTAGGTTTTCGATGTTGCAGCCGAATGAACTGACCGAATAGATTTGAATCCGGTAACCTGTAAAAGTTTTCTTTTTCTCATTCAGATGGATGTGCCATTGCAGCAAATTGTCTATCGGCGTGTCACTGTCGAGGATTACCTGTCCGCCGTTATGACTTTCCGTCCTGAGTTCCTGAAGAATATCGTAATGCGGTTCTGCTTCCACGATCAGGGTATCTGCTTCTTGTGCAAACAAATGGACCGGAAAAAGGAATAATATAAAGAATAAATATTTATTCATGATTTAAAATTTTTTGCGAAGATAAGGAATTTAGAGTAAATCGTGAAATATTTTCTTGATCTTGCCGCCTGGATAAAGTGTGTTTGTTCGTCAATAAAATGATTATTCAGAGATTCGGAGGGAACATTGGGGTCGACTCGCAGACGGGTTAAGGTGTGCTTTTGAGAGTGACGATATTGGTCATTGTTTGTGTTGGAAATCCCCGGGAAAAGACTACTTTGATGATGTAAATCAAGTTAAAAAAGCGTTAATACAGGAGGTCGGAGGAGTGGATATGATAAAAAGAAATAATTTTGCTTCATCAATCAAAAATAAAATTTTATGTGTCAGGCTACAGATAAACAAATCATAGAAGTACTGAAAATGGAAACGATTCCGGCATTAGGTTGTACGGAACCGGTTGCTTGTGCCTTAGCTTGTGCCCGATGTAAAGAGGAATTGGGTGGTGTTCCGGAACATATCGAAGTGTTCGTCAGTGGAAATATCTATAAGAACGGAATGGGAGTAGGTATTCCCGGTACCGGTATGACCGGACTGCCTATCGCCGCTGCTTTGGGTGCTGTTTGTGGAAAGACTGAATACGGCCTGGAAGTATTGAAGGAAGTTTCTGCTTGTAATAATTTGGCTGTTGCTAAATCTTTATTGGACAAGCAGGCTGTCGTTATCCATTTGAAAGAAGATGCTCCCGATAAATTGTATGCAGAAGCCATCTGTAAGAAAGGCAACGATACGGTAAAAACAGTGATTGTCCACGGACATACCAATATTATTCTGGTTGAAAAGAACGGGAAAGCAGTTTATCGTAAAGATTTTACGCCGGTAGCTGCCGAAAAGAGCGATCGTGCTGAATTAAGTATAGCCCGGATCTGGGAATTTATCCACCGGATCGACGTTGCAGAGATCGAGTTTGTATTGGAAGGTGCTGAAATGAACAAAGCGATTTCGGCTGAAGGTTTGAAGAGTGAATACGGTCTGCAGATCGGTAAGACCTTAAAAGAAAATATCGACAAAGGGTTGTTGGAAAACGACTTTTTGAACAATGCCTTGATTTGTGCCACCGCAGCTTCCGATGCTCGGATGGACGGTTGTGAAAAACCGGTGATGACTAATTCCGGTAGTGGAAATCAGGGAATTACGGTTTATCTTCCTGTCGTCGTGGCTGCCGAACAATTCGGTTGTTCCCGGGAGCAATTGATCCGGGCCTTGGCTTTGAGTAATCTGGTAGCTGCCCATATCCATTATTATATGGGACACCTTTCTGCTTTGTGTGGAATTCTGATTGCCGGTACGGGGGCTGCTTCGGCGATTACTTATCTGATGGGGGGAACCTACGAACAGGTAGTCAACACTATTAAGACTATGTGTTCCAACCTGACCGGAATGATGTGTGACGGAGCGAAACAAGGTTGTGCCCTGAAAGTATATTCCGGCGTTTCTGCTGCCGTACAGGCCGCTCTGTTATCCATGAAAGGAATCAAAACTCACAATGACGGTATTATTGAAGAAGATATTGAAAAAACGATCCGCAATGTCGGAATCATCGGTACCACCGGTATGGAACAGACCGATAAGACGATTCTGAACATTATGTGTCGGAAACAATAATAATTTTTCTCTACATACTATTCCCCGGAATTTTGGTGTTTTACAGACCACGATTCCGGGATTTTTTTATTTGATTTTCCCGGATTAATTCCAGATTCAATTTGTACACAACAAATTTAATATGTATCTTTGTTCCCTGTTCTTACAAAGAGATAATCAAGTAGTTCGAATGTTAAAAAAACGAACGATTAAAACAGTTATGTTTCGAATCTCTTTTCTTTTTCTGACTATTTTATAATCTTCACCTAATCAATCTTTTCAAAATTTATTCATTAACCTCCCCAGCTATTTTTTATTACAAATTTAATCGTTCGTTTTTTTTTGTAAACATATTGCCGACAAATTTGTACGATCAATTCAAATTTTCAATATGTTCTGTGTTTTATAATCTTATCTATCATTCCAAACGATAGTTTTCTTTTCAGTTTATTTCTTCTCCTGGCTGACCGAGCTCCTTTTCATTCTTGGACGTAAAAGAGTCTCCCGGTGGCGTCGCCGTGGGTTGCTACACGCGTAGGGTAACAGACCGGGCGTGAACCGGTATCCAATCCGGTGGGGAAACCCCCGAAGGCAACGCCGCTACGATGGTTCGGGAGCGGGAGTTCGATTCTCCCGGTAGCGACAAAGATAGATGAGGGAGGATATTTTGTAGGGGATTTTTATTTTTACTTTGTCTGAAAATACGAACATTTCATCCCGGCGACATTGATGGGAACCCTGGCTGTCATTGTGGGTAGTGATGCTATCGCTTTTCTGCTGACCAGGTGCGACCGCTTCGGTGTCGCGGATTTCCATCTGTGGTATTTCATCGGCATAGGGGTGAGTTTTTTCTTCTATGCGATTCATATCCGGTAATCTATATTCTTTTTAATCATGGAAAGATAAAGGACGAAAAAACGTATGGAAGGTTTACCTCTATCGGGGGAACGGATATACAGAATTTGAAATGTATAGAGACCTCGATGGATGAATTCGAATATCTGCGAGGTGCTGCTGGCTTTGGTCGGCAAGTATAGGCATAACATCCCGGCTATGCCTTACTGCCAGGAAACCGGCGCCATCAAGAATCTGATGCAGGACCTGAAGCTCGAAGCCAATGCCGCCCATATCCAAACGTTGTTTGCCGGGCATTGGATGAGTGTTCTCCGTACGGCTAGCGAACAATTCGAGCAGATGATGTTCACCCGTTCGGATGCTACCTCCGAAGCCACAATGGACGCCGCCAAAGTAGCCCACGAGGCAGCACAGATGACTTTCGGAAAGCTGTGCGAAATGGTTAACGCCCTTGCTATTGTGAACGGTGATGCAGCCTACAAGTACATCATTGACCGTATCAACCAGCTGGTGGCCGAATTACACAACGTGGTTGCCTGTCGCCGTTCCTGTAAGAAATCCGATGAGACCGCCGACTCTGATTCTTCTACCGACACCCCGGCTCCATCGCCTGTGGAGGAATAACTTTAGGCACCTTTTTTTAATACCATTCATGTTAATCCTTACATCATAATTTATTTTATATACATCATTGTTAGAAAATTGACGGTATTCTGGAACAGTTTTATCCTTTTCCGGGATACTGTTTTTAGTGACTTATAATTCCAATTTGAAATGTTAAATGGTAAATCAGTGTTAATTACCGGAGGAACGGGTTCTTTCGGTAAAAAGTTTGTGGAAACCATTCTGAAGCGTTATCCGGAGGTGAAGCGAATTGTTATTTATTCCCGAGACGAATTGAAACAGTTTGAGCTAAAGCAGAAATATCCGGAATCGAAGTATCCTCAATTGCGTTTTTTTATCGGAGATGTCCGGGATGGGGAACGGTTGAAGCGGGCTTGTGAAGGGGTCGATGTGATTATCCATGCAGCGGCTATCAAGCAGGTTGATACGGCCGAATACAATCCGGAAGAGTGTATCAAGACCAATATTCACGGAGCTCAGAATGTGATTAACGCAGCTTTGCAAACCGGAGTGAAACACGTGGTGGCTTTATCGACCGATAAGGCCTGTGCGCCGATCAATTTATACGGAGCAACGAAATTGACTTCCGATAAACTATTTACAGCTGCTAACAATATCAGTGGCTCGAAAGACATTAAATTTTCTGTGGTTCGTTACGGAAATGTCATGGGTTCCCGGGGATCGGTTATTCCATTTTTTATCCATAAGCGTGATAATGGCGTTAAAGAACTGCCGATTACGGATATGCGGATGACCCGTTTCAATATTTCTTTACAGGCAGGCGTGGATTTGGTGATGTATGCTATCGGACATCATTTGGGTGGAGAAATTTTTATACCGAAGATTCCTTCCTATCATATTGTAGATGTGGCTAAAGCGATTGCTCCGAACATCCCTTTGGTGGAAGTGGGAATTCGTCCGGGTGAAAAACTGCATGAAGAAATGATCACAGTTACAGATGCCTTGAATACTATTGATTTAGGACAGTATTATGCCATTCTTCCTTCAGTATCTTTCAAACATCAAAGGGAAGAGTATTTGCAACATCATCAGGCCGTTCCTGTACCCCAGGGATTCCATTATAGTTCCGACCAGAATGAGGAGTGGGAAACGGTAGAAACATTGCGTGCTAAAATAAAAGAGTTTGTTGATCCAAATTTTGAAGTAAAATGATTCGGAAATTTATTCCATACGGTCATCAGCATATTACGGACGAGGATATACAGGTTGTCGTAGAGACTCTGAAGTCGGATTATCTGACGCAGGGGCCGAAAATTGCGGAATTTGAACAGGCGTTTGCCCGCTATGTCAATGCCCGTTATGCTGTTGCCGTGAGCAATGCTACGGCCGGATTGCATTTGGCAGCGAGCAGTTTGGGACTTAAACCGGGGGATAAAGTGATCGTGACGCCGATGACTTTTGCAGCCAGTGCCAACTGTATCCGCTATTGCGGAGGTGAAGTGGTGTTTTGTGATATTGACCGGGATACCTATCTGATGGATATCCGGAAATTACGGGAATTGCTTGCAGCTCATCCGAAGGGCACTTTCAAGGGTATCGTTCCGGTGGATTTTGCGGGGTATCCGCATCAGATGGAAGAATTCAGAAAGCTGGCCGACGAATATGGATTGTGGATACTGGAGGATGCCTGTCATGCTCCGGGCGGATATTTCACTGACAGTAAGGGCGAAAAGCAATTGTGTGGAAATGGCCGTTATGCCGATGTAGCTGTATTTTCTTTTCATCCTGTAAAACATATTGCAACGGGAGAAGGCGGAATGGTGACAACGAACAATAAAACACTGTATGATCGTTTGTGTTTGTTGCGGACCCATGGCATTACCAAAGATCCGGCGTATCTGTGTGAAAATCACGGTGGTTGGTATTACGAAATGCGGGAGTTGGGCTTTAATTATCGGCTGACGGATTTCCAGGCCGCTTTGGGAATTTCACAACTAAAACGTGCTGATGAGGGGCTGAAACGTCGGCAGGAAATTGCAGTCCGATACACGGAAGCTTTCCGTAACATCGGGGAGATAAAAACGCCTTTTATAGCTTCCGGGGTTTACCATGCCTACCATTTATATGTCGTTCAGGTACCCGATCGTTTGGGATTGTACAATTATCTGCACGAAAACGGGATCTATGCCCAAGTACATTATGTTCCGGTACATCTGATGCCCTATTACCGGGAGCTGGGTAATAAGCCGGGTGATTTGCCGGTGGTGGAAGAATACTACCGCCATTGCCTGAGTCTGCCGATGTTCCCGACTTTGACGGACGAGGAACAGGAGTATGTGATCAGTAAGGTAAAAGAATTTGTGAATCGATGAAAAACATAGCAATCATACCGGCCCGGGGAGGCAGTAAACGGATTCCCCGGAAGAATATTAAACCGTTTATGGGTAAACCGATTATTGCTTATTCGATAGAAGCCGCTTTGGAATCCGGTTTGTTCGATGAAGTAATGGTGTCGACAGACGACGAAGAAATAGCAATGGTTGCCCGGCAGTACGGCGCAAAGGTTCCGTTTATGCGTTCGGCGGAAACTGCGAATGATTATGCAACGACTGCGGATGTCATGCTGGAAGTGTTGGAATGTTATAAAAAACAGCGTATCGAATACGATACCTTGTGCTGTATATATTCCACAGCTCCGTTCGTTACTGCAAGCGTTTTGAAAGATGCCTATCATTTATTGACGGAGAATCATTTTGACTCGGTTTTTACGGCAGTGGCCTATTCCTATCCGGTACAGAGGGGATTAAAAATTGAGGATGGAAGAATCCGGATGGTATGGCCGGAGTACATACAAAGCCGTTCTCAGGATTTAGAAATGATTTATCATGATGCCGGACAGTTTTACATATCGAAAGTAGAGCCTTTTTATCAACATAAAGATTTTTGGGGAGCCAATACTGGTGGAATAATTTTATCGGAATTGGAAGTCCAGGATTTGGATACATTGACAGACTGGAAATTAGCAGAAATGAAATATCAATTATTACATACCAGATAAGAAGATTTTTCCGTACCGATGCCGGTTGTATTAGATTTGACAGGTGCAAATGCTGAAACATTATTCCTCTTCCCTGGCAAGTCTCTGTTGACTGCACCAGTTTATCTGGCTAGATGTATAGGGCAGAAATAGAACTTTTGATAACAGAATATGAGTAAAAGAAAGATATATTTCCGGGCTGATGCGGGGGCAGATATCGGTTATGGCCATTTTATCCGGTCACTGGCTTTGGCCGATATGCTGCGGGAGAATTTCAACTGTGTTTTCACGACTTTGTCACCGACGTCCTATCAATTGCAGGAAATGAATAAGGTATGTGAGTATATACCTTTGGTTGGATTGAAAAACCAGTTTGAAAATTTTTTATCTCTTTTGAACGGCGATGAGATTGTTGTTTTAGACAATTACTATTATGATACATCATTTCAGAAACAGATAAAAGAAAAAGGATGTAAGCTGATTTGTATTGATGATATTCATACCCGTCATTTTTATTGTGATGTGATTTTTTGTCCGGATCCTTGTCATCCTGCGGATTATTCAGCCGAACCTTTTACAGAGATTTATTGCGGTATGGAGTGGGCTTTTTTAAGAAAGCCTTTCATAAATAATGTCCGTTTACGAAATAGTGATACAATCGATAAGGTAGTGGTGGCTTTGGGAGGGGCTGATCCTTACGGTTTGACTGACCGGGTTTTGGGGGTCCTGACGGATAAGCCTTTGGAGGTAAGCGTCATTGCAGGTGATACGGTTGTTGTCGATCCGGTTTATCAAAAGAGGGTTAAGGTATATAGGCGGGTGTCTGCAGAGGAAATCGTCAGATTGTTTAACGAGGCGGATCTGGGTATCTTTTCTGCGAGTACAATTTGCAACGAAGCATTGGCTTGTAAATTACCTGTTGCAGCTGGTTATTATGTAGATAATCAGTATGAATATTACAATTATTTAAAAGATGAACATATCATTTATCCTTTAGGTTATCTGCGGGACAATAGTCTTGAAATGAATATGGATAGAATATTTACCTCCAGGGAAAAGGTAATTATTCCTGATTTTGATTATAAAAATCAGGTTACTAAGATTTTGGAGATATTTGAAAGGTTATAAGCAATATGTATACATTTGAACAATGTAAGAAACTGGAACTGGAAATAGGGACTCCGGCTTATTTGGTTAATGAAGATTTATTTTTGAATAATCTGAGAGATATTCGGGCTGCTTTTAAATCACTATATCAGAATATTGTAGTCGGATATTCATTTAAGACTAATTATTTACCGTATCTGTGCAAGTTAGCTCTGGAGCAGGGGTGTTATGCAGAGGTGGTTTCTTTTTTGGAATATCAGATAGCTTTGAAAGTAGGTTTTACCGGGAATCAGATTATTTTTAACGGACCAATTAAACGGGAAAGTGAATTTGTTACTGCACTTTTAAATGGATCTGTTATTAATATTGATAGTGATTATGAAATAGATTATTTGGAACGTTTGAAAGAAATATATCCTGAAAATCAGTTTGAAATAGGGTTACGTGTCAATGTTTCCATTAAGGATGAAAATGGTTGTTCTGCAATTTACGGAGAGGAGGAAAGTGGTCGTTTTGGTTTTATGGAGGATGAAATAGATAAGGCTATAGAGCGTTTGACAAAAATTAATTGTAAAATAATTTCATTACATGGCCATACTTCATCCAAGAATAGGGCAATAAATAATTATGTCCAGATCATTGATAAGTTATTTGAAATACAGCATCATTATAAATTAGATATTAAATACATCAATATTGGAGGCGGATTTTTTGGACCAGTACCTCCCGGTATGTTTGGTTATGCAACACCTTCTTATAAGGATTATGCAGAAGTAATAATTGCAAAGCTTCATACAAACCGTTGGTTTTGTGAAAATAGGCCCTGTTTGGTAATAGAGCCGGGAATGTCTGTGGCTGCTTCTTCAATGGCTTATATAACAAAAGTCTTTGATGTAAAGAAACGGAGTAACCGTTGGATTGCACAGGTTGACGGTAATATGTTTCATATCCGTCCATCCATGCATACAATGAAAATACCATTTCAAATAATCAGCGGACGTGTTATTGACAATGTTGAAACGAAGAGAATTGATTTTGCAGGTTCTACCTGTATGGAATCTGATGTTCTGGTAAGAACAGAAACTTGTCGTCAAGTTCATCAGGGAGATTTTTTGGAAATAGATAACGTTGGAGGCTACACTTTTGTAATGGGGGCAAATTTTATACAATTCTTACCTCATATAGCAATTCTAAAAAATAATGAATTCATTTCTCTCAGAGAGGGAAGCAATTTTGATAATTTCATTGAAATTTTTAACTGGTGATATGGAGAAAATCTTGGTTTTAAGTCCGGGTCGTCAGCGGTATTTAATTGATTTGTTCAAGGTTTATTTTGAAGTTTATATAGGTGATAATAATGATCTGATTCTTGAGACTTACAAAGAGTTTACTTCTTTAAAAATGCCTTTGTATGGTTCTGAGGAATATATGGATGTTTTAACATCATTCATATGTGAGCATGAAATAAATTATGTGCTGACTTTGAGTGATATTGAGGTTGTCGTTTTATCTGGAAATGAGGTTTTACTTGAGAATGCAGGTTGTCATTTGATCGGTTTACCTTACGATAAAGCCCTGCTTTGTCTGGATAAATATTTGTTTTATGAGTATCTGATCACCAATGGAATTTATACGCCATTGACCTATATAGAAGTTGACAAACTGCAAACAGATCTTAAAGCAGGCCGGATACATTATCCATTGATTATAAAAAATCGTTGGGGAATGGGTTCTAAAGGATTGGCTGTAGTCCATTCTGAAGATGATTTGAAGAATTATAATAATACCGGTCAGGCTTCATTTCCTTCATTTTTAGGTGCAGTTAAAAATCCGGATCTGAATGTAGTCTATCAGGAAATGTTATTTTCTGACGAATATGGTATGGATATTATAAATGATTTGGACCGGAAATACCGATTGTGTGTTGTTAAGAAGAAATTGGAAATGCGGGGAGGGGAAACGGATGTTGCTGAAATGGTTTGTTTCCCGGAAGCAGAAATTCTTGCGGAAAAGTTGTCTTTTTTGTTTCAGCATCAAGGAAATATGGATTGTGATTTTCTTAATGTTGAAGGAAAATTGTATGTGATAGATGTCAATCCTCGTTTTGGAGGCGGTTATATATTCTCTGAAGCTGCCGGCGTTAATGTACCTGCTTTACTTCATGCCTGGATTAATCATGAATACGTTGATTGTCAACGTGTGCAATGTCTGGGAAAAAGATATAGAAAAATAACATCTTTAATAGAGATTTGATGGAAAATGATAAAACTTTTATTGTTGCGGAATTATCGGCTAACCATAACGGTAGCTTATCCCTGGCAAAGAAGACAATAGCTGCGGCAAAAGAAGCAGGTGCGGATGCTGTGAAATTGCAGACTTATACGGCTGATACGATTACAATAGATTCGGATAAAGATTGTTTCATCGAAAAAGGAGGTTTATGGGATGGATATTCGTTGTATCAGTTATATAAAGAAGCTTATACACCTTGGGAATGGCATGCGGAGTTGTTTGAATATGCATATGCTCTGGGGTTGGAATGTTTTTCTACTCCTTTTGATTTTACTGCCGTAGATTTTTTGGAAAGCATTCATAATCCAATTTATAAAATAGCTAGTTTTGAAATTACGGACATCAATCTGATCCGTTATGCAGCAAGCAAAGGTAAACCGATGATTATTTCTACCGGTGTGGCTACCCCGGAAGATATTGAACTGGCATTAAAAGTATGCCAGGAGGTGAACAATCAGGATATTACTCTCCTGAAATGTACTTCGGCTTATCCGGCTCCTTTGGAAAAGGCGAATTTGCTTACTGTTCCCGATATGAAGCAACGGTTTGGAGTAAAGGTGGGTGTTTCGGATCATTCCATGACTAATACCATAGCAGTAACAGCGGTTGCATTGGGTGCAACAGTGGTGGAAAAACATTTGATACTGGATCGTAAAATGGGAGGTCCGGATAGCGGATTTTCAATGGAACCGGCTGAATTTGCCGATATGGTAAAAACCATACGTGAAGTTGAAATGGTAAGGGGAAAAGTTTTATATCCTACGGATGTGAATGCAATCAGTGGGCGCGATTGTTGCCGTTCGTTGTTTATTTGCGAGGATATGAAGAAAGGAGATAGGCTGACAACCTCTAATCTTCGTTCTATCCGTCCGGGATGTGGATTGCATCCGAAGTATCTGAATGAATGTCTGGGCAGGAAGGTGAACCAGGATTTGGAGAAAGGTACTCCGTTTGAATTGAGGTTTGTTGGAAGTGAATGATAGGCACAAAAATAATTACTTAAGGATAATTTGTTGATACTAGGTATGGGAGTTGTAAAGTACAGGGAGTTATTGAAACGTCATTCTGTATTATTTGAGAATTTTACTTATATCTCTATATTACAAATCTTTGTAATGCTTGCTCCATTAATTACCTATCCTTATTTAGTGAGGGTGTTGGGTAGTGATTTGTATGGTTGGGTGATTACAGCACAAATTGTTGCTAGTTATTGTTCTATACTTGTCGATTTTGGTTTTAAGCGGGTGAGTGCGCGGCATATATCTGTTTTTAGGGACAATAAGGAGAAGTTGTCAGAGATTATGTCTACCATTTTAACGCTTCAGGCGATATTGTGGTTATTTTGTTTGGGTATTTATATTATCGTAATAGGGTTAATACCGGCTTATCGACAGCATTTCTGGCTTTTTGTTTTTTCGTTTGGACTTACTTTTAATGAGTTATTATTTCCTCAATATTTTTTTCAGGGTATTGAGAAGATGAAATATATAACCATTGTGAATATTGTTATTCGGTCTATTTTTATTGTTTTGATTTTTTTGTGCATAACGACTACTGAGGATTATGTTTATGTACCCTTGTTGTTTACTGTAGGCTATTTTATTGGAGGTATTTTGGCATTGTATGTGGTATTTGTACGGGAAAAAATAGTATTCCGTTTGCCATCCTATGCTAATATGAAATATTATTTGAAAGATGCTTCCCCCATTTTTTTTACTGATGTAATCTGTACAATAAAAGATAAGTTAAATTATATTTTGCTGGGCTCCTGGGTAGGGATGAGTGATGTGGTTGTGTATGATTTGGGCTCTAAGTTTATGAATGTAATTCTAAAACCGGCCGGAATTGTCGGAACAGTTTTATTTCCTAAAATAGCTAAAGAAAGGAATGTATTGTTGTTTAGAAAAACAGTCCTTGTTTTATTTGCTTGTACTTTGGGATTAGTTATTGTATTGAATCTGTTTTTACCTCAGGTTGTACATTTTTTTATTGATGAAGAGATAGATTTATTGCCTATTCGTTTGTATTTATTAGCTCCTGTTATAGTTGGAGTTAGTAGTTTTATTTCTTCTAACCTAATGGTGGCATTGGGGTACACAAAGTATGTTTTATATAGTATTATTGTGACGACTGCTGTTTATTTGAGTTTGTTGGCCGGGATGTATTTTATGGATTATTTGACCTCTGTTACTTCGTTTGTTCTTTTAACCGTGGCTTCTTATTTGGGGGAGTTAATTTATCGTCTGAGAATTATGTTTAAGATAGAAAGATTAGAGCATACTTGAAATTTAGGATGTTAGATATAATTAATCTATTTTGTATGAAAAAAGTTGATGTCATTTTTCCAAACTATATAAATGCGGCAATCGGTCCTACAGGGACTTTAAGGCGTTTATTAAAGAATAAAGAGTATCTGAGGGCACGCGGTTATGAATTAGAGATTTTTACTTATGATTATTTGGTTTCTAATGGAAAGTCTGCGGAGGTGGATTTTTCAAAAGGGTTGACTTTTCGTTCCAAACTGAAGCAATGGCTTAGGAAAAATAGGTACACTTCTATTCTGTTTTTATTGCGCTATATTCGTAATGCCAACCGTTTGGTCAGGATATATAAAAAACTCAACCGGAAACCAGACATTGTTGTATTCCATGAGGAGGATGCTTGTTATGCTTATTTGAAAAATATAAAATCTTCGGCTAAAAAAGTTTGTTTTTTTCATACGGATGGGAAACGGTGGGAAATGTTTCTGAAGTCTTATCCTAAATTGAAGAACACGCTTTTTCTGAAATATTTGGATAGAAGGATTGATTATATTATTCGTTCTCTTGACTGTTTTGTTTTTATAGCCCGTATCGGACAAAAAAATTTTTTATTAGAGAATCCCGGAGTAGATATTAATAAAACTGTTTTTTTTCACAATGGTATAGATGATAAACCGATAATAAAGAGAGAAAAGAAAGATGCTTTTAAGTATCATTTATGCTCTACCGGATCTATATGTGAACGTAAAGGCCAATATTTGATCATTGAGGCTTTACATCTTATGGATAGAGAGAAAAGCAAAGAAATTCATTTATCCTTATTTGGAACGGGACCTGATTTGGCTGTTTTACAGAATAAAGTGGTTCAGTATGGATTAGAAGAACAGGTGACTTTTTACGGTAATGTACGGAATGAAGAAATTCATAGTAGAATTACTGATGAGGATATTTTTGTTTTAATGAGTAATAATGAAGGACTTCCCATTTCTATTATAGAAGCTATGAGAGCCGGATTACCTATTATTAGTACTAATATTTCCGGTATTCCTGAACAAGTTACATCTTTTTATAATGGTATTTTAATAAAGCCAATAGTTTCTGATTTAGTAAATGTTTTAAATGATTTGTCTAAATATGATTGGAAAACAATGGGAGAAAATTCTCGAAAACGTTTTGAAAATGAGTTTTCGTTTGATCAGATGTTAAAAGCTTATTGTGATATGTTGGATCGTCTTAAAGTATCGTATGAATAAAAAATGTTTTGATGATATTGTTATTCTTCGTTTTATTGTCATCTTGTGGTTAATTATTTATCATTCGACAGCTTTTTTTGTAGGTGCATGGAAAGTTCCTTTCGTTTATGAGTTTGGCGAGGCTACTTATATATATGTTTGGGTTGCGAGGGGGGCTTATGCTATTATGTTGGAAATGTTTACTTTTATTTCTGGTTTTTTATTTGCTTCACAGATAAAGGATTATACTTTCTTTTCTTTACTGAAAAAAAAATGTCGTCGATTAATAATTCCCGCTATTGTTTGGGGAATTGTATATGCGTTTGCATTAAATAAGGTTGTTTTTGAATCTGGCTGGCAATTTTTTGGTGAATTACTCAATGGCGTAGGACATTTGTGGTTTTTACCGATGTTATTTTGGTGTTTTATAATAGGTTTTGTCTTATTTAAGTATATAAATAATTTTTGGATTGTTGTTTTATGTTCATTTATATTGTGTGTTTTGTCCCGCTATATTTCTGTATCTTTTGGGGGATTTTTCATGGCGTTTAAATACTTGTTTTATTTTGTTTTAGGATTTTATATTTGCTTTTACAGGAATGTGATATTTTCGAATTTTTTGAAATGGCGATGGATTATATTGCTGATATTCATTAGTCTGTTTTCATTTATAAGTTACTATGAAGTTCTTAAACAATGGTCAAGTTTTGGTGCATCATTCAATGCTGCTATCCGTTTTGGCATATCTAGCGTGTATAAATTTTGTGGAGTTATATCATTGTTTTTATTAGTGAACAAGATATTGAGCAAGAATGGAAGACTGAAATCATTTTTTTATCAATTTTCAATATTGAGTATGGGGATTTATGTGTTTCATCAAATGATAATCGATTATTTATATAATTATACAGAACTTCCATCTGAAATAAATATAATGCTATTACCTGCAATTGCAGGGGTGATTGCATTGGGAGGAAGTGCACTTCTTACATGGACTTTGGTAAAAATGAAAGTGAATAAGATATTATTATAATGGAATTAGATTTTTATTCTTTTTTTTGTTATGTAGGTAGCTTACTCATAATGTTTTTTCTTACCAACAAATATGAAACTACTGAGTTGCCTTTGCAACGAAAAGTTTGGTTGATTTTTTCATTTTTATTTGTTGTATTTTTTTGTGCTTTACGTTTTTATGTAGGTAATGATTATGCACGTTACGTTATTGGTTTTTATGGTATTAAGCAATTCTATGGTGCAAATGTATATTTTTGGGAGCCTGCTTATTTTATTTTAAATCGTATATTTTTAAATTGTTATGCGGGATATATATATGTATTTGCTTTTGCTACTCTGATATCGTTTATCTTCATATTTAAGACTTTAAATTATTATAATATACTAAAGTGGGGTATCTTTTTTACATTTACGTTAGGGTTATTGATCTTTTTAAATAATGGAATTAGACAGGGTGTTGCGTTGTCTATTTTTATTTATTCTATTCGTTTTATAGAAAATAGAAAATTTATTAGGTATCTGCTGTGTATCTTATTAGCTGCTACTTTTCATTTTTCTGCATTCATTTTGGTTTTTGTATATTTTGTCCGTTATATTAGATTGTCATATTATACTTGGCTTTTTTTATTGGTTTCTTTTTTCTTTTTACAGTATACAGGAATATTGCGTCAAGTATTTATAGCTATAATTTCTCATATTCCTTTTTATAATGCATATATTGAGAAGGTAGATATATATACCGTAGAAGCTACACCGGGATTTGGTATTTTGTATAATTTTCTGATGGCTGTACTATTAGCTTTTGTTTATAGAAAATCTGTTCCGAATACAATTCTTACCATTTATTTTTTAGGGTCAGTATTGTATATCTGTTCTGTTGGTATATTGTTACTTGAAAGAATTGCGTTTTATCTAATGTATACCAATGTAATTGTTTTTGCTCATTTTGTGACGTTACGTCGTTATAGACAAGTTGCCCAAGTATTCATTTTTTTGACTTTTATCTATTTTTCAATTCAGTCTTTGACCGGAATGGAAAAACATGGTGCGGTTCCATACAGAACAATTTTTAATGAAGATTTGGAAAATCCTCCTTCCGAATATTATCACAATGAAATTTAAACCGTTATATTTTAATATGAATCACTCTCTTAGAAGATTAGCAATAAAAAACAGATTTGTTCTTACGTTGATAAATGAGTTTTATAGCTTGAAAAATAGTTATCGGTTTCAACAGATTATAGCTGAAAATAAGAACTTGACTATTTTTGATTACAAAAATCTCATAAAGCCAATTCCTTATGCTCCTACTGATTTGGTTATAGATAATAATCTTTATGGATTGTCTTATACTCTAAAAAAATATGCAGGATTGAATGTAAGCAGAAGTTTGAATGCTTCTATTGAACATGGAGTATTTTTTGGGAATTTAGTTAGAAAAGATGATCGGATTTATCCGGTAAATTCGATCGTAACTTATGGTCCAAGAAGAATTAAGCATTTGAAAGAAGGAAATATAAATAAGACAATAATACCTATTGGTCCTTATATTCATTACGCTAGTCCATTACTGACTGATGAACAGTTCCGGAAATTGAAGAGTGAGTTAGGTAAAGTTTTATTGGTATTCCCCTCACATGGGATAATTGGAGCTGATTCAAGTTATAATATAAATGATTTTATTGCTGAAATAGAAAGAATAAAAGTTGATTATGATAGTGTATTGATTTCTTTGTATTGGACCGATGCATTAAATACAACATTGGTAGCCAACTATATTGAAAAGGGGTATAAAATTGTAACTTCCGGTCATCGTTTTGATTTGAATTTTTTGTCCCGTCAGCGGAGTATAATCGAATTGGCAGATTATACGATTTCTAATAATCTGGGTACTCATGTTGGATATTGTATTTATTTAGGTAAACCACATTATATTTTTAGACAGAAAGTAGAGTCTTGTTATAAGAATAAAATAGTTGAGAAACATGTATTATCCTCTTGTACAGAAGATAATGAAAATACATATCAAAGTGAGTTGGAGGAAGTATGTAGTTATTTTGATTCTGATATACGGTTGATAACTCCTGAACAGAAAAAGATTGTTGAGGAATTTTGGGGTATTTCTTATGTAAAAACACCGCTTGAATTACGAAATGAATTGATGGTTATTTGAAGAGGAATAAAATCAAGGGATATGCGAAATGATAGTGTTGATTTAATATGGAAGGAAGGGGATAGGCATTTGTATATGGAATTGTAGAAGCATTGAGTGTTTTGGTGATATATTTGATTACTATTGCTTATGTTAATAGCTACTTGCCTTGGCGTATCGGTAAAAGATATTCTTAATATTTGAAATAACAGATAAGAATATCTTAATAGAAGTTTCTTTTATTTTCTTATAAAAATACATTATTGATGGTTGTAAAAGATTTAATATCCATTGTTACTCCTATGTATAATGGAGAAAAGTATATTGTCCAAACGATAGAATCTGTGATTGGGCAGACTTATAATGATTGGGAGATGATAATTGTGGATGATGGTTCGAAGGACCATAGTCCGCTAATTGTTGAAGAATATAGTCAAAAAGATGGGCGGATTAAGTTATATCGGCAGGTTAATGCAGGATCGGCTGCAGCTCGTAATAATGGGTTACGTCACTCTCAAGGACAATATATTTGTTTTCTGGATGCAGATGATGTATTGGATTGTACTTTTTTGGAAAAACAATTGTGTTTTTTACGGGAAAAAGATGCTGGTATAGTATATGCTTCATACAGACGTATTAATGAGGTTGGTAAGGAAATACTAAAACCTTTTATTGTACCGGAAAAAGTAAATTATAAGGGACTGCTGAAAACTTGTTCTATTTCTTGCCTTACGGCTATGTTTGATAAAAAGAAAACCGGAGAAGTTTATTTTGATGAAACATTGAGAAGTATGCGTGATGATTTCGTTTTTTGGTTGACTCTGTTGAAAAGGATTGATTATGCTTATGGAAATCCGGAGGTATTGGCTTCTTATCGTGTATTCTCAACCAGTACTACTGGCAACAAGAAAAAGGTTATGAAGCCGCAATTTATGGTTTATTATAAAGTTGAGAAGTTAGGGCTGTTGAGAAGTATTTATTATTTTATGCATTGGGCGGTTAATGGTTTTCTTAAATACAGATAATTATGGATTTGATTATAGGAGCAGGGATTTCGGGTCTCAGTTATGCTAATTTTATAGAAAACGACTTTTTTATAGTTGAAAAAGAAAGTGAACCAGGAGGGTATTGCAAAACAATTAAAAGGAATGGATTTGTTTGGGATTATTCCGGACATTTTTTTCATTTTCAGCACCCTGAGTTAGAGAAGTATATTTGTAAGAATATTTCTGCAAGTTCTCTTTTATCGGTAGAGAAACACACTCAGATATATTATAAAGGAAAGTATATCGATTTTCCTTTTCAAAAAAATATTCATCAATTGGAAAAAGAGGAATTGATTGAATGTCTTTATGATTTGTTTACTGCCGGGAAACATAGTTATTCTACTTTTAAAGAGATGGTCTATGCTAATCTGGGTAAATCTATTGCAGAAAAATTTCTCATTCCTTATAATGAAAAACTTTATGCCTGTGATTTGGATGTTTTGGATGTAAATGCTATGGGACGTTTTTTTCCCAAGGCTGATAAGGAAGATATTATATTGAATTTTCGTTCTCATGATAATTCTTCCTATAACCATTTTTTTACTTATCCCCGGGGAGGAGCAATTGAATATGTTTATTCATTATTGAAAAATATAGATCAGGATAAATTGTCTTTGAATGAAGTTTTGCAATTTGTAGATGTAGAACGGAAAGTTGCTATTACTAACCGGAGGGAAATAAAGTATGACCGTTTAGTTTCGACATTACCATTTCCCCAATTGTTAGACATTTGTAAGTTAGTATATCCTGATGATGTTTTTTCTTGTAATAAAGTTTTAGTATTTAATTTAGGTTTTGACTCAAAAGGTAATGATAAGCTGAACAGTTGGGTATATGTGCCTGAAAAGGAATTCATTTTTTATCGTATTGGGTATTACGATAATATAATGAATACAGACCGGATGTCACTATATGTTGAGATTGGTTTTTCACAAAAACAGGAAATGCTGAAAGAAGGGCTTTATTTGGATCGAATACTAAGTGATTTAAGAAAAATGGGAATTATTACTACCCAAAAATTAGTAGACTATGAGGCTGTTTTAATGAATCCTGCTTATGTTCACATAAATAAAAAGAGTGTAGAAACAGTGGAAGAATATAAAGAAATTTTAGAAAAGAATGATATATATTCTATAGGTAGATATGGGAGTTGGACTTATTGTTCTATAGAGGATAATATTCTTGAGGCACGTGAATTGGCTGAAAAATTGAATAAATAGGGGAAATGATTTGATATTCCTCTATAATATTACTGAAATAAATTTTATGAAAATACTGGTCACCGGCGCAGCCGGGTTTATCGGGTCTTATGTCGTGCAGCGTCTGCTGGAACGGGGAGACGAGGTGGTGGGGTTGGATAATATCAACGATTATTATGAGGTGGAGTTGAAATACGGAAGGCTTGCAGAGTGCGGTATTGTGAAGGAAGAGGTGGGGTGGTATAAACTGGTGCAGAGCCGGAAGTGGCCGGCCTACCGGTTTATCCGTATGAATCTGGAGGACAGTCAGGCTATGGAGATGCTGTTCGTGAATGAGCGGTTCGGCCGGGTTTGCCATTTGGCGGCTCAGGCGGGCGTGCGGTATTCGATTACGAATCCCCGGGCTTATATTGAGAGTAATATCGACGGATTTTTCAATGTGTTGGAGTGTTGTCGCTGGAACCGGGTGGAACATCTGGTGTTTGCCAGTTCGAGCAGTGTGTACGGGTTGAACGGGAAGGTTCCGTTTTCAGAAAAGGATAGTATCGCGCATCCGGTAAGTCTGTATGCAGCTTCGAAGAAGAGTAATGAGCTGATGGCGCATGCCTATAGTCATCTGTATGGAATCCCGGTGACGGGTTTGCGCTTCTTTACGGTTTACGGTCCCTGGGGGCGTCCGGATATGAGTCCTTTCCTGTTTGCGGATGCTGTTTTGCACGACCGGCCGGTTAAAGTGTTCAATCAGGGGGATATGCTTCGGGATTTTACGTATATCGACGATATTGCGGAGGGAGTAATCCGTTGTATCGACCGGGTGGCCGAACCCGATCCGGCCTGGAATGCGGAATGTCCCGATCCGGCCTGCTCTTCGGCACCTTACCGGATCTACAATATCGGCAATTCGGAGCCGGTACGGCTGATGGATTTTATCGCGGCGGTAGAGGCGGCCTGCGAAAAGGAAGCTGTGAAAGAATATCTGCCTATGCAGCCGGGAGATGTGTATCAGACGAATGCCGATACTTCGGCTTTACAGCGTGATATGGGGTATAAACCTTCGAAAGACATCCGGGAAGGCATCAGGGAGACCGTGGCCTGGTTTAAGTCGTATTATCATTTGGAGTAGTTGCTTCATTTTTGATCTGAATAGTTTTGTTTATATACCAGTTTTCCCTTACTGTTTTTCCGGTAAGGGATTTTTCATTTAAATCAATCGTGTTATGAATATAGCAATAGTAGGCACGGGTTATGTCGGTCTGGTGACAGGCACCTGTTTTGCTGAGATGGGGGTGAACGTGACTTGTGTGGATGTGATGGAAGAGAAGATAGAGAGCCTGAAAAAAGGGATCATTCCGATTTATGAGCCGGGCCTGGAGGATATGGTACACCGGAATTTTCAGGCAGGACGTCTGAGGTTTACTACCGATCTGGCAGAGGTATTGGATGAAGTGGAAGTGGTTTTCAGTGCCGTTGGGACTCCCCCTGACGAGGATGGGAGTGCCGATCTGAAATATGTGCTGGAGGTGGCCCATACAATCGGACGGGGAATAAATAAATATATTTTGGTCGTAACCAAAAGTACGGTACCTGTCGGAACGGCCCGGAAAGTAAAGGCGGTAATTCAGGAAGAGTTGGATAAGCGTGGAGTAGAAGTGGGTTTTGATGTGGCTTCGAATCCGGAGTTTCTGAAGGAGGGTAATGCCGTGGACGATTTCATGAAACCGGACCGTGTGGTGGTCGGTGTGGAGTCGGAAGAGGCACGGCGGCTGATGGAGAAGCTTTACAAGCCTTTTATGATGAATAACTACCGTTTGATTTTCACGGATATCCCGTCGGCAGAGATGATCAAGTATGCGGCCAATTCGATGCTGGCAACGCGGATCAGTTTTATGAACGATATCGCTAATTTGTGTGAGCTGGTCGGTGCTGATGTGAATATGGTACGGAAGGGGATCGGGGCGGATAGCCGGATTGGCAGTAAGTTCCTTTATCCGGGCTGTGGGTATGGCGGTTCCTGTTTCCCGAAAGACGTAAAAGCATTGATAAAAACGGCGGAAAAGAATGGTTATCGGATGCGGGTATTGGAGGCTGTGGAAGAGGTGAACGAGACCCAGAAAACGGTTTTATTTCATAAGTTGGCGAAATATTATCCGGATCTGTCGGGAAAAACTATAGCAATCTGGGGTCTGGCTTTTAAGCCTGAGACGGACGATATGCGTGAAGCTACGGCTTTGGTGATGATCGGTTTGCTGACCCGGGCCGGAGCAAAGGTACGGGTGTATGATCCTATAGCCATGCCGGAGTGCCGGCGCAGAGTGGGTGACCGGGTGGAATACGCCAGGGATATGTATGATGCCGTGGTAGATGCAGATGCACTTTTGTTGCTGACGGAATGGAAGGAATTTCGCTTGCCCGGCTGGAATGTACTGAAGAAACTGATGAAGCAGTGTATCCTGATCGATGGGCGGAATATTTATGATGCAGGAGAGCTGAAAGAACAAGGGTTCGTGTATGAGTGTATCGGGAAATAGTGAAAGTCTTGATATACAATCAGGTGATTGCGCGATATTAATGATGTTGATTAATAATATGAAACAGTTGGTACAAGAAATTTTGCGGCTTTGCCGGGAGTACGGAGAATGCCGGGTGGAGGTGGAACGGATGGAGGAGGCCCGGAGGGTGAAAAATGCCCTGGAGAGTGTGTGTGCGATGGCGAGGCAGAGACTGGATATTTCGGATCCGGCATTGCTTTTGGCACTGTTGGATGCCTGTGAGGTGACGCGGGATGAGGGGATGTTGCAGGAGGTGCTGGATGTGGTTGGTCGGAATTTGGATCGCCTGGCCGTTTCGGCGGAGAGTGTGAAATTGCTGGCCTGCTGTTATTATTATGTGGAGGAGGAGGAATGTGTGGAGCGGGCCGGAAGGATGCTGGAGGAGTTGAGGAAGATGGGAAGGGGGGAAGAAGAATTGGCGGATGCGGAAACCATTTTAGAAGAATTGACTTAGGGGGCGACTTTAGGACGGATCCCGGGAGACTCAGGACGTGCCCCTTCGGGGGCGGGGGAGGTGTGGCTTGACGGAAAGCGGGGGATTGATTATCCGGAGGAATGGTGTATATTTGTGGTTGTAAAAGGATGCTTATGCCACAAGATTGGATTAACGTACATACACATCGGCCGGGAGAGGGGGTGAATATTGTCGATCCTTGTCTGGGAAATGTGATTATGCCCGGGCAGGGGGCGGTTTACTTTTCTTTGGGAATTCATCCCATGTATATCGATGATAGGGTGGAGGAAAGGTTGCAGAAGATAGAACTGGCGGCAGCAGAGGGGAAGATTGTGGCTGTCGGGGAAGCGGGGGTGGACCGGAATGCGCTTGCTCCGGTGGAAGTGCAGTTGAAGCTGTTTGAACGGCAGGCGGAAATTGCAGGACGGTATGGGGTGCCGTTGATTATTCATGGGGTGAGGGCGATCCCGGAATTGATTACTGCCTATAAGAAATGCCGGTCACATCAGAAATGGATTATGCACGGATTCAATAACCGGCGGGAGATCTTGATGGATTTGTTGCGGCATGGATTTTATATTTCCGCCGGAAGGCATGCCATGAACGAAGAGTCGCAGGTGTATCGGGTATTACCTGAAATTCCGGCAGACCGGTTGCTGATCGAAACGGATAATTCGGATTTTACGATCGGGGAGGTCTATGGGCAAGTCGCCCGTCGGAGGGGGATCGCTGTGGAAGAATTGCAGCATATTGTCCGGATGAATTTCGATCGGTTGTTTAAATTGTAATGTTATACTTTGAAATTTTATATTATGCCTGAATGGTTGAGTCGTACGGAATTGTTACTCGGGAAAGAAAGGTTGGAGAAATTGCAGCAGGCTCATGTTTTGGTCGCCGGTTTAGGAGGGGTGGGAGCATATGCTGCCGAACAGTTGTGCCGGGCCGGGATAGGCGAAATGACGATTATCGATGGGGATGTGGTGGAACTGACCAACAAGAACAGGCAATTGCCGGCTTTGGATTGTAATCTGGGAAAAGCCAAGGCGGAGATTATGGCCGGGCGGTTCCGGAATATCAATCCGGAGATTAAATTGCATGTGATTAACGATTTTATCCGGGATGACCGGATGATCGAGGTATTGAAAATGGCCCGATACGACTATATCGTGGATGCTATCGATACCTTGGCGCCGAAGATATTCCTGATTTATCATAGTCTGCAATTGGGCTTGCCTGTCGTCAGTTCGATGGGTTCGGGGGGAAAACTGGATCCTTCGAAAATTGCAGTGGCGGACATTTCGAAAAGTTATAATTGCAATCTGGCGCGTATGTTGCGTAAACGCTTGCATAAACTGGGGGTTTACAAAGGGGTGAAGGTGGTTTTTTCGTCGGAATTTACCGATCCGGAGGCTATCGTCCTGGCAGAGAGTCGGAATAAGAAGTCCAATGTAGGGACCATCTCTTATATGCCGCCTATCTTCGGGTGCTTTATCGCTTCGGTAGTGGTCCGCGATCTCATTGGAGAATAAAAAAACCGCCTGTTACGACAAGCGGTTTTTATAAAAAGTGATATTTTTTAAATCTGATCGAAATCGACGTCGAATTCTTCTTTTTGGGGGTCGGTGTAGGCTGCTTTGGGAGCTTCTCCGCCGATGGCGGCCTGGATATAAGCAACGACTTCATCTAAACCTTCAGCAAACTTTTCAAAATCTTCTTTGTACAGAAAGATTTTATGCTTCTCGAAATTTTGATTCCCGTCGTTATCAAATCTCTTCTTACTTTCTGTGATTGTCAGGTAATAATCATTGTTACGAGTTGATTTCACGTCGAAAAAATAGGTTCTTTTCCCTGCTCTCACTGCCTTGGAATAAATCTCTTCCCGATCATTGTCCATTCCTTCTTTTCTTTCGTATCCTTCCATTGTTTGTAGAAAAATTTAGTTTTATAAAATAGTTGCAATTTTGCGTTTCAAATGTAATAAAAAAAGCTTATAAAAGTAACTTTTTTTAATTTTTTTTAATCACCTCCTTTTTTGCTTCGGAAGTATGATAATTGTTAAATTCTAATTTTCATGAAAAACCGTTTCAGCGATTTTGAATAAAAGCTTATCTTTGCAGGATGGAACTTATAAAATCCGTTGATTGTAGGGGGTAGAGAGATAAGTTCGTTTTGTCTATTTTTTAATAAATGATTCAAATGGAGATTGTTGTTAGCGGGATCAGACCCACGGGAAATTTACATTTAGGGAACTATTTCGGAGCGGTAAAAAATTTTCTGCGTTTACAGGATGAATATAAATGCTTTTTTTTCATTGCCGATTGGCATTCTTTGACGACTCATCCCCATCCGGGCGACGTGACTGCCAATGTACGGAAGATTTTATCCGAGTATTTGGCATGTGGGATCGATCCCGAAAAGGCAGCGATCTATGTACAGAGTGATGTAAAAGAAGTACTGGAACTATACCTCTACCTGAACATGAACGCTTATTTGGGAGAATTGCAGCGGGTGACTTCTTTCAAGGAAAAAGCCCGGAAACAACCGGAGAATGTGAATGCCGGACTGTTGACTTATCCGACTTTGATGGCTGCCGATATTCTGATTCACCGGGCTGATAAAGTACCGGTAGGAAAGGACCAGGAGCAGAATATGGAGATGGCCCGGAAATTTGCACGGCGTTTCAATACCATCTATGGGGTAGAATTTTTCCCGGAGCCACAGTCCTATTCCTTCGGGGGAGATGCGATTAAAGTGCCGGGGTTGGATGGATCCGGAAAGATGGGAAAATCCGAAGGAAATGCTATTTATCTGATCGACGATGCCGCTACTATCCGTAAGAAAGTGATGAAAGCGGTGACCGATAGCGGTCCTACGCAGCCCAATAGCGAAAAGCCCGAAGCTATCGCTAATCTGTTTACCATGCTGAAGATTGTATCTTCTGCAGATACTTACGATTATTTCAATGAGAAATACAATGCCTGTGAAATTCGCTATGGTGATTTGAAGAAACAGTTAGCCGAGGATATTGTGAATTTTACGTCTCCTATCCGGGAGAGAATCCTGGCCTATGCCGCCGATACGGAATATATGGATAAAGTGGCCCGGGAAGGGGCGGAAAAAGCGCGTGCCAGTGCCGATAAGACTATTCGTGAGGTGCGGAAAATCATAGGTTTTAATTAAAGACTTAAAAAATGTATGAATATATAAAAGGCCTTCTGGTGGAGGCGACGCCTGCTTACGCAGTGATCGAATGCGGCGGAGTGGGGTATTATATTAATATTTCGGTGAATACCTATTCTCAGATTGTAGCTTTGCAGCAGGTTTCCTTATATATTCATCAGATTGTCCGGGAAGATGCACTCTTGTTATACGGCTTTTTCAATAAAGAGGAAAGAACGGTTTTCCGGCAGCTGATTTCGGTTTCCGGGATCGGAGCGAATACGGCTAGTGTTATGTTGAGTTCGATGACGGTAAAAGAAATTGCCGGAGCCATCCTGACAGAGAATGTAAATGCAATCAAGAGTGTGAAGGGAATCGGGCTGAAGACGGCCCAGCGGGTGATTATCGAATTGAAAGATAAAATAGCGGTGACAGGTAGTGCCGAAGAGATGAACTTCGGCGCTTCGGTGGCCATAAAAGAAGAAGCTTTGGCTGCTTTGGTGATGCTTGGGTTTGTGAAGGCTCAGGCCAATAAAGTATTGGATAAAATTATGGCCGGTGGAGGTGTCACCAGCGTCGAGGAACTGATTAAACAAGCACTGAAGCAATTATAAATAAATGTGTTGCAAATCATTAGTGTGAATCGGTTTGCAAACAATGTGTGTGTGTATGCGGTATATCTTGTTATTATTTTTGATAATAACTCAGATGGTTTTTGTTTTCGGTTATCCTGCGGGAGAATCGGAGGAGCCTATTTTTTCCGGGCGGGTTGCCGGGACCGTTTCCGATACCCTGCAATTTCCGATCCGGGAGATCCGGGACAATGAAATCCGGCAGACTATTCCATCGTCGGCATTGTTTCTCAGGCAACCGTCCAATATAAAAGATACCATTATCTATGATCCGCTGACCAAGCGTTATGTCGTAGCCAGCCTGATCGGCGGAAAGTATTATTACAACCGCCCTTTTATGGAAACCTTGCAGGATCTGCTGAAAGCCCGTTCGAAAATGTCGTTGTACGAATACAACCGGAGGCAGATTCAGGAAGGGAATAAGTACGATTTCAAGAGTCTGGTTTCCGATATACAATTTTTAGACAAAATTCTGAGTCCGATTTTCGGTATCAACAAAATCCGGATCGAGGTACAGGGATCGGCAGAACTGACCTTGGGGGTCAAAACGAATAAAGTCGATAATCCGACTTTGCCTATCGATATGCGCAAAACGACTTCGCTGGATTTCGACGAGAAGATACAATTCAATATCGGCGGTAATATCGGTGATTTGGTCAATCTCGATTGGTCGTACAATACAGAGGCTACTTTCGATTATGACAATATCCTGAAACTGAACTACGAAGGGAAGGAAGACGATATCGTGAAAAAGGTGGAGGCGGGAAATGTCTCTTTACCTTTAACCGGAACGCTGATTTCGGGTGGACAGAATCTTTGGGGATTCCGGACGGACCTGCAGTTCGGTAAATTGTCCATGTCGAGTATTTTTTCGCAACAGAAGGGGGAATCTAAAGTGATTCAATTGGAGAAAGGAGCTGAAAAACAGGATTTTGAAGTATCTGCTTTGAAGTATGAAGCTAATAAACACTTTTTCCTGTCGCGTTTTTTCCGGGATCAGTACGATGCCGCCTTACAAAACTTGCCCGTAGTGAATAGTGGGGTGGTGATCACTAAAATTGAAGTATGGGTAACCAATAAAAGTTCCCGTTTCGACCGGGCCCGGAATATCGTTGCATTTACGGGTTTGGCTGAAAATAATGTCGGGGATCCGTCCAATCCGATGTTCGATGCCGGTTTGTTTCCCGCTGTTCCCGGGCAGGTATATCCCGATAATCAGAGCAATCGGCTGTATCAGACCATGGTGGATCGCTATGCAGGAATCCGGGATATCAATCAGGTTTCCGGTATTTTATCCCAGATCGGTACCGGTTTCAATTCCGGCAAGGATTATGAAAAATTGGAAAATGCCCGTTTGCTGGATCCTTCCGAATATATCCTGAATGAAAAACTGGGATATATCTCCCTGAATGCGGCCTTGAATGCGGATGAGGTATTGGCGGTCGCTTATGAATATACGGTGAGAGGGGAAATCCATACGGTGGGTGAACTGACCTCCAATGCCCCGGCTGCACCTTCGACCTTGGTGGTGAAGATGTTGAGAAGTACGACACAGAGCCCTAAAATGCCGACCTGGGATTTGATGATGAAGAATGTCTATAATATCGGTTCCTATAATCTGAGTGCCGAGGATTTTGTGTTAGACATTTTGTACCAGAATGATAAGGCCGGAACGAAGGTGAATTATCTGCCGGCCGGAGATATCGATAATAAGATTTTATTGTCTGTGATGAATCTCGACCGGCTGAATACCCAGTTGGACGCGATTCCGGACGGGCGTTTCGATTATATCGAGGGGATAACGGTCTATTCCAATAAAGGGAGGATCGTTTTTCCCGTACTGGAACCATTCGGCGGGTGGCTGGAAAAGAAAATCAATCGTCCGGGAGTCGCTGGTCAGTACGTTTATAAAGACTTGTACGAAAAGACACAAAGCGAAGCGGAACAGAATGCCGAGAAGAATAAGTTTTATCTGAAAGGAAGTTACAAATCGTCGTCCTCTTCCGAGATCTCCCTGGGAGGACAGGACATCGCTCAGGGCTCGGTGAAAGTACTTGCCGGTGGGGTGGAGTTGACAGAGAATATCGATTATGTGGTCGATTATACGATGGGGACTCTGAAGATTATGAACCAGTCATTGCTGGAAGCCGGTACACCGATTACGATTAAAAGTGAAAACCGTTCGATGTTCGGCATGCAAACCAAAACGCTGGTCGGGACACATCTCGACTATAAATTCAACGATAAACTGAATATCGGAGCAACGGTAATGCATATGAGCGAAAAGCCGTTGACCCATAAAGTGAATCTGGGAGAAGAACCTTTATCGAATACCATTTGGGGGGTGAATGCTACTTATAATACCGAGTCCGGTTTTCTGACCACTCTGATCGACAAATTACCTTTTGTACATACCAAAGCGAAATCCCACCTGACGATAGACACCGAGTTCGCCAGGTTTCAGCCGGGTACAGCCCGTGGAGCCGGTGGAAACGCTTACCTGGACGATTTCGAAGGAAGTAAGATTTCGTTGGATATGAAAGGGATAACGCAATGGAAACTGGCTTCTACCCCTCAGGATAATCTGTTTCCGGAAGGCAAGTCGGATAGTCTGGATTACGGCTACAACCGGGCAAAATTGGCCTGGTATATTGTCGATCCTATTTTTTACCGCATGTCGACGGCGACCCCTTCCCATATCCGGGCCGACAAGGAACAACGTTCTAACCATTTTGTCCGCGAAATCCGGCAGACGGAATTGTTCCCGGATAAGGATCTGGCTGTCGGGGATGTGAATATTATTCCTGCCCTCTCGGTGGCTTACTATCCGACGGAAAAAGGTCCCTACAACTTTACGACCGATGTCGACCGGGACGGTAAACTGCGTAATCCGGAGAAACGGTGGGGAGGAATGATGCGGAGTATCACTACCAGTGATTTCGAAACAGCCAACGTGCAGTATATCGAAATCTGGCTGATGGATCCTTTTGTATATGACAATCGGCACAAAGGCGGAGATGTATATTTCGATTTAGGTAATGTGTCGGAGGATATTTTGAAAGACGGCCGGAAAGCTTTTGAAAATGGACTGCCTGCCGGACCGGATATCCGTCATGTGGATACCACCCGCTGGGGACGAGTGCCGGGTGTACAGTCGATAACCAATGGATTCGATAATAACAGCCAGGCCCGGCGGTATCAGGATGTGGGGCTGGACGGGATGAACGATGAAGATGAGCGGATATTTTACGCAGCTTATCTGGAGACCTTGCGCCGGACTTTCGGAGAAAATTCGAAAGTATACCGGGAGGCCTGGAACGATCCGGCGGGGGATAATTATCATTTCTTCCGGGGATCGGATTACGATGCTTTGGAAACACCTGTATTGGAGCGCTATAAACAGTATAACGGGACGGAGGGTAACTCACCTACAGCCGATATGTCGCCCGAATCTTATCCGACAGCAGCCACCACCTTGCCTGATGTGGAAGATATCAACGGAGACAATACCCTGAATGAGACAGAAGCTTTTTTCCGCTATCACCTGGAACTCCGGCCGGAGAAAATGAAAGTCGGCGAAAATTTTATCACCAACATAACGACCTCTAGTGTCGAATTGCCTAATGGATCAACCGAGGAGATCAAATGGTATCAGATCAAAATACCGCTTTCGGCACATGAATCGGATTACGGCAAAATTAGCCGATGTGGCGACGATCAGTTTTGCCGGTAGCCGGATGACTCCCGGGTTTGGCAGTATCGAGCAGCATGCTGCTGAGATCGAAAGGGAGGATTTCCGTTCGATCGATTTTTCTACCAGTGTCGAATTCGGTAAGTTCTTTCCGGAAAGGTGGCGGTTGAGGATTCCGATGTATTATGCTTATTCGCGACAATCGACTTTACCGGAATACGATCCCCTCGATTCGGATATCCCTTTGGAGGTAGCCCTGGATAATGCAGCGAACCGGCATTTGCGCGATTCGATCAAACGTAATGCGGAAGATTATGTGATGCGCAAAAGCCTTAATTTTACGAACGTAGGGATAGAAAGTAAAGACGGTAAATCGCATTTTTTCGATTGGTCGAATCTGTCTCTGACTTATTCTTATAATAAATCCTTTGCCCGTAATGTCAACCTGGAAAGAGACCTGGAAAAAAATTACCGGGGACTGATCAGTTATATCTACAACGGGATGCCTCCAATAGTGGAGCCTTTCAAAAAATCGAAATCCAAGACATTGAATTCGAAATATTTGCGGTTGATCAAAGACTTTAATTTTTATTATATGCCTTCGATGTTTTCGATTACTTCGGATATTACCCGGAATTACCGGGAGGTGAAATCGAAGAATCTGGATAATCCGAATTTATTGATCGAACCTACTTATGATAAGGATTTTATGTGGACCCGGGATTATGCCTTTAAATTTAATCTGACCCGGAATCTGGTGGTCGATTTTCATGCGACGACACAGGCACGTATCGATGAGCCGGAGGGGATCGTCGACCGGCAGAGGGACCCCGAACGTTATCAGCAATGGAAAGATACCGTATGGAACAATATCCTCGACGGTGGGCGTCCGGTAAATTATAATCATGACTTTTCGGTCCAATATACCGTACCGGTCAATAAGTTACCATTTTTGGACTGGACCTCTTTGCAGCTAGGCTATTCGACCCGATACGATTGGCAGGCAGCTGCGGTGACAGCCGATTCGACGAATCTGGGGAATGTGATCCGGAATGCGAGTGCTTTGCAGATGAACGGAGATTTATCGTTGACATCACTTTACAATAAGTCTAAGTTTTTGAGAGAAATGATACGGCCGCCCCGGAAACAGCGAGGGAAGAACGTGAAGTTCGAAACCGGAATGGATAAAGTACAAAAAGGAAAACCGGTCGTTGTACGGCATCGGTTGAAGACCGGCGATATACAAGCCCGCCTGACGGCTGCCGATGGAAAAAATATCAAATTGGGATATGAGTCGGTCGGTAGGAACAAGATCCGGATCAATTCTTCCGAGACTCTGGAAGGAGGTAAGTTGCTCGTGACCGGAACGGAAACTCCGCATGCCGGGGTGGGAAATGCGGTTGCCCGTTTTTTTGTAGGGATATTGACCGGATTCAAGACGCTGAGTGTCGGGTATTCGGAAGATAAAGGGACGACATTACCCGGTTTCCTGCCGGAAGCCCGCTGGCTCGGACAACAGAGCTATAACGGAAGTTCCGCTCCCGGGTTTAAGTTCCTGTTCGGCGGTCAGGATGAGAATTTCGGGTTGAAGGCGGCCGGGAAAGGATGGATAACCACCGATTCGACCCAAAATAATCCTTTCCTGATGAATGCTTCCCGTACGGTTTATGTGAGGGCTTTGTTCGAGCCGATAAAGAAATTGCGGGTTAACCTGACTTCGAATTGGAGGGTGGTGTATACCGGTTTGATCGATTTCGCCTTTATGAAAAAAGTATTCAAATCGATCAGTGTCAACCACAATTATATCTGTAAATACAATATCGGCTCGTTTGCCTCTAATCTGAAATATGCCGAAGATGCCCGGGATCTGCAAGACAATTGGATGTCACTGTTCGATGTGAATCTGGTTTCGATCAACGAACAATTCAATCCTCTGATCAGCATGGATATGGTGTGGGCCAACAATCTGACCACCCATTGGGATATCAACCGTCGCCGGGATGTGAGCCTGAGACTGGTAAACGCTCAGTTGTCGGAAACCTCTGGCAACGAGATCGTTTTGGGACTGGGATACCGGTTTGGAAATCTTCCTATCTTCCTAAAAAGTAAGCAGTTGAACAACGATATCAATGTACAGTTCGATTTCAGTATCCGGAAAAACAATACCATCATCCGAAGAATAACCGAAAATGTAGATCAGTTGACGGCAGGGGAAAAAGTGATGTCTATCAAAGTATCCGCGGACTATACGTTTAATAACCGGTTGAATTTAAGGCTATTTTACGACCGGAAAGTCGATACTCCTTATCTCTCTCTTTCCTATCCTACCACCAATACCAATTTCGGTTTGAGTATCCGGTATACATTGATGCAGTAGAAGGGCCGGCTTGTAGAATTTTTTCAGGATATGGCTAACCGAAAGTATTAAATTTGCCCGGCTTACATTATCTTTGTAAGAAATTAAATGAGAAGATATGGAAATAAAGATTTTTGTAAATAATCCGTGGCAGGAGAATACGGTGGTTTTATATGACCGGACGGGGGAAGCCGTGATCATCGATTGCGGATGTTTTAGCGGTGAGGAAGAACGAAGATTGCAGGATTTTCTGTCGCAAAAGAAGTTGAAACCCGTGGCTTTGTTGGATACTCATTTGCATATCGATCATATCTTCGGGAATAATTTTATAAAAAATACGTATGGGCTGAGTGCTCAGGCCTCGGATGAAGATAATTTTTTAATCGAGAACGCTGTGGAGTATGCCGCTATGCTCGGAGTTACGGGGATTACGCCGCCGCCTGCCGTAGGGAAGTTTTTGAAAGACGGTGATCGGGTTCGTTTCGGAGAGTCGGAATTGGAAGTGATTGCTGTAGGCGGGCATTCGCCGGGAGGACTTTGTTATTATAGTTCTGCCGATCGATTATTGATTGCCGGAGATGTGTTATTTGCCGGAAGTGTCGGCCGTTCGGATTTGCCTGGAGGAAATGCGCGGGTACTGATAGAAGGCATTCGTAGAAAGTTATTGTGCTTACCCGATGAAGTAAAAGTGATTCCGGGACATGGGCCGGCAACTACCATCGGAGAGGAAAAAAGATACAATCCCTTTTTAAATTAAACGGTATGAAAATAGGAATTATAGTGGCCATGGGGGGGGAATTCCGCTTGGTGGAAGCTTTGTTGAGCGGGAAAAAAGAACAGGAAATACGGGGGTACCGCTATGTGACCGGACAGTTGGGGGAGAAGGAAATCGTCTTGACACAATGTGGTATCGGTAAGGTATGTGCAGCTGTCGGGACTGTCGAGATGATCCGGTATTTTTCGCCCGATTATATACTGAATACCGGAGTAGCCGGAGGGATTGATGCCCGGCTGAGGGTGATGGATATGGTCGTGGGGAAAGAAGTGGTATACCACGATGTGTGGTGTGGGACAGGTAACGAAATGGGACAGGTACAAGGTATGCCTGCGCGTTACAAGGCGGACAGCAAGTTATTGAGTGCGGCATTGTCGGTTACAAGTGATATTGCGTTATGTGAAGGACTGATTTGTAGTGGGGATCGGTTTATTACCGACCGGGTAGCTTTGGAAGGTATAAAAGAGAATTTCCCGGAGGGATTGGCCGTCGATATGGAAAGCGGAGCGATCGCACAGGTGTGTCATATGTATGCGACACCTTTTTTGAGCTGCCGGATAATCAGCGATACGCCCGGGCAAGTAGAAAATCATGCTTTGCAATATCAGGATTTCTGGACAGCTGCGCCTGAAAAATCTTTTGAAATCCTGAAGCAGCTGGTGAATCAGATTACTGAATAATCAACTAAAATCATAAATCATGAAAAAAATACCGAGCTTTTCAATCGATCATATTCATTTGTTGAGGGGAATATATGTCTCCCGTAAGGATTATTTGGGGGATCAGGTGGTGACGACTTTCGATATCCGGATGAAAGAACCGAATCGTGAACCTGCCTTAGGGTACGGTGAATTGCATACGATAGAACATTTAGCGGCTACTTATCTGAGGAATCATCCGGTATGGGGAGAACGGATCGTTTTCTGGGGCCCGATGGGTTGCTGTACGGGAAATTATTTCCTGATGAAAGGAGATTTGCAGGCGAAAGATATTGTGGAACTGATGCGGGAAACATTTCGGTTTATCCGTGACTTCGAGGGGGAAGTTCCGGGAGCCGCTCCCCGGGATTGCGGGAATTATTTGCTGCATAATTTGCCTATGGCTAAATATGAAGCCGATAAATATTTAAGAGAGGTATTGGAGGTCATAGAAGAAAAAAATATGGTGTATCCTGAATAATATTCCGCTAATTGATTATATTTGTGATTATGTAGAAAACAAAGGTATATCTACATTAGATACGAGTAACGCGATTTTACAGTAAACGAAACCGCCAATTTTCAAACTGAACGTAAAATCGGATTATACTCACGTGCTATGCGTGGGCTTTTCCGATTTGGTTCAGTAGGTGCTTGGCGGTGCCTGTTTACTCAGATCAAAAGCTCCACGCATTTTTAATGAGGAGGAGCTGTAAAGACGGTTGCCTATGGAAAATCTTCCTCTTATTTTTAAACGGTATACTTCCGAAAACGGAGGTAAGGAATTATTGGGGGCGGTGGAGTTGAGGCTCGAATTGCCCGGAGAGACGGATGTTCGGTTGGGGATAACGGCTATTACTTTTTTGGTGGACTGGGGTGACGGTGAATCCGATCATTCGGCAGCGCATCATTATGAACAGGCCGGATACTATCGGGTGCGGGTGGTGGGTACAGCTATCAGTCAGTTGGATGTATCCAAATGCCATCTAACCGAGTTGAAGCTGGATAAGTGTCCCTTGCTGGAAAATCTGAACTGTGCTTATAATCGGTTGATCACGCTCGAATTGGTTTGTTGTCCGAAGCTGAAGCTTTTGAATTGTTCCGGGAATCGGTTATCGGTGCTGCGTTCAAGATGTAACCGGGGACTGGTGTATCTGGACTGTAGCGACAATGTTTTGCAAAGTCTGGAGTTGGATGCTTGTCCGGATCTGCTGTACTTATTTTGTTTTTCGAATCGGCTGCATTCCTTGTACCTGGGTGGGTGCGACGACCTGGTCTGTGTAGATATCGGTGGTAATGGTTTCGAGGCAGAGGCGTTGAATCAGCTTTTTAGTTCTTTACCTGCTTTTACCGAAGGAAGAGAAGCCACTATCCGGTTCGAACAGCCCAATGGAAGTGAACGGAAGTGCCGGATGGAACTTCTGCACGCTAAAGGCTGGAAAGTGGTCTGAGCTTTATTCCGGTTGCAGATCGACAGGTTTATAGTTTTGCCGGTCGAGGCGGTCGGTGGTGTTGGCACAATGAATTCCCCGGTCTTTCATGGCTTTGTTTTTGCCGATATGTGTTTCGGGAAATTTCCCGTTTTTCCTGAATAATATATTGATACCCAGGCCTACTAAAGCCAGACCTAAGAGAATGGCAACGATGATGAAGATGGTAAATAGCATAATATTACTTTTAGTTGTTTATACAAAGTTACTGTATAAAAAGAAAGGATTAAACATTACTTCTGGAAAAAAAAACTTAAAATGTAGTTTTGTTTCTTAGGATTTTTCTACATTTGAAACGTGAAAGGCGACAAAGCGTGGTTGTAACCGGGAATAATCCGGAGAAAAAGTTAAGTTCAATAAACATTTCTGAATATTAAATTTATTTGATGATGGAAGAATACGGAAAAAATGAGGGATTTGACATGAATGAAGACCGGGAAGAGGTTTATTCAAAGGCAGTGAAAGCCGGCAAAAGAACTTATTTCTTTGATGTAAAGGCTACACGTAACAATGACTACTACCTGACCATTACAGAGAGTAAAAAGAAATTCGATAAAGATGGTGTTTCAAGCTATGAGAAACATAAAATTTTCTTGTACAAGGAAGATTTCGAGAAGTTCGCCGAAGGATTGGAAGATGCTGTTGCTGTCGTAAAATCTGCTTTAGAAGGGAAATTACCTGAAACTAATTAAAGAAGTAAAAAGTAAAAGGTAAAAAGTGTTCATCGCATTTTTTACCTTTTATTATTACCTTTTGCTTTGTAATATGGCTAAGAAAGAAGTAGTTCAAGATATTTTTAATGATATCGCCCCGAAATACGATTTGCTGAATCATCTGTTGTCGATGAATATCGACAAGGGGTGGAGACGGAAAGCGATGAGCTGCATCGGAGAACAGGAGAAGGGATGCTTATTGGATGTTGCCTGTGGTACAGGTGATTTTTCTATTGCAGCGCACCGGGCCGGAGTGAAGCAAGTGACGGGAATAGATATCTCGGAAAATATGGTGGAGATCGGAAAGAAAAAGGTCGGCGATCTGCATCTTGCTGATGCCATTGAGTTGAAGACCGGGGATTGCGAACATATGGAGTTTGCAACCGGGATGTTCGATGTGGTGACGGTGGCTTTCGGTGTGCGTAATTTCGAGCATCTGGAGTTGGGATTACAGGAAATGTACAGGGTATTGAAAACGGGGGGGAAAGTGATTATTCTCGAGTTCTCTATGCCGGAGCATTTTCCGATGAAACAGTTGTACCGCTTTTATTTTTGTCATATTCTTCCGACGATCGGGGGATGGATTTCAGGGAATAAAGGAGCCTATACTTATCTGCCCGAATCGGTAATGAAATTTCCTCAGGGCGAAACATTCCTGCAAATTATGCGGGACTGTGGTTTTCAGCATCCGGTCCGGCGGAAACTGAGCTTCGGTATCGCCAGCTTGTATGTCGGAGAAAAATGATTTTTTCGTCGGTCAAAAATGGAAAGCTCCCCAACCGGCCAAAAGTGTAAACAGCAGAGTAGAAAGGGATAATACTTTCAATTGCGGGTCCAACCCGCGACCTTCCGCTTGGACTACTTTTTTCAAATGGATCAGAAAGAGAGGGAGGGTGAACCAAAAGATAAAATGAAAAGGCCTGAATCCGCATAAGCCCATATAGCTACTCATTGCAACGAATGCTCCGATGATCAGGCAGAAATGATATACTTTGGCTTTGGAGATCCCCAGTATCACCGGTAAAGTACGTTTACCACAAAGCCGGTCGTTTTCGATATCGCGCATATTATTCAGGTTCAATACACCTGTCGATAACAGACCGACAGCAGTGGCAGGTAGAAAGATACTGATCGATAACCGATGAGTCATTAGAAAATAGGCCCCGCAGACACTGAGTAATCCGAAAAATAAAAAGACAAAGACATCTCCCAGACCATGATAGCCGTAAGCATTTTTGCCGACCGTGTATTTGATGGCGGCAACGATCGAAGCGGCTCCCAGCATCAGCATAATCAGTCCGTCTGTGCTCAGCAAACTTTCAAAAGCGGTGGAGACCAGAGCAGTCCCGGATAAAACGGATAGCAGGACGAAAAGTAAAATCGTTCGTTTAAATTCTTTCAGGGACAGGGCTCCCGACTGAATGCTCCGGATGGGGCCCAAACGCTCCTCATTATCCGTACCTTTTTGTAGGTCACCTAATTCGTTGGCCAGGTTGGATAAAATTTGAAGACAAAGGGTGGTCACTACTGCTAATAGAAAAGGAGCCCAGTTGAAATAACCTTCCGAGGCAGCTAAAAGAGTTCCTAAAAAGATTCCGGATAAAGAAAGAGGTAAAGTCCTCAATCGAAAACTGGCGATATAATATTTTATTTTAGACATTTTAAGGGAATAAATATGCTGTCGATAATCGGGAAACAAAATTACAAATAATTTCGGGAGATGAAAAAGAGAGTTGAAAAGAGTTGCTGAGTTATTGAGTTGCTGAGTTGCTGAGTTATTGAGTTGCTGAGTTGCTGAGTTATTGAGTTGCTGAGTTGCTGAGTTATTGAGTTGCTGAGTTGCTGAGTTATTGAGTTGCAAAGGAGGGGGAGAGTTGATAAAAAAGATTCGAGTTGTTGGAGAGGGGGGAGTGGAAGATAGGGTTTGAAAGGGGACTGATCCTTGAAAGTTTACAAATTTTTGATGGGTGAACCTTCGGAATAGAATCCGGAAGGTAGTTCCGCTAATCAGAACCGAAGGTTCTCCAATCAGAGGCCTCGCCGATCAGGCTTGAAAAGCCGTCAGTCTTATAGGTTTGTCCGGTTGATCGGCATGGTCATACAACGGGCGCCACCGCCACCGCGGGGAAGTTCGGAGCCGTCGATGGTAATTACATATTTTTCGTAAGCACCCGGATTGACTTTGCCGTCGATGAAGTCATTGGCCCGGATGATTTCGAATCCTGCATGATTCATGGCTTCCATCGTGTAATTGTTGCGGGCGTATCCCAGGACCTGACCAGGACCGACGGCGAAGAAATTGGCTCCGCTATGCCATTGTTCGCGTTCCTGATTCCAGTCGTCGCTACCACCACAAAGTACGGGCTCCAGATCCATACCCAGTTTTTTCAGGGCAGAGAGTAAGTTCTTTTCACTGCGGATACTCTGGAGTTTTCCATTCTGGATCTTGATGTGGACGGTTTGATAGCTTCCCGGATTCAGAATCAGCGGTTCGAAAGCCATACATTTATCCTGATCTAATAAGGTAAATACCATATCCAGATGGATGAAGGATTCCGGTGTATGAGGCAGTTGCTGCACAATAATATGTTGTGCTTTTTCACTTTTCCGGCGAATAAACTCGTTGATCAGCATATCGATCGCCTGGGTGCTGGTACGGGCGCCGTTTCCGATAACTAAAATATCGTCGCGGGCAATCAAAACGTCACCACCTTCTATGGTACGTACTCTTTGAGTACTACCGGAAATGGGAGGAATAGTCAGCGTTTGAGTTTTAAATTCGGGTGTAAAATCGAAAATAGACTGCATGATCACCGATTCCCGGTCACGAATGGAATTGGCCATACGACCGATCAACACTTCGTTGTACATACTCATAGAAGCATCACGGGTGAAAAAGAAATTGTGCATGGGACGTAATGCAAACCAGTCTTTACTCAAAAACTTCGTCAGATTGTCCTTGACCATTTCTACTCCTTCGATCAATAGGCGGGAAAGATTTTCTGCATTTTCTTCCAGTAATTGTTCTTTCAGGCTGCCTTTCGGAGATTTTTCACCGATAAACGGTTCGATCCGCTCGATCCGGTCGAGCACTTCCTGTTTGATCTTATCGTCTTTCAGAATATTACACAACAGGTCTTTGACTTCATAAGTCTTCGTCAGTTTGGATAAAACTCCCGAAATTTGTTTGTATTCTTTCCGGGCAATCGAAAGATTGATAATATCACTGTATAAAGCTCTTTCAGCATTTTCGGGGGTCATGTTTTCTACTTCTTCGCCGGGAGTATGGATGATGACTCCGTTTAATTTCCCGATTTCTGACTGAACGTTTACTTCAACGATTGGATTCATATGATTATAATTTATTTTTTGCAGTTATATGAAACTACTCTGTCCCTTATCTGTTTCAGATACATGACATTCGGAACCGAGGGTTTCATAGATTAAAAGTTTGTATTCCGTTGTTTTCTACTTTAAGTATCGTTACAAAAATAGCACATAAATGATTAGTAACCTTATATTTACAGGTTATAATTATGCAAAAGGCAAAAATAATTATGCAGAGAAAAGGACTATCCGAGTCCGGTTAAAATCAGGCGGCCGGTGATCAGATAAATGTTCAGACCGATGATATCGTTGGTCAGAGTAATAAACGGACCTGTCGCTAAGGCCGGATCGATTTTCATCCGGTTTAATAAAAGCGGGAAGGCCGTACCGAAAATAGATGCGAAGAGGATAACGACAAAAAGCGATAGCGTTACCGTGATGGGCATGGCCAGAGTTTGCATCCCGAAACACAAAGTCAGCAAGAATATGATAGAGGAACAAATCGTGGCATTGATCAGAGCTCCTCCGATTTCTTTTACGATATTCTGAAAGCCATGTTTCAGGCTCAATGAATTGGAAGCCAAGCCTTTTACGACGATGGCAGACGACTGTATACCGACATTCCCTCCCATGGCAGTGATGACCGGAATAAACATCGCTGTAACCGGAAATAAAGCGATTTCCGCCTCGTAGCGGGAAATCATCCAGGCCGATACCATTCCTCCGAACAGGGCGATGATCAGCCAGGGGAGCCGGGCTTTGGTCTGTGCCCAGATGCTATCCGAAGATTCTACATCCTGCGAGATACCGGACATCATCTGGTAATCCTTGTCTGCCTCTTCACGGATAAAGTCGACTACGTCGTCGATGGTGATTCGTCCGACTAAGCGGCCTACCTGATCGATTACCGGGATGGCGACCAGGTCGTATTTTTGCATAATCAAAGCCACTGATTCCGCGGGTTCGTCGGTTTTGACCGAGATAATGTCAGGATAGTAAAGATTACTGATTTTTGCCGAGGTAGGGGCGGTAATGATTTTTTTCAGGGATAAACGTCCTTTTAGCTTGTTGTCGTCGTCGACTACATATATATTGTATATTTCATCCAGATTTTCAGCTTGACGGCTGACTTCCCGCAGACAGGTCAGGACGGTCCAGTTTTCATTTACCATCACCAGCTCTTTGGCCATTAACCCTCCGGCCGTATCCTCGTCATAATGCAATAAATCGACAATATCTCCTGCCTGTTCGAGGTCCTCCATATGCGACAACACTTCGTGTTGCTGTTCGTTAGGCATGCTCGCTACCAGATCGGCGGCATCATCCGAGTCCATATTGTCGATAAAGCGACGGGCGATAGTTTCTGCCGGAAAAGATTCGATAAAATGTACTCTTTCCTCTTCGTCGATTTCTGCCAGTACGTCTCCTGCTTTTTCGTTATCCAGCAACAAGAATACGAATTGTGCCCTTTCATTATTCAGCTCCTCCAGGATTTCTGCTATATCTGCGGGGTGAAGCCCGGCAATTTGTTTGCTGACCTCGGTCTTGTTGCCGGCATCGATCAGTTCTTCCAACTGACTCAGAAATTCGTGGGTTAATTCAAATTGTTGCATCCTGAAAATTTTAGATCGTCGTTTTATGCTTTATCGCCAATGTTCCTGTTTTTCTCGATATCCTGGCAGAGCTGGAGGAAGTCGGTAATACCGAGCTGTTCAGGCCGTAAATTCAGATAGGGAGAGTCGAATCCCGGAGGAATGATCCCGCGGATTGAATTCCTGAGTGTCTTCCGGCGTTGATTGAACCCTGTTTTTACGACATTGAAGAATAGTTTCTCTTCACATCCCAGTTCCACGCGTTCGTTCCGGGTCAACCGGATGACTGCCGATTTGACTTTAGGAGGCGGATCGAAAACCTTCTCCCCTACGGTGAATAGATATTCGATGTGATAGAATGCTTGAAGAAAGACACTTAAAATACCATATGTTTTGCTACCCGGAGAGGCTGCAATCCGTTCGGCCACTTCTTTTTGTATCATACAGACCACCTGACGGACCAAATGCCGGTTTTCAATGATCCGGAAGAAAATTTGCGATGAGATATTGTAAGGTAGATTGCCGATCACAGAGAAAGGTTCCTGATAATATTGGCGGATATCTGTTTTCAGAAAATCTCCGTATAGAATCCGGTCCTGATATTCCGGTAATTCCTGATGCAGATAATCGATCGATTCCTGATCGATATCGATGGCCCGGACCGAAAATGCCGGATTGGCGAAAAGATGGCGGGTAAGTACACCCATCCCCGGACCGATTTCCAGTATATCCCGGGTGACAGGAAGTAAACTATCCGTAATTTTCCGTGCAATATTCTGGTCACGCAGAAAATGCTGTCCCAGACTTTTTTTAGCTCTGACAATACTCATGTTACAAAAGTATACAATTTCGGCGGAAAACGGTTTGGGCATGGGCATATTTTTGTACATTTGCAAACAATTTTATAAACCGATTTTCGTATGCACCCTCTTGTAAAAAATACGATAAAATTTTTTTTATTTCTGGCCGTATCGGCCTTTTTATTCTGGTTGGTCTACCGGGATCAGAATTGGGATGAATTGCTGACAGTGCTTAAAGAAGATGTGAATTATTTCTGGATCGGAGTAGCTTGTGTTATGGGGATTGCCAGTCACGTCAGCCGGGCCCTGCGGTGGCAGTTGCTGACCGCATCTATGGGGTATAGGATTTCTTTCGGGAATAGTTTTATGGGGGTGATGATCGGATATTTCGCCAATTTGGCTATCCCGCGGATGGGCGAGTTTACCCGTTGTGGGGTAGTCAGTAAATATGAGGAAGTTCCTTTTTCTAAATTATTGGGTACGGTTGTGACCGAACGGGTAATCGATATGATGATTTTATTGTTCCTGACCTTGATTGTCGTCATTACCCAGTTTAAACAAGTCGGTATTTTTTTAGATAATAATCAGGAGATTGAAGAGAAGGTGGTGAATATGTTCCATTCTTCATGGATGTTGTTGGTGTTGGTTGTTTTGGCGGCTGTCGGTTGGTTGTTTTGGCGGTTGATCCGTAAAACTCGTTTTAAAGAACGGATTCATTCTTTTTTTAAAGGACTGAAAGAAGGGTTGCTTAGTGTGAAAGATGTGCGACACAAAGGATTGTTCGTTTTTTATTCCTTATTTATCTGGTTGATGTATTTCCTGATGTTTTATGTCTGCTTCTTCTGTTTTCAGTTTACTTCGCATTTGGGGGCACTGGTCGGGTTGACCATTTTCGTTCTTTCGAGTTATGGTATGGTGGCTCCTGTACAGGGAGGTATCGGGGCCTGGCATTTTATGGTTATAGCAGCTTTGATGATTTATTTGCCGCATACCCCGAATATCGAAAGCATGGCCAAAACTTTTGCTCTATTGACCCACGGTACAATGACGTTGTTATATATCGTGGTCGGTGTGATTTGTGTAATCTTGCTGCCGCTTTATAATAATGCCGCAGGAAAACAGGGAAAGGATCGGAGGTAAGTTAATTATTTTGACTATGGGCACAGTGAATTTGATATATGATTATTTTCCGGAACTGACGGAGGAGCAACGGGAACGTTTTGCTCGTCTGGAAGGTTTGTATCGGGAATGGAATGAAAAGATAAACGTGATTTCCCGCAAAGATATGGATGAGTTTTGGGTACATCATGTGTTGCATTCACTGGCGATCGCAAAGATCATCCGTTTTGCTCCCGGGACTCGGGTGATGGATGTCGGTACAGGAGGAGGATTCCCGGGGATTCCTTTGGCTATTTTGTTTCCTGAGGTAAATTTCTATCTGATCGATTCCATCGGCAAAAAGATAAAAGTCGTGGAAGGGATTCGGGATGCTTTGGGGTTACAGCATGTCAGGACCGAGCAGATCCGCGTGGAAAATGTTGCGGAACAACAGGATTTTATTGTCAGCCGGGCTGTGACAGCTTTTCCTGCCTTTGTCAAACTGATTCGGGGAAAGATCCGGAAGGACTCGGCCCATTCCCTGGACAATGGAGTGATCTATTTAAAAGGAGGAGATTTTGAGGAAGAAATTGCACCTTTCCGTTCTAAAGTGAAAATCTATTCCATTCCTGACTTTTTTTCGGAAGATTTTTTTGAAACCAAGAAAATCATCTATTTGAAGAATTAGTTCTTTCAATATTTTTTTATTTTTGCCGTACTATATGAGGTGTAAAGATGAACAGGAAATATTGACCTTGATTAGTTGCGGTAATCCGGATGGACTAAAAAGCCTTTTTGATCTTTATTATAAGCCTCTTTGTATTTTTGCTATGAACTTTCTGGATTCTTTCGGTGAGTCGGAAGATATCGTCCAGGACTTGTTTGTGAAGTTTTGGGAAAAATATAAAGATAAACAGTTCGAGGGATCGTTGAGGGCTTATTTTTTTACTGCTGTCCAGCATAATTGCGCGAAGGTGTTAAAATTGAAGAACCGCTATAATTTACAGTTGGAAGAGGAATATATCGACGAGCCGGTGTATTCCGAAGAGGAGTTTGAAGGAGAGTGCCGGAAATTATATGCCGAAATAGCCCGTCTTCCCGAACAATGCCGGAAAGTGTTCGAGCTGATCGTATTAAAAGATATGAAATACAAAGAAGTGGCTGACTTTCTCGGTTTATCTGTGAATACCGTAAAGACTCATTTTGCCCGTGCATTGAAACAATTGCGCAGTTCTCTTCAAATTCTGCTTGTTTTCTTACTTCGGAAATAGCGATCGGGGTATCGCTGAAAAGCCTTGGGGGATAGGTTATCCGTAAATTGCCTTTTCGGGTAAATTATTTTTTCGAAAAAAAATTTCATTTCATTCACCCATTTTAATCTTTTTGAGCTTTAGGTAATAGAAACGTTTTCTAAATAAATCGTCTGTGCGCAGGATAAATTTAAAATCGAAAGCAATGAATGAAGAGGAATTAGTCTCTTATGTGGTTCGCTATTGTAAACATGAATTATCGGAAGAAGAATACCGGTTTTTACAACGGTGGTTGGAGGAAAAACAGGAAAATCGGCAAACTTTCCGGGAATGGGTGAGAACTTATAGACAAGGGCGTAAGGTGGGGTGTTGGGATGGGATTCAGGAGGAGCAGGCCTGGGAGCAAATATCCTGCCGTCTCTCTGCCTCGCCCCGGAAGAGACGTCGCTTATGGAAGGAATGGTGGAAACAAGTTGCAATACTGATCCTTTTATTGGGTAGCGGATTATTGTATTATTCGTTGCAACAGTTACAGGAAAGTCGGGAGACCGCTTTGTCTCAGATCGTTCCGGGTAGCCGAAAGGCGGTGTTGCGTTTGTCGGATGGGCGGGAAGTTACACTGGAAAAAGAGACTACCTGCGTATTGACCGAGGAAGACGGTACCCGGATTTCAGTCGGAGGGCAGGAGCATATCGTTTATCAGGCTGTAAGCCAGGAACAGGAAAAATTGGCTTATAATACAATTACCGTGCCCCGGGGCGGGGAATATTCCCTGGTATTGTCGGACGGTACACGGGTGTGGCTGAATGCGGAAACCGAACTGACTTATCCCACGGTTTTTGGCAAGGGAGAGAGAAAATTGATGCTGAAAGGGGAAGCTTGTTTCGAAGTAGTAACAGATACAGCCCGTCCTTTTATTGTCGAGAGTTTCTACAATCGCGTCGAGGTGTTGGGTACGCGCTTTAATGTTTCTGCTTATACCGGTAAAAGTGCGGTGAAAACTACTTTGTTGAGGGGAAAGGTCAAAGTGTCGAATAGAAAAGGACAGTTGGTCTTGTCACCGGGCGAACAAGCCGTTTGCCTGGAAGAAGAAATAGAAAAATGTGAAGTCGATGCCCGGGCTGTGGCTGCCTGGGTAGACGGAACTTTTGAATTTGAAAACATGTCTTTAGGCGAAATCACCGATCAATTGGGACGTTGGTACGATGTAGACTTTGTATTTGCCGATCCGCAGTTGAAAGCAATCACTTTTACGGGAGCTGCTACCCGTTATCGTGAATTGGATTTTGTGTTGCGGATGCTGGAAGAATTGGCTCGGGTACGGTTCCAGTTAGAAAATAAAACGATCCGGGTTTCGAAAATTTGAATCTACTAAACTACAAAATTATGAAAAAAAGAAGAAAAAATCCATCCGGCATACGACTGATTGTCAGGTTGTGCTGTTTTTTCGTATTTGTATCGAGCTTGCATACTCAGGCAACCGTATGGGCTCAGGGGAAAGTGACCGTAGAGCTGCAGAATAAAACACTCGGAGAGGTGTTGAAAGTGTTGAAAGAACAAACAGGCGTGCACTTTATGTATAATACTCAGGAGGTGAATGTCGGGACGAAAGTCTCTGTATCCCTGAACGAAGCCCGGTTAGAGGAGGCCTTACAATCGATCTTTCAGGGGTTACCTTATCGTTACAATCAGGTCGAGGACTATATTTTAATTACTCCGAAAAAAGAATCGGAAACCCAGCAGACCGATATGCGGACAGTGAAAGGAAAAGTAGTGGATTCTAAAGGAGAACCGCTACCCGGAGTATCTGTGGTGGTAAAAAATACAACAGCCGGAGTAGCAACGGATATAGAGGGAAAATTCGAGATCCGTTTGAATTCGGGAGAAGAGATCTTAGTGTTTTCTTTTGTGGGAATGCGTACACAGGAAGTGAAAGCGAATAAAGATAACCTCTATGTCGTGATGGAGAGTGTGGCCGAATTGATGCAGGAAGTGATCGTGAAGACCGGTTACCAGAATATCGAGAAACGTAAGCTTTCTTCTTCCGTCTTTACTATCGATGGTGATTTGGTGCGGGAAGGAGCTGCTTTGGGGTTGGATAATATGTTGCAGGGAAAAATTCCGGGAATGAATGTTATGGGATCTTCTTCGACTCCCGGAGCTGCAACGAAAATCAGAATCCGCGGATCTTCGACGATTTCAGGTAACCGCGAACCCTTGTGGGTAGTCGATGGATTTATTCTGGAAGATCCCGTACAGATCAGTGCCGAAGAATTGAATAGCCTCGATAACGTAAACCTCATCGGAAATGCGATTTCTTCGCTGAATCCACAGGATATCGAACGGATAGACGTTTTGAAAGATGCTTCGGCTACCGCTATTTATGGGGTAAAAGCTGCCAATGGAGTTATCGTCATTACCACTAAGAAAGGAAAAATCGGGAAGCCCCGGGTGAGGTATTCAATGAATTTATCGGTCAATGAACGACCGGAATACGACGGGCTCTACCGGATGAATTCGAAGGACCGGATCGAGGTATCCAAGGAAATCGAACAGAGGGGATTGTCGTTCGGTACTCCTCCGGCCAGGGTTTCTTATGAAGGTGCTTTGCTGGACCTGTACGACCGGACCATTACTTATGAAGAGTTTCAGAAGAAAGTGAAAAGACTGGAAGAAGTGAATACCGATTGGTTCGATATCATTTACCGGACCTCTTTTTCACAAAAACATAATGTTTCTATTTCAGGTGCTAACGATAAGGTAAATTATTATTTTTCAGGTGGTTTACAGCATATCCCCGCTACGGTGAGAGGTACCGGTGTAAAACAGTTCAACGGCCTGATGAAACTGGGAGTGAATCTGCTTTCCAATCTGAAAATGGAGTTGCAGATGAGAGCGTCGACCGACGATAAGGATTACCTGCATTCTTCTTTGTCTCCTTATCAGTATGCCTATAATACTTCCCGTGCGATACCCTGTTATAATGAGGACGGTACGTTGGCTTATTACAACAAGACGCAAGGCTATGAATTCCCGCTACAATACAATGTGGTGAACGAAATGCAACATACGGGGATGAATATCGAGGGGACGACGTTGAATTTCAATGCTAATTTACTATGGGAGATTATTCCTGGATTAAGATTAACCGGCGCCTTGAGTTATAATCGGTCGAATACCGATCAAAAAGAATGGTTCGACGAACAATCTTACGCGGCTGCTCAGCTCAGAAATTATAATTACGGACTGGAATTGCCCGATAGTGACATTTGGCGTGAACAGCAATGTAAGTTGCCTTACGGGGGAGAACTGGTGAATACGGATACCCGGAATACTTCTTATACTGCAAGGGCACAAGTGGATTATTCTTTTCAATTTCTGGAAGATCATCAGATCACGGTGGTTGCCGGTACGGAGGCACGTTCGTCTAAATACAAAGGATTGAAATCGACGGAATACGGTTATTTGCCCGACCGGGGAGAAAAATTTGTAGAGATCGACCCGGTGCAGTGGCCGAAATATGGTGATCTGGTGAAAAGTCATCCGAATGTGATCACCAATACCCTGACCAATGTGATGTCATGGTATGGAACATTCACTTACGACTATATGAACCGCTATATCGTCAATTTCAATATCCGGGCCGACGGTTCCAATAAGTTCGGACAGGATAAGAGTAACCGTTTTTTACCGATCTGGTCGGTCTCGGGCCGATGGAATCTGCACGAAGAAGCCTTCCTGAAAGAAGTGATGTGGATGAATATGTTTGCTTTCCGGGGATCATACGGTATTCAGGGGAATGTCTCACCCGATCAGACACCGAATTTGTTGATCCAGCTGGGATCCTTCGATCCGATTTCGAAACAGTATATTTCAAAGTTATCGAAGCTGCCCAATCCGCAATTGCGCTGGGAAAAGACGACTTCGTGGAACTTCGGGGTGGATTTCGCTTTCCTCGATAACCGATTGAACGGTAGTGTAGAAGTATACCGGAAGAAAGGGAAAGATCAGATCATTTCCAAAGAAGTGGCTTCGACGACCGGGAGTACGACTATGCAGCTGAATGCCGGAAACCTGGAAAATAAAGGGTATGAAATCGTGTTGAATGTAGTGCCGGTGAAAACGAAAGATATTACCTGGGCACTGAATATCAATGGGGCCCGGAATATCAATAAGGTAACGAAATCCGGGATTACGACGGATTACGGATACAAGGAATATCTCGATGGATCGGCTGTTATTCCGGGAGAAGCCCTGAATACTTTTTATTCTTATAAATATGATCGGTTGGATGCTAACGGCTTGCCTACTTTTAAAGATATCGAAGAAACCGACGGTATCACCCAAACGGAGATGTTTGCCAAGGTTTTCGCCTATTCGGGTACCCGTATACCGGATATTACCGGTGGGTTCGGTACGGATATCTCGTATAAGAATTTAGCTATCGGAGGATTTTTTTCTTATAGTTTGGGGACTAAGATCCGGCTGAACAACTTGTATAATGATTCCGGACAGCGGCTCCCGCAGCCTCAGCAAAATATGAATCAGGCGTTTGTGAACCGGTGGAAACAACCCGGTGATGAAAACCGTACGGATATTCCGGTATTGACGACCGATCCGCTGGATATGTACGGATTGGGGATCGACCGGAAAATCAAGATTGCCGATAATGGCTGGGAGATGTACAATAAGAGTGATCTACGGGTGGCTTCAGGGAATTATCTGCGCTTAAAAAACTTGTATGTGCGGTATAATTTCAGTGATAGAATCTGTCATAAGATCCGGGCCCAAATGATCAGTGTGCGCTTCGAGGCGACTAACCTCTGGTTACTGGCCGATAAAAAATTGAAAGGACAGGATCCGGAACAGGTGACTTTGGGAGGAGTTTCTACACCTCCGACTTCTTCATATACTTTGGGATTAGATATCACTTTTTAAATAGCAGACTATGAAACGATATATAAGATTATTAGGGGTATTACTGATATTGTTTTCCTCTTGCTCTGATTTTTTGGAAGAGAAATCACAGGATTTGATTATTCCGAAGTCGGTCAAAGATTACCGGGAGTTCCTTTTCGGTGAGGCCTATATCCGGGATGAAACCCAGATACATACTTACCTGGACATCATGACGGACGATGTGAAAGAAAATATCAAGGGTAGTTTTCTGGGGGGAGATACCCGGGCCAGCGGTTATGGCTACTATACCTGGCAGGCCGATCCGGAGCAGACGGTTTCCGGAGCGATCAGTGAAGATAAGGCTTGGGAGACATATTATCATTCTATCCTGATCTGTAACATTACGCTGGATAATATCGGGGATATCAGCGGATCGAAGGCCGAGAAAGAAGACTTGAAGGCAGAAGCTTATGCTTTGCGGGCTTATTGTTATTTTATGCTGGTGAATTTGTATGGACAACCTTATAATCAGGCGACGGCCGAAACGGATCTCGGAGTTCCGGTCAACGATGTGGTAGGGATGGAAGACCGGAAGTTTGTCCGGGAGAGTGTGGCTGAAATCTATCGGCAGATAGAAAGCGATCTGAAAGAAGCGATTACTTGTTTCAAAGCCTCCAACCTGACGAAGACCTGTTTCCGCTGGAACCTGCCGGCTACGTATTTGTTGGCTTCCCGGGTGAGCTTGTATAAGAAAGAGTATGATAAAGCCATCGAATATGCGACGTATGTGATCGCTGCACAACCTCAGCTCTATGATTTGTCGGCAATGAGCGACGATGATTATTTTCTGAATGAAAAGAATCCTGAGATATTGTTTACTTATGGCTATTATCTGGTGAGTTATTATGCCTGGCTGGCCAAATGTAATTTCCCGATTTCCGACGATCTTCAGGCATTATACGGGGATAACGACTGGAGATTGACGCATTTCTTCTATAAACGGAGAGCTGTTTATACGGCCCAAAAATCGGAAACTTCGGGAACTACCGGCATATACGGATATGCTTTCCGGACAGCGGAAGCCTACCTGAACCGGGCAGAGGCTTATGCCGGGAAAGGAGATAAAGACAAAGCTTTACAGGATCTGAAAACCATTCGGGAAAAACGCCTGAAAGTGTACGAAGAGGTACAAGCGGTGACTAAAGAAGACGTCATCCGGAGGGTAAGGGAAGAAAGACGGCGGGAACTCAGCTTCGAATTTCATCGCTGGTTCGACCTGAGGCGTTGGGACCGGCCCCGGATAGAGCATACCTTTACACCCGATATCAAGCAACCCGATGTCGTTGAAAAATATGTACTCGAAAAAGACGATCCGGCCTATACCTTGCCTTTACCCCGGTCGGTAGTGGAATATGATCCGACACTGGTCGACAATCCCCGTCCACAACGGGAGAATCAGAATGTTACCGGAGAAAATTGATCATATGAGTCTCGACAATGAAACCTTTAACTTAAAACGATAATTGTTATGAAAACTAGATGGTTGATATATATTCTGTTAGGTGTTTTCCTGAGTTCCTGTTATAAAGAGGAGAATATCGAGGGCGAAGAAGACGAGCCCAAGTACAAGGTGGAAGATAGTGAAGACCCCCTGGATCACTTTATTTATGGGTTTTATCATGACTACGGTGTATTTATTTTATATGATTATGAGGAAGTCGATTATCGATGGAATATGAGTACCGTATTGGATGTGGAATTGATAAAACAAACGGATAAGGTTACTTTGAACGAAGGTTTGGCCTATTTGGACAACGTTTTGTTCCAATATTATACCGATGATTTTAAAAAACATTATTTCCCCTTCAAGATTTTACTGGCCGATTCAGTGCAAGTGCTTAAAAATGGTGTATGGTACCCGGATGAACCGGCGACAGCAGGCCTGAGTTTTCTGGGAATCGGTCGAATCCGTAACGGGATAGGTGAGATTCCGGCCGATAGCCTGTTTGAATTGAGAGGAAAGGTACAGGCTGCTTTCTGGGCGAATTTTTTATACAATAATGAAATGATGGATCTTCCCGAAGCTTTCTGGAACATCAGCGAGGATTATTACGGGGGAAATCTGAAGTTGGTGGATGGGAATAGCGGGCTCAAACCCGATGAGATCGATATGAAGAAATATGGATTCTGGGACCGTGACCGGACGGCCGATAGTGGGACCAACTACTGTATGGCTCCTAACAAAACGCTGGATATCAATCAATTTATCGATATGGTTACGACCCATACAACCGCGGAAATGGAGGCATTGATCGCTCCGTACGATCGGCTGAAAGATAAATACCATTTATTGGTAAATCAACTGAAAGAAGTGTATGGAGTGGATATTCAGGCAATAGGAAATGATCAATATTAATAAAACGAGAAGTATGAAAAACAGATTTTTTTATTTCGTGATTCTTTTATTGGCTGTATGTTTATCGGCCAATGCCAATGATTTTAAGAAGAAACGTAAAAAGCAAGAGACGACTCCGGCTTTGGCCGACGCCTTGAAGAAAGAAAAAACGGAGGACAAAAGCTATGATAAGGTGATTACTAAAGAAGCCCGCACGAAGAAGGGACTGATCACCTTACATATGGTGAAAAGTACATTCTATATGGAAATACCGGTGAAGTTGATGGGAAAACCGATGTTGTTCGCCGGTAGGGTGGCGGAGATCAGCGACAATAAGGATGTGGTGGCCGGACAGATGCCTCAGGATCCGATGCTGGTGGAATGGAGCTGCGATGAGGAAAAAGTCTATCTCCATAATGTGATCAGCAGATCGGTATGTGATGAAAACGAACCGATTGCAATATCTATGGAACGGAACAATCTGAAACCGGTCATCCGGGCTTTTCCGATCAAAGCATTCAGTAAAGATTCGAGTGCGATGGTGATCGATGCCACTAAATTGTTTTGTGCCGACGAACGGCCGGTAAGTCCTTTTATTCCTGCCTCTCCCTTCGATGCTTTGTTCGGTATGAAAAAGATGAAAGGGGTTTTTAAGGCCGATCTGTCGTCGATCCTCGATTTCAAGGCTTTCCCGCAGAATATTTCTGTAAAAAGCCGGGTGGCCTATACGGTCAACGGTACTCCTTTTACGGCTGTCGTCCATTTGTCGATGATACAGCTGCCGGATGAGCCGATGCGGCCTCGTTTACTCGATCCCCGGATGGGGTATTTCTCCGATCGGAAAGTGTTGTATTCCACCGAAAAAGATCAGAGCGAGAAGATCGCTTATGTCAATCGCTGGCGTTTGGAACCTAAACCCGAAGAACTGGAACGGTATAAAAAAGGGGAATTGGTAGAGCCGGCTAAACCGATTGTTTTTTATGTGGATAACGCCCTGCCGGCTAAATGGAAAAAATATATCAAATTGGGTATCGAGGACTGGCAACCTGCTTTCGAAGCGATCGGTTTCAAAAACGCTATCGTTGCCCGTGATTTCCCGACCGATGATCCCGATTTCGATCCCGACGATATCCGTTATTCCTGTTTCCGCTATGCGACGACGACGGTGGCCAATGCGATGGGACCGTCCTGGACCGATCCCCGTTCAGGTGAAATTATTCAGGCATCGGTGTATATGTATCACGATGTGTTGAAATTGTTGCACAACTGGAAGTTTGTTCAGACAGCTCAGGTCGATCCGAAAGCCCGGGCTGCCGTTTTCGACGAAGAAACGATGGGAGCGAGCCTGCGCTATGTCGCCTCACACGAAATCGGACATACGCTGGGATTGATGCATAATATGAGGGCTTCTTATTCGATACCGGTGGATTCGCTCCGTTCCCCCGCTTTTACTGCAAAATACGGAACGACGACTTCTATCATGGATTACGCCCGGAATAATTATGTGGCACAGCCTGAAGATAAAAATGTACGCTTGATTCCGCCCCTGTTGGGTGTGTACGATATCTTTATGATCAAATTGGGATATGCTCCGATTTACGATGCCGAAACACCGGCCGACGAATATGCTACTCTGAATAAATGGATTCAGGAAAAAGCGGGCGACCCGATGTATACCTATGGTGAACAGCAAATCCTGGGAACCCTGGATCCCGCTTCCCAGTCGGAATCGCTCGGGGACGATGCGGTGAAAGCCAGCCGGTATGGGATTAAGAACCTGCGGTATATCATGGACCATCTGGTGGAATGGAGTGCAATTGAAAATCGGCCTTATGATCAGACCAGTGAGTTATATTACGAACTGACCAAACAATACCAAAGGTATATGGGACATTGTATGGCCTACATCGGAGGGCTGTATCTCAACCATCCGGTAGCCGGAGATGAGCAGAAAGGATTTGTACCCGTGTCCAGGGAGAAACAGAAAGAGGTCGTGAAATTTTTCTTCGACGAATTTAAAGAACAACCCAAATGGATGGCGAAGAAAGAAATTATGACCCTTTTCGAACCGAATAATGATATGGTCGCTAATTTGCAGGCAAATCTGCTTCGTAATCTATTGAACAGTTCTACACTCGGAAAAGTGGGCATGAATGCCAAATATTCCGAGCGGCCTTATACCCAGAAGGAATACCTGAACGATTTGTATCAGGGGGTATGGAATAAGACCGAACAAGGGAAAGCCTTGGATTATTACGACCGTAACCTGCAATACGCTTATGTGCAATATTTGTTAAAAGAACTGGAACTCACGAAGGATGCGGAGAAGTCGAAAGGGCTCTCTTTGGAATTATTGACTGAAGACCATTTGCCGTGTTATGGCTACGAGTATCACCGGCATGCCCGGCAAATGTCTGCCAATACCAAAATATCGGATTTGGGGATCAGTTCTAAAACTTTGTATTACGGGCAATTGGTAAAACTGAAAGAGCTACTGAAGAATAGACGCCATTCTGCTTCGGGAGACGACAAAGTGCATTATGATTATTTGTACTTCGAATTGAATAGTGTCCTAAAATAGGGATTCCGGGACGGACCTTTCGTCCTATTTTCGGGACGAAAGGTCTGTCCCGGAATCCCAAAACCTATCTTTTTTCAGATAATTCAAAATAATTACCGGATTATCGTTTTCGTTCAATTGTTCATTAAGTCGTTTGAGTGGGTCTTGAACAATCTGTCCCTGATTCTCAAGGTATTCACACCTTGCTTTGATTAGCATGACTTCCCACCATTCGACACATATATCCTGAGACATTCCTCTAACAATAAGCATGGGGACGATATTCGGGTCAACGGAATTGATTTCGGCAAAAATGCCCTGCCGGCTATTCTTATTCCAAAACAGATAATAATTTTTTCCACCTATCGCATTTTCAACAATCAGATTATTCTCACTTTCCATAATGTTTACAGGCACCACATATTTGCGTCTTATCCACTCCTCCTGTAATTGTGTATTATTTTTAGTTTTCCGGTTCGCCAAATAATTCTCGGGAATTTCCTGTTTCGGTATGTAAATTGTATAAAGAATAGAGTATATCTGAAAACCGGGAAATACGATGAGCCAGAAATAACAAAGTGTCATTTAGCGGATAGATATTTTGAATCCCGGAGTCCACTTCCTTTCCGTCAGAAGAGGGGATCAGAACGGCCGGCCGGATATTTATCTTCGATAAAGCCGGTACCTGGAGTCAGAAATACAACCTGGTATGGGATGAATTACTGGGATTGAATATCTTTCCGAAAGAAGTCGCTCAGAAAGAGATCGCTTATTATCTCACCAAACAGAATCTTTATGGATTACCTTTGGATTCTCGCCGTACGTATACGAAATCCGATTGGATCATGTGGACGGCTACGATGGCACCGGATGTTGTGACGATGCAGAAATTTATCGCTCCGGTGTATAAATATGCGAACGAAACGGGCAGCCGTGTGCCTATCAGCGATTGGCACGAAACACCCGATGCTAAACAGGTCGGATTCCAGGCTCGTTCTGTTGTCGGTGGTTATTTTATGCCGATGTTGAAAAAGGAGCTGATGAAATAAAGAACTTTTTGTGTTATCCTAATTTGAGAAAGGGTTCCTGGGGATTGGTGCAATTTTCCGGGGACCTTTTTCTGTTTATACCGACATCTGCTAGTAATTGTACGAACGATGTATCGGTAGCGAGATATAGATTTCCAATTACCCGTAAATTAAGGAAGAATGTGTGATAAAACTTTTGTTATCCGGGGAATGAAGCTGAAATAGAAGTTGGTTTAAATCGGTTTATAAAGTTTCTGGTCTCTGTCGCTATCCTCTTGACGAAACCTCCGGTTCCGGTCATTCGTTTCAACAGCTGTAAAAAAGTATCAGCAAGGTTCAAAGACTTAATAAGCTTTTTATATACTAATTACACTAGGTTGTGTAAATCATTTTGAGAGAATCAGAAATTTTGTAATTGAATTTTATATTATTTATTGTTAATAGGAATATTTCTATTAAATTTGCAACTGTTGTATAGTTGTAGGCTGAGGGTGTTTATTCCATCAGTTCGGAGGGAAGCGTTTTTTCTAAGTCGGCAAAAAGATTACTTGAAAAATGATTAAAACGTGCCGTTTTAATTTAGTTTTTTAAGTTTATAAAGTTGTGCTTCGGCACTTAAAGTTCATCGACTCCGGTATAGTATCTTTCGGAATTTTGTTCGGGATGACATCGCTGGGGATTGTTGAAAAGTGTCGTAGGGGCTATGAACTTTATAGATTTTATAAACTAAACTTTCCGGTACGATAAATTTGAATTCTTTTGGAGGTATGACAATGTCGTTTACCGGGGTAAACGACATCATAAGTTATCTCAGGAGAATATTCAGGAACACTCAGATGGAAGTTTTAAATTTAGTACTGGTCTATTTGCAGAATCTTATGCATGCCGATGTGACTATTCATAAAGAGGAAACAGATCAGGTTTGGTTTAATGAAGCCCGGAGTATAAGTGACTTTAACAGTCATTTGATGATCGGGGAGATTATGTGCACTTCGTTTTTAGCGGATTGGGTCGAACGGGCCGGTAAAGATCCGGTGTTGATGAAAGTGATTATGGAACGCTTTAACCAGTTTAATCAATTGTATCGTTATGACGACAATTTTGGCTGGACCCATCGGTATCTGACAATCCGCGAGCAGGGAGCCCTGCTTGCCCTGAACGATTTGCCTGCAGTTACCCGGGAAACGATCGCCCGTTATCTGATTTTACAGCATACCTCCCTGGAACGTCAGCAAAAATTGTTTTATTGTCGCGAATCGTTTCTGAAACAGGAGTATAAATTGAGATTGACTCCGACAGAATTGTTGGAACTTTCGTTGTCTTTGCTGGCTTCCGGAAAATTGGAAGGTGATAGTAAAAGTGTCACACAAATCGGTACGGTGCGTTTTTTGGCCGATTGTCTGGGACTCGATTTCCCGGCTAATTATGATTCGCTGATGTACCAATTGAAGGAGAGAGAACAGCTGACTAAATTTATGGACGAATTACGCCAAAGCCTGATCGCTTATCTGCGAAAGAAAAATAGTTGATTGTAAGCTTTTGAGAATGAATAGGGGGGATATAGGGGAAAATTATGTGGCCGTACACTATGATAACGATTATACTTGTCGTATATTTTTGTATTATTATTACAGTAGTAGAATGACGACTGTAATTGCAATTCAAAGTCTGAGGAATATGGCCGGAATAAAACGACAAAAGCAAAATTCAACAATAACAGAGATACAGATTGTCTATCGTTATAGGGGGAAATGCAGGGAAACAGATTGGGAGGAAAAGGTGTTGAAGTGGTTACTTATAATTGCCTTGCTATGGTTATTCGATTGATTATTAAAATCCTGCGGGTAGGTTTTAGCCTGACCCGCAGGATTCGAAGTTTATTTTTCCAGCTCTTTCCAGACTAAAGCAGCAGCTCCGTAAATGGCGACATTCTTAGTCAGTTTAGAAGGTAAGATTTTGACTTTATTGCTATAAATCTTCAAAAGATTCATTTCCATATGATCTTTTACCGGTTCGAAAAGCAGGTCGCCGGCTTTGGCCAGGCCTCCCATCAGGAAGATGGCTTCTGGGCTGGTGATGGCAACGGCGTTGGCCAAAGCTTCACCCAGCATTTTTCCGGTATATTTGAAAGTATTGATAGCGATCATATCGCCTTTTTGTGCAGCTTCGCTTACGATTTTCGCATTCATTTCATTGAAAGGGATGGATCTCAATTCGCTCGGATAGTTATATTTAGCCATCATTTTATAAGCGGTGCGTTTTACTCCCGTGGCAGATACATAGGTCTCCAGACAACCGCTACGTCCGCAACCACATTGGCGGCCGTTGGGAGAAACGATGGTATGACCGAGTTCTCCGGCAAAGCCGTCGTGTCCGTAAACCAATTCGCCGTTGACTACGAATCCACTACCCAGACCGGTACCTAAAGTGACCATGATGAAATTTTTCATCCCTTGGGCACCGCCGTAAATCATTTCACCGATAGCTGCAGCTTTGGCGTCGTTGTTCAGATAAACCGGCAGTTCGGGATAGTATTCTTTCATCATATCGCACAAAGGAATGACATCGTGCCAAGGCAGGTTCGGTGCAAATTCGATCGCTCCTTTGAAGTAATTACCATTGGGTGCTCCGATTCCGATTCCTACAAAGTTGACTTCCTGGCGGATAGGATCCAGTACTTTTTCGATTTCCAGATATAATTCTTTCAGATAATCGTTGATATCTTCATGTTTAGCTGTCGGGATGTTCCCTTCTGTAAGGTAGTTCCCTTCTCTGTCGATAAAACCAAAAGCGGTGTTGGTACCACCGATGTCAATCCCTAAAGCGACGTCTTTTTTCATGATCTTGTGATTTAATTAGTAGTGCAAATATAGCCCTAATATTTAAAAATCAATTCTCCTCCCCGGACAATTTCGGCATTTTCGAGCTGGAAATTGTCGATTCGTAACCCGTTCGGTTCTATTTTCCGGATAAGAACCTCTATGGAATGCCGGCTTTCGACTTTGAGAGTGAAAGTTTTTCCCTCTGTCGGTTTGCTCCGGATCTACCTGACCGTTGTATCCGGAAGTGCCGATGAACAGATTGACCGGAATATCCTGCCGGACATGGGCTGAAGACTGTAAAAAAGGATTGCAACGATAGAAAATCAACTGATTTTCATGTTCATGTTACTATTTCTGACGATTTATTTCCGGCATTGTTTTTAGCATTATTCAAAAATTCTTTCGGGGGAACTCCGAATTGTTCTTTAAAACATTTCGTGAAATAAGAAGAAGAACTGAACCCGACCAATTCGTAGATTTCGTTGATCCGGTATTCTTGTTGTAAAAGCAATTCGGCAGCCATCTTCAAACGGATTGTCTTCAGGTAGTCGTTGGGCGACATACCTGAAATTCCTTTGATTTTCCGATAGAAATTCGAACGGCTCATACACATGATTTCTGCCAGTGTGTCGATAGAGAAAGTAGGTTCCTGCAGGTTCTTTTGAATTTCGGTATCCAGACGTTCGATAAATTCTTTGTCTTTGGGCGAAATAGCCATCGTTTCGGCTGTAACCAAAGGTGAAGAAGCGAAAAGTTTCCGTAGTTTCTGACGGTTTTGCAACAGATTGTCTATTTGAGTCTTCAAATGTTGTACAGAGAAAGGTTTTTCGATGTAAGCGTCCGAGCCGTATTGAAGTCCTTTGATTTTATCGTCGGTCGTAGTCTTGGCGGTTAAAAGGATAACCGGAATGTGACAATATTGAGGGTTGTTCTTGATACTTTCACACAGGCTGTAACCGTCCATCTCCGGCATCATGATATCGCTGACTACCAGATCGACGTTTGTTTCCTTTAGAATGGCGAGTGCCTCTTTCCCGTTCCGGGCCATCAGGATGCGGTAATATTTATTCAATTGTTCGGCTGTCAGGCTCAGCAATTCGGTGTTGTCTTCTGTTAAAAGAATACTATAGCTGCCTTTCCCTTCAAGAGTCTGGAGTTCTTTGCCCGTATCGCTTACCGGAGAGGTCAACAGTTCCAGTTTTACCTGATCGTCTTCTTGGGTATTTTCTTGCAACAGAGGAATATGGATAATAAATGTAGTTTTCTGTGTTTGTTCGTCCAGATAAAGTCTGCCGCCATGTTTTTCTGCCAGCAACTTGGCTAAAGGCAGGCCGATTCCGGTTCCGCCCCGGCTGTTGTCCGTTTGATAGAAGATTTCAAAAATTCTTTTCCTGTCCGAACGGGGAATGCCCGGACCGTTGTCGGATACCCGGATCTCGAAATATTCCTGCTCGGTTTGTAATGTCACTCCGATCTTATCGTGGGCATATTTCAGGGCATTGCTCAAGAGATTGCTGATGATCTTTGTCAGTGCTTCTTCATCCGCACAGCCGATATAAGGAGTTACGGGCAATTGGACATCCAGGGCGATATTTTTTAACTGGGCTGCCGGGGCAAAACGACTTACTATGTTGTGAAGTAATTCGTTTAAATTGTATTTTCTCAGTTTGAGTTTGAATTCATTTGTCTCTGTTTTCCTGAAATCCAGCAGTTGGTTGATCAGGTTGAGTAAAAGGTCCGTGTTTTGATTCATGGTAGTGAGGTATTTCCTCGTCTCTTCATTGCCGTCGCCGGATTGGATAATACTTTCCAGAGGCATTTTGATCAAACTTAACGGAGTACGGATTTCATGGGCTACTTGAGTGAAAAAGTTTATTTTGGTTTGATAGGTTTCTTTTTCCTGTTGTTGTCTGTATTGTTTCAGTAATTCTTCGTGTTGCTTCTTCACCCGCTTGGACCAGGATCTGAAAGTCATAACTCCCAGGAATAAGATTAAAATGGTATAAAACAGATAAGCCCAGCTGCTTTTCCAGAAAGGGGGAAGAATCTGTAAACTGATCGAGGAACCTTCGGTATTCCATAAGCCGTCGTTGTTCGAACCTTTCACCCGAAAAACATAATCTCCCGGTTGGAGGTTGGTGTATGAGGCTTCATTTTTACCATCGGTATAGATCCATTCTTTATCGACTCCTTCCAGCATATAGGCATATTCATTCTTGTCCGGAGCCTGATAACTGAGGGAAGCAAAAGTAAAACTGAAGGTATTCTGATCGTAGGGCAGCGTAATCGCAGAAGTTTGAGTAATGGACCGGGATAAAGGGGAGTCAGGAGTATCGGGCCCTATTTCCTGATTGAAAAGGCTGAACCGGGTGATGACTACTTCCGGTATATAAGTATTTTCCCGGAAATCTTCGGGATAGAAACAGTTGAATCCGTTGATTCCGCCGAAATAGAGCTTGTCGTCGTGAGCATGCAGGGAAGAATGGAAATTGAACTGGTTACTTTGCAACCCGTCGGCTTGCGTATATAGTTTCCATTTCCGGGTCTGAGGATTGATCGATAATAATCCGGCATTTCCGGCTATCCATAAATTTCCGGCTTTATCTTCTTCGATGGCATAAACCACCGGATTAGGCAATACCTGGTTTTCCGGATCGAAAGAAGCAAAAGTTTCGGTGTCGTAATCGAATGTACACAAACCGGCTCCTTCTGTCCCGAACCAGATGTTCTGCCGGCTGTCTTCGAAAATGGTGATGATACTGTTACTGGTTACAGATCCTTTTTGGTCGGGGTTATAGTTGTAATGTGTCCAGCTCTTATCCGGGTAATGATAGCGGAAAAGGCCGGTATTATAAGTCGCAATCCACAGATTGTTTCTGCTGTCTTCCAGGATGTCGTAGATGTGGGAAGTGGTTCCGACATCGGTGATGAGTGAAAAATCCCCGGTGGATGAATTGTAACGGTTTAATCCCCAGGCTGTTCCGATCAGGATAGTACCTTCCCGGTCTTTGTATATGGAGTAAATACTGTTGTCACTGATGGTTCGGATATCTCCGCGCGTATGCTGATGATTGACGACCCGTCCGGTGGTAAGATCCAGGATGTCCAGGCCTCTTGAAAAAGTGCCTATCCATAATTTCGGGCCGTCGAGGAATAAAGCATGGATATTGTGATAGCTGATACTGGCTCCCCGGGCTCCCGGCAGATAGCTCTTAATCTGGTTTGTTTTCGTGTTCAAATAGTTCAAACCACCGTCTTCTGTAGCTATCCAGATATTTCCCTGTGCATCTTCACAAAATTCACTGATGGCTTTACCGGAGATAGATCCCGATTGATAACGGGGAAAATAAGATTGGAAAGGTTTCAGGTTACGGGGCAGATAATTCACCCCTCCCAGGTTGGTGGAAATCCAGATACCGCCTTCCCGGTCTTTGAAGATATTGAAAATAGACTGATCACTCAGACTTTTCGGATTCGAAGGATCGTCCATTCGTAAAAACTGGTGGGTCGTCCGGTTGAAAAGGTACAGCCCGTTGTCCGCTCCTACGAGTAATTCGGTATCCGAATACACAAGAATACTACGGATATTGGTCACATTGGTCGTGCCGAACTGAGTGGGGAAAGTATGTATTCGATTACTTTTCAAATCCAGCATGTTCAGGCTGTTGGTGCCGAGACTGAACCATAAGGTATCGTTGTAGTAATAAAGTGCATTGGTTTCGTTATTTTGCTCCGTAGTCTGGAGGTCGGGAGAAAAGGAACGTTTATAGATTCCGTTAGGGGCGAAACAAATGATTCCTTCCTGCCGGGTGCCGATGTACATATCCCCTGAACCGGAGGAGGTAATGGATTTGATAAAAGAAGAATGTTGTGTATTTTGAATCAGAGTGTTGGTCTGGGGAGTATAGATAAACAATCCCTGTCCGAAAGTAGCTATCCAGATTGAGCCGTCGTGGCTCTGCTCTATATCGTAAACATTACTACTGATTAATACTCCGTCTTCCGTTTTATTGTCGAAAAATTCAAACTCTTCCTGCTGTGAATTGAAAATGTATATTCCCCGGTTTGTACCTACCCAAAGATTTTGTCTTTCATCTTCGAAAATGGTCCGGACAATATTATTTCCCAAAGAAGTACTGTCTTTCGGGATGTGGCGGAAAATTTTGAAGTTTTTCCCGTCGAAACGGTTCAAACCGTCACTGGTACCGAACCACATAAAACCTTGATGATCCTGTATTGTATACCATACTGTATTGTGAGACAGTCCGTTTTCTACCTGATACTTGACAAAAGAAAATTGATTGTAAGCATAAGATAGTACGGAATGTAAAAGCACGAAAAACAAACTAAGTATGATTTTCATAGGTACATCTTAGTGGTTTAAAACTGTTTTTACAAAGTAAACAATTGATTTTGGATTCTGCAAGAGCAGGAAATTGTTCTCTATTTATTCTTTGATTTTTAGAGTCGGATATATTTAGTTAATCTGTTGGTATTTAGTAGATTATGTATTTTATACAAACGTGTGCATGGTCAGATTTTGTAAAAAAAAGAATAGAGATTGCTATTTTCCTTTAAAAAAAATAGATTACTTTGTAATATACAATAGCTGCAATAAAAATTAGTAAAAAGATGAAAAGAATAAAAAATGTATTGATTTTTTTTCTGGCTATGGTAATGCTAGGAGCTTGCCGGGATAAAAAGTCTGAAAAAAAAGAGGAGGAGAATATACAGCAAGAAAATACATTTGTAAATCCGCTGAAAACGGAAGGTGCTCAATGTTGGGCGAATTATTACGATGGTTGGTATTATTACATGCAGGAGGCGGTCGATCGGTTGGAATTGTGGCGTACCCGGGATATTACGGATTTGGAACATGCGGAGCATAAAGTGATCTGGATACCGAAAGATCCGTCTAATGCTCATCATCTGTGGGGACCTGAAATTCATCCCATTGCAGGCAAATGGTATGTGTATTATGCTGCTTCCGACGATAATATGGATAATCATCAATTATTCGTATTGGAGAATAGTTCGGCAGATCCTTTCGAAGGTGAATTCGAGTTGAAAGGACGGATCAGTACGGATAAGAATAACAATTGGGCGATCCATCCGAATGTCTTCGAACACCGGGGAGAATGGTATATGACCTGGTCCGGTTGGCAGTCCCGTCGGGTGAGTACCGAACACCAATGCATTTATATCGCTAAGATGAAAAATCCCTGGACCCTGGAATCCGACCGGGTTTTACTTTCGAAGCCCGAGTTCGAATGGGAACGCCAATGGATCAATCCGGATGGAAGTAAAACGGCATATACGATTTATGTGAACGAATCCCCTCAGTTTTATAAAAGCCGGAAAGGGGATAAGATTTTCATCTTTTATTCTGCCAGTGGTACCTGGACTTGTTTTTATGCGGTAGGAATGTTGATGGCCGATGCCGACAGCGATTTGCTGGATCCGGATTCCTGGACGAAATCAACCCGCCCTGTGTTTAAACAGTGTCCGGAAAATAAGGTATACGGACCGGGACATGTCAGTTTTATCCCTTCACCTGACGGGAAAGAGGATTATCTTTTATACGACGCCCGAAGTGTAGAAAACGACCCTGCCGGTTCCCGGGATTCCAGAACACCCCGTTTGCAAAAGATCGAATGGGATAAGGACGGAATACCTTATTTAGGTGTACCTCTACCGCTTTCTGTCCGCTTGAATAAACCTTCGGGTTTATGAGTGAACGTCGGGGGCGAAATATAGAATAAGTGTAGAATAATTTTGGAAATCAGAACCGTAGAGGTGTGGTTGTTCAGGGAGATGAATATACAAAATATGTTTTAAAAAATATAGAAAGATTGTATTTCTAACTTTTTTTTGAATATCTTTCGCCATCGTTTGATTGGTGTATTTTGAATTATAATTTTTACATATGGTAACAAGGAGAGATTTTATTAAGAAAAGCGGCTTGGCTATAGCTGCTGCGGCGATGAGTGGTTCCCCTTTGAAGGCTATGATGGGAAATAACGGACAGGGAAGCGGTGCTTCTGCAGCTGCCGACGGTTATGTATGCCAACGTCCGAAACCCGAAGAACGTCATTTTACTTCAAAGGCCGTTGAAGAAGTGATCGCCGGAACGAAAAAGAAATTGAAAGATCCGAAACTGGCCTGGATGTTTGAAAATTGTTTCCCGAATACATTGGATACTACTGTTAATTTTAAGATGATCGACGGTAAACCCGATACTTTCGTGATTACAGGAGATATCGATGCCATGTGGTTGAGGGATTCAGGAGCACAGGTGTGGCCATATGTAGCTTTGTGTAAGAAAGATGAACAATTACGTCTGTTGATTGCAGGAGTGATTAATCGGCAGACCAAGTTAATCCAGATCGACCGTTATGCCAACGGTTTTACTCATGGAGCGGAATCGAGCGAATGGGCGACCGACCTTACCGAGATGAAGCCGTATGTGCACGAACGGAAGTGGGAAATCGATTCCCTGTGCTATCCGATCCGGCTGGCTTATCAATATTGGAAAGTGACCGGTGATACCAGTGTTTTCGATCAGGAATGGAAAAAATCGATGGCGTTGGTGCTGCAAACGTTTAAGGAACAACAGCGGAAAGACGGACACGGACCTTATAAATTCCAACGGAAGACCGAACGACAACTGGATACCTTGAATAATGACGGTTGGGGAAACCCTGTCAATCCGGTGGGATTGATCGTTTCTTCTTTCCGGCCTTCGGATGATGCAACGACTTTCGGTTTCCTTATTCCTTCGAATATGTTTGCCGTTGCCTCATTGAAACAATTGGCCGAGATTTCGAATAAGGTGTCGGGTGACAGTACTTTTGCTTCACAGTGTATGGCTTTGGCCGACGAAGTGCAGGCCGCTATCCATAAATATGCTATCGTAAACCATCCGAAATATGGGAAAGTATATCCCTTCGAGATCGATGGCTTCGGTAACAACTACTTTATGGACGATGCCAATGTGCCTAGTTTGCTGGCGATGCCCTACCTGAAAACTATCTCTGCGAAAGATCCGGTTTACCGGAATACCCGTAAATTGGTCTGGAGTCAGGATAATCCTTTCTTTTTCAAAGGAAAAGCAGGCGAAGGAATCGGTGGCCCTCATATCGGTTACGATATGATTTGGCCGATGAGTATTATTATGCGTGCATTTACTGCGGACAATGACGGTGAAATACGTCAATGTATCCGGATGCTGAGAGATACAGACGGTGGTACCGGATTTATGCACGAATCTTTCCACAAAGATAATCCGACTAAATTCACCCGGCATTGGTTCGCCTGGACGAATACCTTGTTCGGGGAATTGATTGTGAACCTGGTGGAGAATAAAAAGATTTCACTACTGAATAATCTATAAAACCAAATACTTATCCCTGTATTCCGGTATAGGAAATAGGGGGATAAAATTTGAAACTACACTTAATTTTTAACAGAATGGAACAAAAGAACAAGTTTATTTACATCTTGCCCGTAATGTTCGGTTTTTTCATTATGGGATTCTGTGATTTGGTGGGGATTTCTGTAACTTATGCGAAGGAGCAGTTCCAGTGGACCGAAACACAAGCCGGCTTTTTGCCGTCAATGGTATTTTTGTGGTTTTTTATCTTGTCTGTACCTACAGCCATGTTAATGAACCGGATAGGACGAAAAAATACAGTATTATTGAGTATGCTGTTCACTTTCGCCGGCATGGTATTGCCTTTCATTGATTTCAGTGAAACCTCCTGTTATGTTGCGTTTGCCTTATTGGGAATCGGTAATACCATTCTGCAGGTATCTTTGAATCCGTTATTGGCGAACGTTGTACAGGGAAAAGGGTTGACCAGTAGTTTGACGGCAGGGCAGTTTGTAAAAGCCATTTCTTCCTTTGTCGGACCGCTTTTGGCTGGATATTGTTCGGCTGCTTTAGGAAACTGGGCGCTGATGTTCCCGATTTATGCCGTGGTTACTTTGATTTCCTCCGCTTGGTTGTTCCTGACTCCGATTCAGAGAGAGAAGGTCGAAGGAGAAACCTCCTCTTTTCCTGCAACTTTAAAATTGCTGGGAGATAATAAAATTTTATTGTTATTTTTTGGTATTTTGTGTGTCGTTGGCTTGGACGTGGGAATGAATACATTGACTCCGAAATTGTTACTCGAACGAGTTCCGGGGATTTCTACCGAAAGTGCAGGATACGGTACAAGTTGGTATTTTGCTGCACGTACGATAGGTACTTTTTGTGGTGCTTTCCTGTTGGCCAAATTATCTGAAAGAGGCTATTTCCGGATCAATATGATCATTGCTATGATTGCGGTTTGTGGGTTGTGGTTCGCTACCGGCCAGGCTGCAATTCTTACTTTGGTTTGTATTATCGCTTTCGCGGCTTCCAGTATCTTCGCCGTGGTTTATTCTATGGCTATTCAGGCACGTCCCGAAAAAGCGAACGAAATTTCCGGTTTGATGATTACGGGGGTTGCCGGTGGTGCTATCGCTCCTCCATTGATGGGGATCTGTGCCGATGCTGTCGGCGGACAAGGTGGTTCAGTTACTATTATTGCTATTTGTACTGCTTACCTGTTATTCTGTTCTTATGGAATTAAAGTAGCTAAGAAATAAGTTGAATATTATTGAATGGCTTTTAACTAAAAGTCCTGGAGAATTGAAGATTCTTCAGGACTTTTTATTTACAGGAGGAGTCTGCCGCTCTCTATTTTTTCTTCCGGCTTCTGCCTACCACTTGAATACTGAGTTCATATAGGAAATAGAGAGGTATAGAGACCAGTAATAAAGTGAAGACATCCGAAGTTGGGGTGATGATCGCTGCTATGACCAGGATACCCACTAAAGCATATTTCCGGTATTGTTTCAGCATGGGAGCGGTGATCAGTCCTAATTTAGACAAAAAATAAGCGATAATAGGGATTTCAAAAGCTGCTCCCAGCAATAACGAGAGCATGGTAAAACTGCTGATGTAGGAAGAGATCGATATTTTATTGACTACAAGTTCACTGACCTGATAGGTTGCCAAAAAACGGAAAGAAAGCGGAAAGATCACGAAATAATTGAGCAAGATGCCGGTAATAAATAGGAAAAACCCCGGAATCATAATTTTCAGGCAGGTTTTACGTTCGGCTTCATGTAGGGCCGGACTGATAAAACCGAACAACAAATAAATGATGTAAGGAGAAGCGAGCAACAAACCGGCATAAAACGCAGTGCTCATATGAATCATGAATTGTGAGGTCAACTGGATATTGATCAGCTCTACATGAAAGTCTTCTACTTGCAGGGAAGGCATGGAAAAATCGGCCGCCAGTCGGTTGAAAAAACGATAGAGAATAAAATCCGACTGCTGTGGAGCCAGGACGATATCGAAAAGTAATTCTTTATTCAGAAAAGCTATACAAGCCAAAAGGATAACGGCTATGGCAATACGAAAAAATACCTTTCTGAGTTCATCCAAATGATCCCAGAAAGTCATCTCTTTCTCATTTGCTTCCTGCATGCTTTTAAAAGTTGAGAATTACTTTTTATCGTTATTATCGGGATTCAAATCATTTTCAACGCCATTCATGCCGTCTTTGAAACTTTTTACTCCTTTCCCCAAACCTTTCATCAATTCAGGTATTTTCCGGCCTCCGAAAAGTAACAACACAATCAACGCAATAAAAAGAATTTCTTGTCCACCCAAACCAAAAATCAATAATCTTTCCATTTTTTAATTTATTTATCGCACAAATTTAATGATTTCTCCCGGATTTTTCTAAGCTTATGGTTATTTTAGAACTATTTTTGTTCATTACGAATAAGAGATCGTGATTCAATTGCTATACTCCATGCTAAAGTTTATGAAATAATTTTTGGGAGATATTGATTTTATTTCTATTTTTGCAATATATTTCAATTCCATCCGACTCTGTGCGGATGATTATACTTACAAATCAATAAAATCCATAGCATCATTTCTATGTATGACATTCTGGAACTAAATGACAAATTGCTGGCAGATTTGCGGCAGATTGCTAAAACGTTAAATATCAAAAGAGTAGAGTCTTATAAAAAACAAGAACTAATCTATAAAATATTGGATCAGCAGGCTTTAGTGGCTGCTCAGTCTGAACCTGTTGTAGAGCCTGCTGCTCCCGAAGCCGCTGCTCCGGTTGAAAAAAGAGAGAAAAAACCGAGAATCCGGGTAGTTCGTCCCGGAGTAGAGAAAGTAGGTGACTCTAAAGGTGGGGTACAAAAATTCGCCCGTCGCGAAGAGAAGAAAAAAGGAGAAGTAAAGAAGGAAGAGGTGAAAAGCGAAGAGATAAAGAACGAGGAACCGCTGCGTGAAGAAGTAAAAAAGGAAACTCTAAAACAGGAAGAACCTAAAAAAGAAGAACGCCGCCGCGAAGATTTCCGGCAGAATCAAAATAACCGCGAAGAAAAATGGAGCGGAGGACGTAAAGAATTTGCCCGGAAGCCTCAGAATAATCCCCCAAAAGAGCGGGCTAATCGTTTTGTACATGAGGATATCATAGAAAAAGATCTGGATTTCGGAGATGTGATCGAAGAAGAATTCGATAAAGAAAATTACGATTACCAAGGTGAACGCGAAAACGATACGATACAACCGGAATTAGTAGAAGTACAGGAAAACCGGTATGAGGAAAACCGTCAGGAACCTGCGATTGGAAATGGAAACGGAAATACTAATCCGAACCGGATGCGGTTTGATAAGCGCGATAAATATTATGAATTCGAAGGTATTATTCTGAATTCGGGTGTATTGGAAATTATGCCCGATGGATATGGCTTTTTGCGTTCCTCGGATTACAATTACCTTAACTCTCCCGATGATATCTATGTTTCGCAAAGCCAGATCAAGTTGTTCGGTTTGCAAACCGGAGATACCGTAGAAGGAACGGTACGGCCGCCGAAAGAAGGAGAGAAGTATTTTCCTTTGATCAAGGTGGAAAAAATAAACGGGAAAACTCCCGATGCAGTCCGGGATCGTATTCCTTTCGATCACCTGACTCCTCTGTTTCCGAATGAGAAATTCAATATTACCGGTAATGGAAAAGCTACCATTTCTACCCGAGTTGTAGATATGTTCGCTCCGATCGGTAAAGGACAGCGCGGTCTGATCGTCGCTCAGCCTAAAACCGGTAAAACCGTATTGCTGAAAGAGATTGCCAACGCGATCGCTGCGAATCACCCCGAAGTTTATCTGATCATCCTGTTGATCGATGAACGTCCTGAGGAAGTAACAGACATGGCACGGAGCGTAAGAGCCGAAGTCATTTCTTCTACTTTCGACGAACCGGCAGAAAGACACGTCAAGGTGGCCAATATCGTTTTGGAAAAAGCCAAAAGAATGGTGGAATGCGGACATGATGTGGTGATCCTGCTGGATTCTATCACCCGTTTGGCACGTGCTTACAATACGGTATCGCCCGCTTCCGGTAAAGTTCTTTCCGGTGGTGTAGATGCCAACGCTTTGCATAAACCGAAACGCTTCTTCGGAGCTGCCCGGAATATTGAGGGCGGTGGATCGCTGACTATTTTAGCTACGGCTTTGACCGAGACCGGCTCGAAGATGGACGATGTGATTTTCGAAGAATTTAAAGGTACCGGTAATATGGAATTGCAATTGGATCGTAAGCTTTCCAATAAACGGATTTATCCGGCTGTGGATATTACTGCTTCCAGCACTCGTCGCGAAGATTTGTTGCTCGAGGAATATACCCTCAACCGCATCTGGATTCTGAGAAACTACCTGACCGATATGAACTCTGTGGAAGCAATGCAGTTTGTGAAAGATCGGCTTGAAAAAACAAAATCGAACGAGGAATTCCTGATTTCGATGAATGATAAATAAGAAATTAATTTCAATACTTTTTTAAAAGAAGGTGTCTGAAAAGGATGCCTTCTTTTTTTGTTATGCTGCCCGTTTATTATCCATTTTTATTTTTAAAACATCTTTGGTCTTCTCTATTATCTCTTTTGGAAAAGTAATCCTCCAGAAATAAGTAAGAAATAAAAGAAAGCTGTTTTTTTTAGCCAGTTTCCTTAGATTATGTGCAATAGCAACCAGGGTAAACTCTGTTTTTACCTTCTCCAGCCCTCTTAATCTAAATCGGTTCCATGCCGAGTTATGCTTTATCTGTGCGAAGACAGCTTCCGGTTCTATACATCGTCTGCCCCGATGATAAATACCTTCTTCGCTCATGAGTTTTTCGCGCGCTTTTTGTTTATACCTGTTAAGTTTATAGTTGACTTCTATGATCCGGTTGGTCTTTGATTTATGACATTGAGATCTCAGCGGGCAACCCTCACAGTTCTGTGCCTGATAACGTTTCAGTACGGATACATATCCCAAATCGGACTTACTTTTCCTTTGACCTGTATATTCCATATGTTGTCCCATCGGGCATACGTAGTAATCCTGTTCCCGATTGTAGTAAAGGTTCTGTATGGCAAAAGCATCCTTCTTCCAGGCACACTTCTGCTCTTTGTGGAAATAATTGTACTTGACAAAAGCCTCTATACCCGCATTCTCCATAAACTCGTAGTTTTGTTCACTTCCATAACCGGCATCAGCTACTACTATAAAGGATTGCCTATGATAAGTCTCCCGAAAATCTTTCAAAAAAGGAATTAGAGTTCCTGTGTCTCCGGCGCGCCTGTAAATGCCCAGATTTGTAATAAACTGATTCTCTGTAGCAAGCTGTATATTATAGGCGGGTTTCAATTGCCCGTTTTTCATATGATCCTCTTTCATGCGCATGAAGGTCGCATCCTCATCTGTCTTACTGAAAGAATTACGATCCCCTAATTTCTCCAATTGCGATTCATATTTGGCAAGGCGGGGCAGATATTCTTCCTGTAGCTTTTTGACTTGCTTTTGCTCGGCTTTGTTCATCCCGGAGAGCCGTTTGTTTAAAGCGCTCACTTTTTCCCGCAAACCACAGGAATCCATATCCGGTAAGGTATCCGGTGTCCTTTCCTGTTTGTCCTGCTCAATATGTTTGTCTACCTCACTAAGGACTGCCTGTATTTTCGACTCCAGTTTTGCCTTGTTCTTTTCCACACTCCCACGCCAGACAAAAGTGTAGCGGTTGGATGCCGATTCAACTTTGGTGCCATCGATATACTGTACATCCAAACTGACATAGCCGGATTCCTGTAGCAGCAGAACAATGGCTGAAAACAACGATTTTATATTTTCTTTTAAGCGTTTGCCACGGAAATCATTGATAGTGCGGAAATCGGGAGTACTATTACCTGACAACCACATGAAGTGAATATTCTCCTGTAAGGCCTTTTCTATTTTGCGACAGGAATAGATATTGTTCAGGTATGCATAAAACAGGACTTTGAGCATCATACGGGGATGGTAGCTGCTGGTTCCTCCTCCTTTATATGCCCGCAGCAGACTGCTAATATCTAAGGCATCTACAACACTGTTTACTACACGAACGGGATGGTTCGAAGCTATCTTTTCCGATAAACTAACCGGAAAAAGTACATTTTGGTTGGAAGTTAACTCTTTAAATACTATCTTAGCCATTGCTATAATGTTTGTTTTTTTGCAACGGTAAGATAATTCTTTTTACCGAAATAAACAATAGCAAAAGGGGCTATCCGACTTTTTGGACAGCCCCTTCTATTTTTTGTGGAAAAATTCTTTTTTACTTTCAGATTGTAAGTCAAAATATACTCTTACAATAAAATATACTATTCTTATCGTTTTTTACTGCTCATTTGTATATTTGTAATAAGTCTAAATAGCACTTTGTTGATAAAATTGCAATCTCCAGATTGCAATATATTTATTTTTCTTCTATCTTTGTATGGCAAAATTGTAAGAATGAACAGTTTAGTATCGACACATATAGCTCTTTTACAGGATCGGGTATCTTCTATCCGGCGGGGATTGATGGACCGGATCGATCGGAATAGCCGTCTGATTGCGGTAAAAGGAAGCCGTGGAGTAGGAAAAACGAATTTTCTGCTGGATTACAGTAAAGAATATCATCCGCAGGATAATACCTGTCTGTATGTGAATGTCAACAATCTGTTTATCGTTAACGACGGATTGTTTCATTTTGTAGAGCATTTTTATAAGTTAGGAGGGAAAGTGTTGTTGTTGGATCAGGCCCATAAATACCCCGAGTGGGATAAAGAATTGAGGGCTTGTTACGATGCTTTCCCCGATTTGCAGATTATTTTTACGGCTTCATCAATCGTCAGGATCAAATCGAATGCCTATCTGAAAGGGATTGTCGATATGTATAATCTGAGTGGGTTGTCTTTCCGCGAATTTCTGGAATTAGAAACCAATCAGACTTTTCCGGTTTATTCTTTTGCAGATATGGTCGAACGGCATGAGGAAATCGTCGAGGATATCCTGAAACATGTACGCCCTTTGGCTTATTTTAATAATTATCTGGAATACGGCTATTATCCGATTTATCTCGAAGAGAAATCACACATCGATTATTTGCTGAAAAATATCAATCTGACACTGGAATTCGATATTCCCTATGCCAGCCAGATCGAGTTGAAATATTTAGTGAAGTTGAAACAATTGCTGTATATCGCTGCTAAAGATAATACCTGTAATGTGAATATCAGCAAGTTGAGCGGACTGATCGGCGTGTCGAGGGCTACTGTGCTCAATTATCTGAATTACATGAAAAATGCGCGTTTGCTGACTTTATTGTATGATACGGATAATGACGATGATTGTGGGAAAAAGCCAAAAAAATTGTATATCCATAATCCGAACTTGCTGAATGCAGTCTGTCTGGAGGATGTGGATACGACTGTGTTAAGAAAATCGTTTTTTCTGAGTCAGTTATGTCCGATGAGCCGTATTACTTATACCGAACGTGCCGATTTTTTGGTAGACGGTAAGTATCGGATTGCGGTTTGCGGAGAAGGGGAAGGACAGAAATTCGATTCCTCTTTGGTAGTTATGGAAGACATGATCGAACGGGGCAAAGGGAATATAATGCCGCTTTGGTTGGCGGGGTTTACTTATTAAGGTTAAAAGCTATAGGCTGAGGGCTGGAATAAATATAGAGTAATAACAAGATAAATTGGACACCGGAAAAGGGGTTCAATTTGGAATTAAATAAATTTAATTTTATAACGATGGCAAAAGAGAAAAAATTTATCACTTGTGATGGTAACGCTGCTGCTGCACATATTGCGTATATGTTCAGTGAAGTATCGTGTATCTACCCGATCACTCCATCTTCACCGATGGCTGAGAACGTTGACGAATGGGCGGCTAAAGGAAGAAAGAATATGTTCGGAGAAACCGTTCGTGTCATTGAGATGCAGTCTGAAGGCGGTGCTGCCGGTGCTGTTCATGGTTCACTGCAAGCCGGTGCCCTGACTACTACCTATACCGCATCACAGGGATTGTTGCTGATGATTCCGAATATGTATAAGATTGCCGGAGAATTGTTGCCTTGCGTATTTCATGTAAGTGCGCGTGCTTTGGCTGCTCATGCATTGAATATTTTCGGAGATCATGCCGATGTATATGCTGCTCGTCAGACCGGATTCGCTATGTTGGCTTCAGGTTCTGTACAGGAGGTAATGGATCTGTCTGCCGTTTCTCACCTGACAGCTATCAAATCACGGGTTCCGTTTGTGAACTTCTTCGATGGTTTCCGTACTTCTCACGAAATCCAGAAGATCGAAGAATTGCAGATGGAAGATATCAAAGGATTGGTGGATATGGATGCTTTGCAGGCTTTCCGCGATCGTGCACTGAATTCTGAAAATCCGGTTACCCGGGGAACAGCTCAGAATCCCGATATCTATTTCCAGGGACGTGAAGCTTCGAATAAATTCTATGATGCCGTACCGGATATGGTGGCTGACTATATGGATAAGATCAGTGCGATCACCGGTCGTAAATATCGTCCGTTCGATTACTATGGAGCTGCCGATGCAGAAAATATCATCATCGCTATGGGATCGGTTACCGAGACTATCCGTGAGGTGATCGACTATGAGAATGCAAACGGTCAGAAAGTGGGTATGATTGCAGTTCACCTGTATCGCCCGTTCTCTGCTAAATATTTTATGGAAGCTGTTCCGGCTACGGTTAAACGGATTACAGTGTTAGACCGTACCAAAGAACCGGGAGCTAACGGTGATCCTTTGTATCTGGATGTGAGAGATATCTTCTATGGTCAGGCTAATGCTCCGGTGATCGTAGGTGGACGTTACGGTATGGGATCTAAGGATGTTACTCCTTCTCAGATTATTGCCGTTTACAAAAATATGGAACGTAACGAACCGAAAAACCAGTTTACGATCGGTATCGAAGATGACGTTACCTTCCGTTCTCTGCCTGCTGAAGCAGATGTTAAAATGACTCCTGCCGGAACTTATGAAGCTAAATTTTATGGGCTGGGATCCGATGGTACGGTCGGGGCGAACAAAAATTCGATCAAAATTATCGGTGGAGCTACCAATAAATATTGTCAGGCTTATTTTGCTTACGATTCAAAGAAATCAGGCGGTTTTACGGCTTCTCACCTGCGTTTCGGTGATTGTCCGATCCGTTCTACTTATTTGATTACTACTCCTGATTTCGTGGCTTGTCACGTACCTGCATACATCCATATGTACGATGTATTGAAAGGACTTCAGAAAGGTGGCTCTTTCCTGTTGAACTCTATCTGGGATGAGGAAGAGACTAAAAAACACCTGCCGAACCATATGAAACGCTATCTGGCAGAAAACGAGATCAATTTTTATATCATCAACGGAACGAAGACCGGCCAGGAATTAGGGTTGGGCAACCGTACGAATACCATAATGCAGAGTGCATTCTTCAAAATTACCAATGTTATTCCTTATGAAGTGGCTGTCAGCGAAATGAAACACGCTATCGACAAGTCATACGGTAAGAAAGGTGAGGCCATTGTCAATATGAACTATGCAGCTGTTGACGCAGGAGGTAAAGAAGGTAACCTGATAAAGGTAACTGTTCCTGCCGAATGGAAGAACCTGCCGGATGATGAGATCAAACACGATGAAAACCGTCCGGAATTTATCCGCAATATCGTCGATGTGATGAATGCACAGAAAGGGGATGACCTGCCTGTCAGCGCATTCAACGGTTATGAAGACGGTACTTTCCCTGCCGGAACCGCTAAATTTGAAAAACGCGGAATTGCTGTAAACGTGCCCGAATGGCAGGTAGAAAACTGTATCCAGTGTAACCAGTGTGCTTATGTTTGTCCTCATGCTGCTATCCGTCCGTTCCTGATGAGCGACGAAGAGCTGGCTGCAGCTCCTGCAGGTACTCAGGCTAAACCGGCTATCGGTAAAGAATTGGCCGGTTATAAATTCCGGATTCAGGTATCTCCGCTCGACTGTACCGGTTGCGGTAACTGTGCCGATGTATGTCCGGCCAAGACCAAAGCTTTGGTGATGAGACCGCTGGAATCTCAGATGGTGGAAGAAAACCGCTGGGAATATATGGATAAAAAAGTAGGATACAAGAAAATAGTTGAACCGAATAATGTGAAAAATTCACAGTTCACTCAGCCGTTGTTCGAGTTCTCCGGTGCTTGTGCCGGTTGTGGTGAAACTCCTTATATCAAACTGATTTCTCAGTTGTTCGGAGAACGGATGATGGTGGCCAATGCTACCGGATGTTCCTCTATCTATGGAGGTTCTGCTCCTTCTACTCCTTATTGTACCAACTATGAGAGCGGACGTGGACCGGCCTGGGCGAACTCATTGTTCGAAGACAATGCTGAATTCGGATTCGGTATGGCCGAAGGGGCTAATCGTCTGCGCGAACGGGTAAAACGGTTGGCTGAAGAAAATCTGAATAGCTTCTCTGCCGATACTCAGGCGGCTATCAATGCCTGGATCGAAGCTTACGAAGACGGCGACAAGACCCTGGCTACCAGCGATGCGATGGCTGCTGCTTTAGCTAAAGAAACAGCTCCTGCCGCTAAAGAGCTCCTGATCCTGAAAAACTACTTTACGAAGAAATCACAGTGGATTTTCGGAGGTGACGGATGGGCTTATGATATCGGTTACGGTGGTGTCGACCATGTCTTGGCCAGCGGTAAAGATGTAAATATTCTGGTGGTAGATACCGAGGTTTATTCCAATACCGGAGGTCAGTCGTCTAAATCTACTCCTGCAGGTGCTGTTGCTAAATTTGCTGCCAGCGGTAAACGGGTGCGTAAAAAAGACCTGGGTATGATGGCGATGTCTTATGGTTATGTATATGTGGCACAGGTGGCCATGGGTGCCAACCAGGCTCAGTATATGAAGGCGATCAAGGAAGCAGAGGCTTATCCCGGACCTTCTTTGATCATCGCTTATGCTCCTTGTATCAATCATGGTCTGAAAGCCAGCATGGGGAAATCACAACAGGAAGAGAAGAAAGCTGTAGAATGTGGTTACTGGCAGTTGTACCGCTACAATCCGATGCTTGAAATAGAAGGGAAGAACCCGTTCCAGTTAGATTCTAAAGAACCCGACTATACAAAATTCCGTGAATTCCTGATGGGAGAGGTGCGTTTCAACTCCCTGATGAAAGCTACTCCGGAAGAAGCAGAACGGTTGTTCCAGGCAACGGAAAACGATGCGAAATGGAAACTGAACGGCTACAAACGTTTGGCTGCTATGGAATACGGTAAGTAAATCCGGGCGAGCCTGTTTATAAGAAAGAGGTGTTGGAATCGACAAGTCGATTTCGACACCTTTCTTTTTTATTTTTCATTATATATATTATATATTTGTAATCCCTCTATTCTGTGTCCGGCCTTGTCAAAGTGAGTATTTATTTTGCGGAATGGTAGGGATACCATTGGTTCGGCGGTGGTGAAAGACGGGATGTTCGGGTTCGAGGGGCAAGTTTCAGAACCGTTTTACGGGTATATTTCCATTGAAAAGAAAGACGGAGAGTGGGGAGGTAAAGCCTTTAGCCTGTTTGTCGAGAATTCGGATATCCGGATCAATGGAGGGAAGATTTGTTTAAAGTACGAATCACAGGATCACAGTCGGAAGACCTGTATAATATTTAGGTAACAGATAGATTCCTTGTATGAAGAGCGGAATGAATTGTATACGAGATGTGGAGCGTATATTCGAGATATTTATACGAAGGTGTATTTTCGGAAAAATGTATCGCTCCGGGGATCGAAGTGGAAAAACAAAGTCAGGTTTTGGAAGAAAAGCTGGCCGAGCGTTGTAAGTTGGCCAAAGGAAGGCCCTGCGTCGACTTCAAAGTGGTGGATGTGAACGGAAAAGAGGGGATGTTTTCCGATTATGTGAAGTCGGGTAAGTATAATATGCTGGAAGTATGGGCGTGTGGCCATTGCCGGGTGGTAATTCCACACTGAACCTCGATCTGCTGCTGGAAACGCTTTACGGTGAATGATGCCGGTAAGGTATTTGTAAGGGGGGTGACGGGTTTGTCGTTCCCTGTTTAATTATAAATTCAGAAAATATGAGAATGTTTTGTTGTGTATTCTTGTTTTTCTTTTTATGTGCGGGAGGATATGCCCGGAAAAATACTCCTGCCGGACAGATTTTCCGGACAAAGCCCTGTTTACAAAGCCTGACGGGAAATGGAATTACGGTCAGCTGGCTGACTCATGTACCGGTATACAGCTGGGTGGAATACGGTACGGATACACTGGAGTTGAAGAAAGCCCGGACGATGCTCGACGGACAAGTAGTCTGTAACAATTACATCCATAAAATCCGACTGGAAAATTTGGAAGCGGGCGAGACCTATTATTACCGGGTTTGTTCCCGGGAAATCCTGAAGTATGGAGCTTATAGTAAAATTTTCGGCCATACAGCAGTTTCGCCGTTTTATTCTTTTCGGGTACCCGGTGAACGGGAGACCGATTTCACGGCTCTTATTTTCAATGATATTCATCAGGAATTTCCGACTATGGCCGCCTTGTGCAAACAGATCGAAGAAGTAGATTATGATTTTGTAATTTTTAATGGTGATATGCTCGATGCTCCGGGGTGTGAAGAAGAGGTCGTGGAAGCGTTCTCATTTTATCAAGGACAAGTGAGGGCAGAGGAAAAACCGGTGTTTTATTTACGCGGGAATCATGAAATCCGGAATGCGTATTCCCTTCATTTAAGACGGTTGTTATACTATATGGGAGATAAAACCTACGGTGCTTTTAATTGGGGAGATACCCGGTTCGTTCTGCTCGATTGCGGAGAAGACAAAACGGATGACCATTGGGTGTATTACGGATTGAACGATTTCAGTGGCTTTAGAGATGAACAGACAGAATTTTTGCGGCGGGAATTGCATTCGAAAGCCTTTCGGCAGGCCGGGAAAAAAGTGTTGGTGCATCATATTCCGCTTTGGGGAAACGAGACCGATTACACGCCTTGCCGGGAATTATGGGGCGATTTGCTGAAAAAAAATCCTGTCGATGTATCGTTGAATGCACATACCCACGTCTATGCTTACCATCCGGCCGGCAGTCTGGGTAATCCTTGCCCCGTAGTGGTCGGTGGAGGGTATGAATTGGACGAAGCCACCGTCATGATGTTAACCAGGAAAGGAGATATGTTGAAATTGAAAGTGTTGGATACGAAAGGACACATTTTGCAAGAACTTGAATTGTAGACGATTACTTAAAAATGGAAAAGCTTCTCGTATTTATATGTATTTTTATGAGATAAATGAGGTAAAAGCGACGTGTGGTGATTCCTGGATAACCGATCAGGAGGAAGCTTTGTTTTTATCTGTGTATGAATGGATAATCTGGATAGATTAATTGAGAAATTCTTTTATTTTTTGTAATAGAGTTTGTGCTTTTATCGGTTTTGACAAATAACCGTTGAAACCGTTTTCCAGAATTCTTTTTTCATCTTCGGTGAAAGCATAAGCCGTTACGGCGATAATGGGAATATCGGCCGATGATTTACGAATTTCCGAAGTGGCTTCATACCCATTCATTTCGGGCATCTTGATATCCATCAAAATAAGCTGAGGATGATGGCTTTGGAAAAACGCTACGGCTTCTCGTCCGTTTTGCGCATGAATCAAGCGATAGGTATGCTTTAAAAGGATCTCGATCAACAGATAATTACTCGCATTATCCTCTGCTACAAGAATTAAAGGCCTATCGTCAATGACATCTCCCATATAGATTTTATATCCTAAGTGCTTAAAAAGTGGTGAAAATAATCACAAAGTCAAAGGTACGATTAACCGGATAATAAATTCTTCGAAATAAAAAACGAAAAGTACAACGTGAAAAATAATTTTTGCATTGATTATGAATGATTTATCAAAAATGATTCCCGGTTAAAATAAGATGTAAAATTTATTTTTTAATGTTTGATTGTATCCAATTTAATCGTACGTTTTATTCATTCGGAAATTCTTGAAAAAGAAAGAATTGTATGGGAGAAGATGAAAGAATTTTGATCCGTAATTTCTTGCATAGTGCCCGTTTACCGGGGGAAGGATGTGTCAGCTTTGAATCCGTACATCGGGTATTATAAGGCGGCAGCGATAGCGCAGAAAGCCCACCGCGAAGGAATTACCTTGCGGCAGGCTGCGATCGGGTCGGGTGAGGTTACGGCAGAGGAGTTCGATCGCTGGGGCGACCCGGCCCGGATGGTGGGGGAAAGCTAATCGACGGCTTCCACACGGATGGCATCGACGTATAGCCCTTTACCTTCGACCGGATCCATGTAATTACGGATTTCTACCCGGAGCTTGGTGGCGTCCGCCGGTGCCCGGAATACTTTTCCGGCATAGGCATCGATATAGCCCGAAGTCTCGTATTGGTAACTCGGAGAATGAAGGGCGTCCGAAGGCAGGTTTTTACTGCCTTTCATCCAGGTACACCAGCTGCGCCATTTGACCTCGTGAGCGGGTGCATTGACGTACATCTTCAATTGGTAACATTGACCACCCGTCACAGGAATGTCCTGATAGAGGTAAGTTTTACCTTCTATTCTTACCGCTTTACTTCCCTCCTGGGTCGGAGAGGTGACGCTGACTATCCGGGGAGTATATTCTTTACTGGAAACATCTGCATTCCAGTGATCGGGAAGATCGTCAATAAAATCGCTTTCAAAGCTTCCGTTTAGAACGAGGTTCGTTCCATTGCCTACGCCTGTACAGGGACCTTGGGGCTTGTCGACTTCCCAATCCGCTTCCTGCAGGATCGTTTCATCCCAATCTGCGAGTCGGGTGGTGATATCCAACTCGCTGGTGGCAGCCGGGTCTTTGAAAATGGCTTTGATCTCCGTTATCCGGTTGGCTAATATGGATTCGATGGGATGCTCCGGAGTGACAAATACCATTGAATTGGAAGAAAGGGTCAGAATAGCCTTTTCTTTTGGGGGAAATACCAGCAAAGTCGTCACCGAAGTACCGTTCTCGTCCGGTAAACCGATATTTTTAGTGATAGAACAATCGCCTTTATATTCTCCGGTCAGACTCATCTTTTGAGAGATATTACTCAGATTGATTTGTAAATCGGTTAACCATTCGGGAATATTCTCGATGGTCACTCTCAACATTCCGACTTTTCGGTTGAGGTCGAAAACGGCGCTGTTGTCGCCGTCCTGGGCCACGGTGAAATCACTTTGCCCGAGTAGATGATCTCCGGTTTCTGTTTTACCCGATTTCAGGAATATTTCGCCGGGCGGAAGATTATCGGCATATTCCCAATTTTCGGTTTCTTCGGCATTTGTAACGCAATAGCCGGTATATGTGCCGGGAAAAAGCTTCAGGTGAAGGACATTGTTGTCCTCTTTTTCGGGATTGACACTGTACCGGCTCATGCTGGAATGAACCTGATCGTAAACAAAAAACTGATACACTGAGGGAGAAGCTGTAATGCCGGACAGGCTACGTGTTCTGACATACATGGCGACATCTTGTTTGTCACCGTCACCAGGCCAGGGGGCCATCGAACGATGACAACCGACAGCCATAACTACCGCTAAGATATAAATCATGCGTTTCATGGTGAAAAATTTTTAATGAAATAATTAAAACAAGCAGCATTCAGGAGAGAAGAATGCAAGGAGTACAACCACTATAAAATTAAAGAAATTAGATAAAATAACCAAATTATAATTGATAAATCTGTTTGAAAAACAGGATATAATTCAAATTGAAGTGGAGATGACAATGATAAGCTATAACATGTAAGCAAAAAGAAATAAAAAAATAAGTATATGGATGTGTTAATATGTAAAAATCCACAGGATTCCGTTTCCGGAGTACTGTGGATTTTAAGCGATCATAAAAGGTTCTAATCTAATTCTTTCAGTATTTTTTCTACGTCACCCGGAACAACGCGTCCGAATACTTTTTCGCCGATCAACACGACGGGAGCCAGGCCGCAAGCCCCGACACAACGCAGACTGGACAAAGAGTATTTACCGTCGGGAGTCGTTTCGCCTACATTGATATTCAATATCCGTTTAAATTCATCCAGTACTTTTTCAGCTCCCCGGACATAACAAGCGGTTCCCATACATACGGAAATCGGATGTTCACCTTTGGGGGTCATAGTAAAGAATGAATAAAAGGTGACTACTCCATATACCTTAGATACCGGAATATTCAGCTTGTCGGCAACAATCCGTTGTACTTCTGCCGGAAGATATCCGAAAAGATGCTGTGCTTTATGTAAGACATTGATCAGTTCTCCCGGCTGATTTCCATGAGCATCACAGATTTCGAGTAACTTGTCTATTTTATGCTGAGGTAATTGTATTTCGCTCATAGTTTTCAATTAATGGTTGCTTTATTAAAATAGTGGGTATGTAATAAATGATGGGCTTTTTCGCTCAACGGCTTTCCGAGATATTCTTCATATAATTTGATAATATCCGGGTTTTCATGAGATTTCCGTAGCGGTTTATGTTCGTCTTCCTGATAAATGGCCTGACTGCGGGCTTTTAATAAAGCCGAATTGCCATGATGTAAAGGTTGGCCTCCTCCTCCGATACAACCACCGGGACAAGCCATGATTTCGATCGCATGGAATTCGGATTTTCCTTCCCGGATTTCATTCAAAAGTTTACGGGCATTTCCCAATCCATGAGCAATACCGACATGGAGCTCTACTCCGTTGAGTTTAATAGTTGCTTTTTTTATGTTCTCCAGACCCCGTACTTCTTTGAAATCTACTTTGTCGAGTGTTTTTCCGGTATAAAGTTCGTAAGCTGTTCGCAATGCTGCTTCCATCACACCACCCGAAGCTCCGAAGATTACTCCGGCACCTGTAGATTCTCCCAGAGGATGATCGAAATCTTCGTCCGCCAGGCTGTTGAAATCGATATTGGCCCGTTTGATCAGACTGGCTAGTTCCCGGGTAGAAAGAGAGTAGTTGACATCGGGATCGCCCTGTGTTGCGAATTCTTCCCGGGCACATTCGTATTTCTTAGCCAGACAAGGCATAATAGATACAACGATCAAATCTTCCCGGGGAATGTTCATCTTTTCTGCCCAATAGTTTTTAGCGATAGCACCGAACATTTGTTGGGGTGAACGTGCGGTCGACGGGATATCCAGCATATCGGGGAACTGATGTTCGAAGAAATTGACCCAGGCCGGACAACAAGAAGTCAGAATAGGGAGGCATACGTCTTTATCACCCTTGAGATAACGGGTCAACCGATCCAGTAATTCGCTTCCTTCTTCCATAATGGTCAGATCGGCAGCGAAATCGGTGTCGAACACTTTGTCGAAGCCCAATTGTCTTAAAGCAGCTACCATCTTTCCGGTAACAGAAGTGCCGGGGGTTAAACCGAATTCCTCGCCGAGTGCAGCCCGTACTGCCGGTGCCGTCTGTACGATAACGGTTTTTTTCGGATTACTCAGATCGCTGATCAGCCGATTCGTATGGTCGACTTCGGTCAGTGCTCCTACCGGACATACGGCGACACACTGACCACAGAAGGTACAGGCTGAATTGGATAAAGGTTCGTCGAAAGCCGGAGCTATCGTTGAAATGAAACCACGGTTTACAGCACCGAGTGCCCCTACGGTTTGCACTTCATTACACATCATCTCACAACGACGGCAATAAATACATTTGCTCATATCGCGGACAATCGATGGAGAGGTCTCTATCGGGAGAATATTCCGCTCACCGGCAAAGGGTATCTCGCGGATTTTTAATTTAACGGCCAGGTTTTGTAATTCGCAATTCCCGGATTTCGGACAGATCAGGCAATCGTTGGGGTGGTCCGAGAGAATTAATTCCAGTACGGTTTTCCGGGCATTGAGCACCCTGAGGCTACTGGTTTTTACCTTCATGCCGTTTTCACAACGGGTAGCACAGGCCGGAGCCAGGTTTCTCCGTCCTTCGACTTCGACGACACAAATACGGCAGGAAGCCGGAAGGTTGGTGATACACATGTCTTTCAGATTCATATAGCATAAGGAGGGGATTTGAATACCTACTCCCCGGGCTGCTTCGAGAATCGTCGTTCCTTTGGCCACCTCTACGATATGATTATCTATTTGCAGAGTTATATTTTGTTCCATGTTTTTTCGTTATGGGCTGTTATACTTCGGTTATCCGGCACTTATCGCATTAAATTTGCATTTATCTTTACAAGTACCGCATTTGATACATTTAGTCGTGTCGATGAAATGGGCTTCTTTCCGTTCGCCGATGATTGCATCTACCGGACAATTACGTGAACAGAGGGTACATCCTACACATAGTTGCGGGTCGATACGGAAAGATAACAACGCCTTACATTTTCCGGCAGGACATTTGTGATCCCGGATGTGAGCGACATATTCGTCATAGAAATGTTCCAGTGTAGACAGTACCGGATTGGGAGAGGTCTGTCCCAAGCCGCAAAGAGCCGTATCTTTAATCACTTGGCTCAGGTTACGGAGGTTGTCGAGATCTTCCATCGTGCCTTTCCCTTCGGTGATCCGGGTTAAGATTTCCAATAACCGTTTGTTGCCGATCCGGCAGGGAGAACATTTTCCACAAGATTCTTCGACGATAAATTCCAGATAGAACTTGGCGACAGCAACCATACAATCGTCTTCGTCCATGACGATCATGCCACCGGATCCCATCATCGAACCTGCTGCCAGCAAGTTGTCGAAATCGATCGGAGTATCCAGATGTTTCTCCGTGAGACAACCGCCCGAAGGACCTCCGGTTTGTACGGCTTTAAATTTTTTACCGTTTTTGATTCCTCCCCCGATTTCATAAATGACTTCCCGGAGAGTAGTACCCATAGGCACTTCGATCAGGCCCACATTATTGATTTTACCGGCTAATGCAAATACTTTGGTTCCTTTCGAACGTTCTGTTCCGATAGAAGCGAACCAGTCGGCCCCTTTGTTGAGAATGACAGGAATATTGGCCAGTGTTTCGACGTTATTGACATTCGTCGGTTTATTCAAATAGCCCGATTCTGCCGGGAAAGGGGGTTTGGTCGTGGGCTCGCCCCGGTGTCCTTCCATCGAGTGGATCAAAGCGGTCTCTTCTCCACAGACAAAAGCACCTGCACCATAACGGATTTCTATATGGAAAGAAAAATCGGTACCGAGAATATTTTCTCCCAGCAGCCCGTATTTTTCAGCTTGTTCGATCGCGATACGAAGCCGTTCGATAGCCAGAGGATATTCTGCCCGGATGTATACCAGTCCTTTACTGGCACCGATGCTGTAACCGCAAATGGCCATGGCTTCGATCACGGAGTGCGGATCCCCTTCCATAATCGAACGGTCCATAAAAGCTCCCGGGTCCCCTTCGTCGGCGTTACAAACGACATATTTTTGATCGGCCTGGTATTTGCGGGCAAATTCCCATTTCAGACCGGTAGGGAAACCGCCGCCACCCCGTCCACGCAATCCGGATCGTTTGATTTCGTCGATAACCGCTTCCGGAGTCATCTCTGTCAGACATTTGGCTAAAGCGCTGTAACCGTCACGACCGATACATTCTTCGATGTTTTCCGGATCGATAAAACCACAGTTACGCAAAGCGATGCGTAATTGCTTTTTATAAAATTCCATGTGTTTGGAATCGCTGACCGTCACTTTTTTAGACGGTTCTTTGTATAATAACCGTTCTACCTTGCGGCCTTTAATGATGTGTTCGTTGACGATTTCTTCGGCATCTTCCGGTTTTACCTGTACATAAAAGGTATTGTCAGGCATGATCTTGACAATAGGACCTTTCTCACAGAAACCGAAACAGCCGGTAGCGATGACCTGTACTTCGTCTTCCAGAGCACGTTCTTTCAGACAATCTTCCAGTCGGCAGATGATATTTTTACTGGCTGACGCACGGCAACCGGTCCCTCCACAGACAAGAATATGCATTTTATAACTCATAGATGGGGTTGTTTATCGATTAATAGTTGAAAATATTTAGCACGTTATAGAATCAGATACTTTGGTAATTAACCGGGATAATCCCTTCGACCAATTCGTCGTTTTTCAGGTATTTCTGGATGATCTCTTCTGCTTTAGCACAGTTGACATGACCGAATACGATCGGTTCTTTTCCCGGTTTGGTGATTTCTACCGTGGGCTCTGCAAAGCAGTAACCCATACAGCCGGTTTGAGTGACTACGGCCTGAATACCGTTTTTTTCAAGATTGTTCAGAAAGTAATTCATCGTTTCCTTACTACCTGCTGCTATTCCACAAGTGGCCATGGCGACTTTGATCTGAATCAGATTTTCAGGATGCTCGCTTTTTTCGCGCAGATCGATTTTCGATTGAACGTTATCCCTGATTTTTTTCAGGTCGGCGAGTGATTTTATTTTTTCCATATAGCTGTTATTAGGTGATAATTGATTTTATGATTGCCTGATGGACATGCTTTGATCGGCATGTATTTCTTTGAGATTCTCCCGGATTAAATTTTGTATGGCCGGAAGAATTTCGGGATGTCCCAAAGGTACACCTTCCAGCACCTGTATGATCTCTTGGGTATCGAACCGGTATGTACCGCTGGGAGTCGAATGATCGTAGCTGAAATGGATGGCCGGATTGGCGGCTGCCAATAGCGTAAGCGTTTCTGCTACATCTCCCAAAGGAGGACGGTCCAGATGGGAATGACCGAAACGGGCTGTGAGAGTAGTCCCTTGACCCGGCTGTGAGACGATACTAACTTTTCCTCCGGTTCGTTCGGCATTTTGCTGGAGCAAGGGAATTCCCAGGCCCACTTTGCGTACTGTCCGGCTGGTAAAAAAAGGATCCCTGACCCTTGCCAAAGTCGCCTCATCCATACCGCAACCGTTATCCTGAATTTCAATAAGAAAGAGATCTGCCTCCGGATCTTCGCAAATCCGGATCTGAATCCACGAAGCCTCTGCCCGGATAGAATTCTGGACGATATCCATCATATGAGAGGACAAATCTTTCATGAATAGGTATATTCTTTAACTTATTGGGATAATAAACTTTAAATATTTATTTCTGGCCTCAAATTTAATTTAAATTCATAAAATTACAACGATTGCAGGAGTGAAATTACGTAATTAAATTCCGGATAGATTGCCGGATGTTTTTGAAGGAAAAATCTTCTATTTTCAGTTGGGTATATATTTTTCCGATGTCCCCGGGATAGTGGGCATCCGAGGACTGGATGAAAGAGGCGGATTTCAGTTCGGGATGGCCGGACAGGAATTTCGAAAGAGAGGTATGACTACTGAGCTCCAGGGCATCATAACGTAAATCCGGCGGGACGAATCCTAATTGTGAAAGAATACTGAAACAGGGTTTGTCGATATGGGCCGGAATGAAAATACCGTCGAGTTGCCTGACTTTATGTGCAATTTCTTCCAGCGATTGGTTCAAGGCAGAAATCAATAGTTTGGGTTCTTCGTAAATGATCTGTTCTTCCGGATCGACGACAACCTGGAAGCCGAATTTTTCCGGGTCGTTCGGAATATCGGGTAAATGTACATCCAGGTAATGCTGAAAAATAGTAAGCTGTTCGTCGGTTTCGAAAAAAGTCAGGGCATGCACTTCTTCTTTACTGCAGATTTCAGCACCTGTAAGGACGAATATACCTTTCGTTTTCCCATAATCACGGATTATCGGTGCCTGGCGGGTGGAGTTGTGATCAGTGATTCCGATCATATTCAGTCCTTGGATTTGGGCGAAATGCAGAATATTCTCCGGACTCATTTCCAGATCTCCGCAAGGGGAAAGGACGGTATGAATATGGAGGTCGGCCCGAATGTCCATTTTACTGCTCCTTTTTCTGGAGAAGTTCGTAAATCTCGCCTGTCATTTCGAATGTCTGTCTGGAAGTACTTAAGATGGGTATGCCTTCTGCCTCACTTTCGGAAACGGTATCTTCTTCCGGTCGGTAACCTTTGACCAGGACAATGGCTGCCAGTTCTTTCAGCGAAGCGATGGCCATGATATTTTTGTGTGTCTGAAGCGTAATCCAGATATTCCCTTCCCGGGCGTTACCCATCACATCACTCAGTAGATCGGAGGTATAGCCGCCTTTGATCTCTTTGTCCAGGCCTGCCGCACCACAGCAGACTTCTAATTTTAGTTGTGTAGCCAATTCTCTGACTGTCATGTCTTTGTTCGTTTATTTTTATTCTTCGTTCTTTTCAAATTTTCCGATTCCCCAGACTTTGGCCGATAATTCCATCGATTCTTCCGGGGTAAGCAACCCTTCCCGGGTGAGGATTTTTTGCATGAATATACATTGGTTGAGTTTGGCCTTCCCTTGCACGACATCCTGAGCCAAAGCCTGACAGGAGGGTGTGCCGCAAGCCCCGCAGTCTATCTGAGGTAAAACCTTCATAATGCGGGTTATTTTTTCCATTTTCTGAAAAGCAACCGACAAGTCTTCATCCAGTTTTTCGATCGACCGGGGTGGAATTTCACCGCTCAGTTGCATTTGTTTTACCAGAAAATCCTTGTACCGGGGCATTTTATTGATAGAGATGTAGTTGTATTTGATATAGTTCTCCATCCGTTTCTGTAATCTTTCGATGGTGAGAAAACGGTTGTTGATCGCCAGTGCCCCTCCGGCACAGGAATGGTCGCATGCCCTCAGTTCCAGAAAGTCGATATCTGTCAGTTCGTCGTTTTCCAGTTTTTCGAGGATATCGATGACATTATGGATTTCGTCGATCGCCAGGCAACGCCCCGGATAGTTGGAAGCTTCTCCTCCCGAGAGGGTCCATTGGATGGATTGCGGAGTCAGATGGTATTGTTCCGGTACCCGGGGGAGAACCTGGGATTTATGTCGGTTGATCGAAAGGAGGATTTTGTTATAGATAAAATCCATATTGATCACCCCGTCTACAGGAGAACTTTCTTCGCCGACGGGACACTTGATGGCTGCGATTTTAGCGGCACACTGGGTGACATAAAAAACACCGATCTCTTTTTCAGGTATGCCTTTGTCGATGTATTTTTTCCTGACATAGATGGCTGCAATATCCATGGCTTGCTTTAAGCGGACGATATGTCCGATCAGGGAAGGAAAACGTACCTGGATCAAGCGTACGACAGCCGGGCAGAAACTGGAGATAAAAGGACGCTGCCGGGGATGCTGCTGAAGATAATGCTTTGTCTCTTCCATCAGCAGACCGGTCGATTTATCCACTTCCATGACATAATGGAATCCCAGGTTGTGCAACTCTGAAAATATCTGTTCTTCGCTGATATCTTCCGGGAATTGTCCGATAAAGACCGAAGGTAACAAGATGATCCGGTAAGAGAATTTGAAAATCTGATTGAAATCGTCCTGTTCCACATAAATGGCTTGACGGGGACAGGTCTTCAGGCACATGCCGCAATCGGTACAAGCGGCTTCGTTGATGGTCGCTTTACCGTATTTTATGCGGATCGCTGCCGTAGGACATACATTCATGCAGTGCGTACATCCTGTGCAAACCTCACTGTTGATCTTCAATGCATGATAAAATGTCTCGTTCCCCATTTTCGTAATTTTAAGACTTATCTCAGATACGTGGTCATCGTCACTTTGGTGCCGACATTTACGGTAGATTCGATATTCAACCGGTCACAATTTTTTTTCATATTGGGTAATCCCATCCCGGCACCGAATCCCATTTCCCGGACTTCGGGCGAAGCGGTCGAGAAGCCTTCCTGCATAGCCTTCGCTATATCGGGGATACCCGGCCCTTTATCGGTGATGGTGACGACGATAGATTTCCCGTCCAGCACGACGTTCATCACTCCCTCATAAGCATGAGCGACGACATTGACTTCCGCTTCATAAAGCGCAACGACGATACGTTTTATTAAAAGGGCATCGACGTTGAGCTGTTTCAATATTTTCTTTATCTCACTGGAAGCGGTCCCTGCCCGTGAAAAATTTCCTCCTTCCAGATTAAAATTGAATTCCATATGTTTTCTTAATACACCGGAAGAAGCCCGGCTTTATACAATTCTCCGCATACCCTGAACATACTTTGACGGCAACGCAATAGCAGGATTTCGTTTTCCTCGGCCAGCTGTTGCATTTCTGCCGTGATCTGCTTGTCACGAACAAAAAGAATAAACGGAATATCCGCCATTTCTGCCGTACGAATGACTTGTGGATTGGCCATCCCCGTTATCAACAGCAATCCTTCCGTATTCAGACGCAAGACATCGCTCATTAAATCTGCTGCAAAAGCATGTTGTATGGGATCGTGAAGCTTACGGGCCCCACAAATACACGTGGCGTCGAGTAATTTTATAATGTCGTCCGGTGTCATACCTTGGTTAATTTATATGCATCTAAATTAGTGAAATTATCTTCAAAAACAATACCTCCTCTGCGGGAAGCGATAATTTAAAATTGATATAAATAAACATATTTATCAGTAGCCTTGTATATACTCATGCTAAACGATAGGGTCGGAATAAATAAAAAACAATTTGAATTCGAATAAAAACTGGATTAAAACTTATTTATTTGACTAATGATCTGCTTATATATTGGGTTTACATTGGATTTAATATGGATTTGTCTATACACGAATTCAGATTTGCCTTATCTGGTTTACAGACCTGCAGTTCGGGTTATCGACAGAATAATATGCTGATTCAACTTGTTTTAAAATTATCGGTAAAGATTACCTAAATATTGTTTTAAATATTTTGAAATTAATTTTTTTATATTTAATTTTATAGAGTTAATTTGAATATGTATTTGGTTTCGGTTTTACAAAATTGTAGTAAAAGAAAGGAGGAATCAAACTATAAATGAAAATCGAAAGAAAGTACATTTGAAATGATTAAAGTTTCATTGTTATGAATTGAATTTATAGATGTAAGAATTTTTTTTATTTAATTTTTAGATGATGAAGAATTTTGTATTAGTTTTTTTAGTATATTTATCAGTCGCTTCTTGTAATGAGTCGTTAAATGATATTGATAAAAATGTTGTGTCTGCAACTTTTTTGGAACAAAGCGAAAGCAATTTGATTTTGAAACAAAAGTTTAGTTCTGCTTTGGTGAAAGTATTGGGCCAAAACGAAGAAGTACGTTCTTTAATAAAAGAAGAAGCTTTGAAGCAAATTGATTTTGATTATGATGTTCTTTATTGTTTGATTAAAGACAAACAATTGAAAAATGGAGTTACTTTAGAGGAATATTTAGAAAAATATTTAACCTCAGATGAATTGAAATGTATTCATAAGCAACTGCCGACTTTAACTTTATTTGTACCAACTCTCCCTGAAAATTCTTTTTCTGTTCATAGTTGGAATACAATTGATGAATTACCTGCTGTTGCAGTAAAAGTTTCTGACAATAATGATGTGAAAATTTATTACGGAAACGGAGAAACTGAAGTTTTTCCAGCAGATATTATACCAGGTTTCCCTGTCGTTGTTGTAAAAGAGAATGAACGAATTGTAAGGAATGGGGAGATTTTAAGTAAAACTGTTTCTGAAAATATAGAAGAGACTAATCTTATATTTGTTGATGAAATTTTTAATAATTTACATGGAAAAGACTTGGTTAATACTAAGACACGTGCAAATCGACCTGATCGACCTGTTCCTTTACCTAAGGTCGATAATCCTGAGGATTATCTTCCTGCAAATATGAAGAAAACTTACGAAGCTTATAAAATATATAAAAATACAACTGGTTGGCAAAGAGATTATATATATTATGGAATAACTCCTACTACTGATAAAGGACCTTTTGATTATAATATGAAAGAATTTTTAGTTGGATTTGAACTGATGGGGGATGCTCTCGGATTTTATAGAAAAATAGCAGATCAGGATGGGGATCCTAAAAGTAGTATTCCGATTGGTGGAGTTTTACCTGCAAATAGTTCTATAATTACTTGGACTGAAGGTGAATATGAATTTAAGGTTACAACCTACGTTGGTAGTAAGTCGACTATAGGAACTGAATATAAATCTTTTTTTCGATTAAAACCTGATCAATTATTTAGGGCTGAAGTAGAGAGAGTAATTTCTCGTCCGGGTATGCCTGGTTATACCGTTTATAAACTTGTAGGTTTGAAATCTAAGCGAGTTGACCTTGATTTACCATTATTTGAATGGGATTTAGAAAATTATGGAGCAACAATTAAGATTGCAATAGAAGAGGTAGATGGACAAGAAACTGAAGTGAACTCAATAAGTTCTAGTATCGAATTTGCAACTAATTTTGGTTTTGATGCAAGTTTTGGTGAGAAAGTGAAATTTGGAGTAAAATTTGGTTCAACAATAAAAGAAGTTTTAAATGTGTCTAATACTATAACTAAAACACTTGGAGGGGATGAATTGGGTGAAGTTATTATTAACTTTGCTGACCCTGTTGTAATTAGTGATGAATTTAGATATCATTATAAACCAAGAACAAACCCTAGGGAGCAGGCAGTTGTTGATTATACAGAACCTACTTTTAATTCTAAATATTATACAGGGTGGTATAGATTGTATATATCACCAAAGAAAACTAATTTATAAATTGTATGAGGGTGTATCAAAATTCAAATTTGATGGCTATGAACTTACAATCTGAAAATTGTCTATTCTTGTTTATAATAAAAGAACCTTGTCATTATCCTTTAATAAGCTTGATAAGGCTCTTTTGTGCTTATTCATTATAATCTGTAACTTTATCGAGCATTCAATTTAGTTTTGATATATCCTCAATATATATAATGATGGTGGGATATGGATAATAAATATTTACCCTGTTGTGATTTTTGTTTATGTATTTTCGTGTCTTCAAAAAATATTGTCGCATAGGTATGATAAGAAATGTAGTACTGCCAATAATAGTTTGTTCTTTGCTTCTGATTGTTCAGGCATGTTCTTCCGGGCATGAGGACGAGGTCGAACCTGTCGTAGAAGAAAAAGGGTTTACGGTAAAGGTGTTTTATATAAATGAAGCTCAGCCCGATGTAGAAATACCTGATGCCGGGGCAAAGGTGTATCTCTATTATGGAGTGAATAACGGAGAATTGGTAAGAGGAGAATTTCAAGCCGGGGGAGAAGTGGTGAAAGGGGATATAACGTTTTTTCCGGACCAAATGTATCGGATCGATGGGGATGGGATGATCGATATTACTCCTTTATATGAGGATAAAGAGATGACGATGCTTATCGAAAGTAACTTTTATACAACCAGACTGGCGGCCGGATATTTCCGGGATCTCAGTCGTCCCATAAATTATAAGTGTTTATTTTATCCTTAGTATCGATGGGGATAGCCGGCCTGATCGGACGAGGGACGGTCGGGGAATAAGGGTACTTTAGATAAATCCAGATGATGAAATACGAAATTGTAGCTTTTTATAAACAGGAGATAGAAGAAATCCGTGAATGTGCCGAAAACATCGGGCGGTTATATGGATGGCGGTATAGATGTGAAAAAATACCCGGTAGCGGAAAACTGCTTTCAGCCTGCATGGGAGAGGATAGTGTTCTTTGTTTGTTGAAGCGGAAATCATATTCTTTTTATCGGTTGATGAAGTACGTGTATGCTTTGAATAAACCGGTACTTGTTTTGCAGGATCATTTTTCTGCCGATACTTTTCAGCAGCTGAAAATTCCGGTAGGTTATTTGAAGGAAAATAAAGAAAAAGGGATTTGGGCTAATTTCCTGCAGCGGCATCATCCCGGGTGTCGGATCGAAATCATCGTTCCCTGGGAAAAAGATGAGCATATTGCGGCCATGGTCCGCAATAATTTAGCATTTATGGAGCGTATCTTAAAGCATTCCGAAGCCCGCTACGAGGTGGTGAATGAAGAGAAAAGTTTTGAAAAAAGCCTGATAAAGGTTTTGCAGGATCTTTCTCCGGGGATAACCCTGATGATGCGTCCGTTCCGCTTATTTCCCTTTTACTATCCCTATACTGTCCGGCTTTACCGTAAACACGCCCGGTCCGAAGTATTGATTATCCCCCGGGACGACTCTTTGTATATACCTTGCCATTAAAGATGATAGATGACACCTGTCATCTATCTTAAATACTCAGTCCGATAGAGAAAATCAGGTCGGCGAACATCTTTTTATGTTGTGTTTCGTAGCCGGTGCGGATACCGAGACGGATCGGATAGGTTAACCGGAAGAAGTGGGTGTCCGTGGTCAATTCTATTCCATAGGAGGAGTAAGTAGCTTTGCCGAATTTGTTGCGGCTGCTACCCCAATCGTAGAATACGGCGGCGTTTATAGTTTTGAGATAGAGCAATGAACTCAGGGGCAGATCCGGGAAAGCGATCGGCATATGGTAACCGGTACGCAAGCTGGCTATTTCGTAGCCAGGTAGGGTGATCCCTCTGGGGTAAAGAATTTTATTGCTATAATTCCGCTCTTTGTGCGACATATGCTGGAAGCCTCCGTATAGCGACAGGGAATGATTGGTGGTGAAGCCCGGAAAATACAGGTGTCCGTCTCCCCACCATTGATAGCCCAGGTCTATATGTTCCAGAGGGCTGTGAGTGTAACCTGCACTGAAAGTTTGGCCCCAGCGGGGATTGATCTCCTGGGTAGTCATACGGGTTTGATTGGTAAAATAAAGTCCGTATTCCAGCAATTGATAAAACCGGGAAGGCTCGTTCACCTGGTAAAAGTTCGGATCGACTTGTGTAATCCATATAGTGTTCGCTTCTGCTATTTTACAGGTGTAGAGTTTATTTAATTTTTCATGGTGTAATCCGACAAACCGGTAACGGACATAAGGTTGTAAGGTCCGGTTATATTGGCGGGCAGACAGGGTAAAAGGAAACCGGACCGTAACCTCAGCCGAAGAACGCCAGGCTTTATATTGTGCATAAAAAGTTTCTTTTTGCCGGGTAGGCAGGAAAAAACCTTCGTTGAAAGATTCGTAATCGTATCTCCCGCTATACAGGTCGAAATCGAATACCGGCCACCAGCCTTTGTAGCTGGCATTCAGCATCCAGGCCCCGTGGTCATAACCCGATTTTAAGATATAACCGGCAGTAAAGGATAAGGTGCTCAACTTATTCTGAGAGTAAACTACCGCACCGAAGTCGACGTCCATATCGTTCAGATCGGCTTCTACCGGTCCCCAGCTGTGGATATTGACAAGGTGGGTGAATTTATTGTATTTCCGGGAAGGATAGATAGAATCGTATTGGAAAGCAGAATGCCATTTTTCTTCCTGTTTCATCGAGTCGGCTAACCGGAATTGCTGATAGACCGTCGGCTGTTCCTGTAATCCGGCCAGGTCGATATGCCCGGGTTTATAGCCGTCTGCTGTGTAGAAAGAAAAATACAACTGTTTTTTATCCGCACTGAGGGTGGGGAACTGTAGCCCGTACTTACTGTTCAGCACATTCACCGGACCTTGTGCGGTCCAACGGTAGAAAGCATTGTTACCGTTGTAAGAAGCTCTGTAGATCAATAGACTGTCTCCGGCAACCGGGTGGTCCAGTTCGTAATAGATCGCAGGACAGACGGTATGTCGCCGGTGAGTGACCGGATCGATCGATACCAGACTCAAGCCTCGGGGGGATTGGACGACTGTGGTGATTTTACCCTCGTGGTAAGACGGATGGATGAATAGTTCGTTCGCTTCTGCCGGAATACGCCCGGTTTCCCGGCTCAAAGTCGAGTCGAGCAAGACCAGATAAGATCGGTTGCAATGGTCCACTTCTACACAGCCCCACTCCTGGCCCATCGCGAAAGGAGAAAAACGGTTGTTCCGGCTTTTATAGCGTTTGTATTTACCGGTATTCAGGTCGTAACTGCTTAAACGCATACGTCCGCCCTGATCCCAACGGATGTGATTGTAATATTCGCTCCAGACTATTTGGTCGTTGTTGAAGGCAAATTTATAGTCGTCCAGAATCCCTGTACGCCGGAGGAGTTTTTCGTTCTGATTGTGCAAGAGAACGAAAGCTCCCGTTTGTTGCAGCCCTTTTTTATAAGCAATCACTTTGCCGGAAGAAATCGGGGTGGGATTGTAGTAATTCGTGTAATACTTGTTGTGGGTGGGAAGTGTATCGAATGGAGACGATACGAGAGAGGCCTCCCGCATCCAGCGCTGTTGCAATTCGGAAAAATTATCCCGGTAAAGGGTACGCTTGGCATCCCGGTAGGTATTGGCCTGGCGGACACTGTCGGGATCGATAAACAGAGAACGGAATGTACTGTCCCGCCAGAGACTGTCCCGCTTGCCCTGCATGGAAAGCTTCAGGCTGGTGGCGAAGGGAGTAATGCCGTAAGGGCGTCTTCCGGTGCGTTCCAGCGCTTTTGCCCAGATATCCGAACCGTAATTGACCCGGGAGTTGGCGGTCATGAAGTACCCCATAGTGTAACGATTGGGCACGAAATCTTTGTTTGAACCCAGTACGGCTTTCGAATAATTGTAAATCCCTTTTTCCAGGATTTGGGCTTTCATTTCGTTCAGAAATTCCGGGGAACGTCCTCGGCCGAGATGGCCGACAGCAGTTTCAAAACATACGGCATCTCCTTCCATAAACCACATCGGTACATATACACCGACTACTGCAATAGGAAAAATCTCCCCGAAGAGATAATACAGGTCTTTGGTAAGTCCCTGGTTTACCTTGTCGAGCTGCACGACATGCCGGAATTCGTGTACACACAAATGTTCCAGCCAATCATCCGTGGGATCTTGGGAAGGCATGGTGTAAAGTTCACTCTTCCGGGGTGCCAGGGCTACATTCCCATTGGAAACACCTCCGTCGGCATGCATGATGATGGATATCTTTTTGGGGTGTAATTGCAGTGTGTTGGCATGGTGGTATAAAAGACTGAAAATAGAAGCTGCTTTTTGGGCGTTTTCTTCGAAAAAATCCGGGTATATAATTTGAAAATCGTCGGTTTTGATTTGCTTCCAGCGCAGGGAAGGCCTATCCTGACCGAAATTGACGAATTGTGCCGAAACGATTGAAAACGGGCACCAGAGAAGTAGAATAAAAAACAGAACTTTCTTCATATATCACCTATTTTTTTAGAGCATCTAAATTAAATTATAAATTTTAGAAATAAGCCTGATTGCCTTTTTTATTTTAACACCGGCTTGCGTTTGCAAATTTTGCGTTTTTACATTTAAGTTTGAAAGAGGTACGCCAAAATTTTCCTTACCTTTGTAAAGGATAAAACAAGAGATATGCAAACAGAGAAAGATCGGATTTTGGAGTTGCGGAAAGCGCTTGAATATCATAATTATAAATATTATATCGAAAATGCACCGGAGATTTCAGACCGGGAGTTCGACGGGTTGATGCACGATTTGGAAAAACTGGAAGAAAAGTATCCGGAGATGTACGATCCCAATTCCCCGACCCAACGGGTAGGGAGGGATATCAATCAGGAATTTACTCAGGTCGCTCATAAATATCCGATGCTTTCTTTGGGAAATACATATAGCGAAGAAGAATTGCGGGATTTCGATCAGCGGGTGCGGAAAGTGGTCGGTGACCGGGTGCAGTATGTTTGTGAGTTGAAATACGACGGGACTTCGATTAGTCTGACTTATGTGAACGGTGAGCTCACTCAGGCGGTTACCCGGGGAGACGGCGTGAAGGGAGACGATGTCACGGCTAATGTCAGGACGATTCGCACTGTACCCTTGAAGTTGAGAGGGGATTATCCGCCCGAATTCGAGATCCGGGGGGAGATTCTGATGCCTTTTTCGGTATTCAATCGCTTGAACCAGGAAAAAGCAGAGGCCGGAGAACCTTTGTTCGCCAATCCCCGGAATGCTGCTGCTGGAACCTTGAAATTACAGAATTCTTCGCTGGTAGCGAAACGGCATTTGGATTGTTTTCTTTACTATATTCCCGGCGAAGTGACTCCGGCGGAAACCCATTACGGAAACTTGATGAAAGCTAAAGAATGGGGCTTCCATATGCCTCCTTACATTCACTTGGCCGATTCGTTTGAAGAAGTTTGGGCCTTTATCACAAAATGGGATAAAGAAAGGACGGGTTTGCCGGTTCCGATCGATGGGATTGTGATCAAAGTCAATGATATCGGGATGCAGCATTTGCTGGGATATACGGCAAAATCTCCCCGTTGGGCCATTGCTTATAAGTTTAAGGCCGAACAGGTGGAGACGCCCCTGATCGATGTGGTTTATCAGGTAGGGCGGACAGGTGCCGTCACGCCGGTAGCCAATCTGGAACCGGTGCATATTGCCGGCACTACGGTGAAAAGGGCTTCCCTGCATAATGCAGATATCATCTCTTCCCTGGATTTACACGAACATGATACGGTGTATGTGGAGAAAGGGGGAGAAATTATTCCGAAGATTGTGGGGGTAGACCGGGCTAAACGCAGGGAAGGAGCCGCAGCTGTCGAATTCATTACGTGTTGTCCCGAATGCGGAACAAAATTGATACGGATAGAAGGTGAAGCCAATCATTATTGCCCGAATGAAGACCATTGTCCACCTCAGATAGCCGGAAAAATCGAACATTTCGTTAGCCGTAAGGCGATGAATATAGAGGGGATGGGAGAAGAAACGATCGAGTTATTACTGGGTAAAAGGCTGATCCGGGATGTGGCCGATATTTATGGATTACCGGCAAAGCGAGAGGAATTGATCGGACTCGAAAAAATTGTTTACCCCGAGAGTTTCGAAATGACCAGTATCCCTTTAGCAAAAGTGATTTATGGATTTGAAATCGGAATAAAGAATATTTCTTCCCGAAATGCAGAGACGTTGGCTGGTCATTTCGGTAGCCTGGAAGCTTATGCCGCTGCTTCGAAACAAGAGCTTTCAGCGGTGATAGGCGATGAAACGACGGTAAACCGGATATTGGATTACTTTCGTACTCCTTTTAATCAGACCGTAGAACGCTTGAAAGAAGCAGGTGCCGTTGAAAATATTCCTTTGGATTATGTCGTCTATGCATTGAATATTCCGGGGATAAATTGGCATAAAGCTGACTTATTGGCAGCCCGCTTCGATTATATTTATGAATTATCTGTGGCTTCTGCTGCTGAAATCCGGGCTGTTGAGGGGATCGATGCAGATGAAGCCGATAGCATTGTCCGTTTTTTCCGTTCTAATGAAAAATTGGTACGGAAATTGAATACTTTATCCGTTTATCGGATGCAGGAGAAATCGGTAGATAATTTAATCGCCGGTATCGAAAAATCGAAAACGGCCGGTTTTCCCGCTTTATTGAATGCTTTGGGAATCCGGTATATCGGAGAGACTGCCTCCCGTAATCTGGCTAAAAGTTTCCGGGAACTGACCAGGCTGATGGAAGCCGATTTTGAGCAATTGACCGAAGTAGAAGATATCGGTGAACAGATGGCTAATAGTATTTTGCGCTATTTTGGTAAAGAAGAAAACAGACAATTGGTGAAACGTCTGATCGATTATGGCGTAGAAGCAGAAATAGGAGAAACGGAAACAGGAAACGATAGCCTGACAGGGCAAACATTTGTGATTACCGGTACACTGACCCGGCCCCGCGAATACTTCAAAGAGTTGATTTTGAATGCAGGGGGAAAGGTCAGCGATTCTGTTTCAGCCAAGACCGCCTATTTGTTGGCTGGCGAAAATGCCGGTAGTAAATTGAAAAAGGCAGAAAAATTGGGTACCCGGATTATTTCTGAAGAAGAATTTTACGAATTACTGAAATAATAGGGAATACCCTGCTGCATCAACGAAGTAATAAACGAGGATATGACAAAAAACGATAACAAAAAATTGAAAGAAATAATAGACTTAGCTTGTGAAGAGGCAAAGCGTTTGGGGAATACGAAGGTTTCACCCGAACATTTGTTTCTGGGGATGTTGCGGATGGATCAGGCCAGGGCTATCGATGTTCTGATCGCTTTGGGAGTGGATTTTTATGAGGTGAAAGCAAAAATCGAACAGAAACTGAATAAGCAAAGGGATAAGAGTGAAGAGATGCCCGATGAGCTGGATCTTACCCTGGCTGCCAACAGTATTGTTAAACGGGTCATCGAGGAGGCCTGGAAGCTGGGGGATGAGGAAGTAGAGTCGGAACATCTGATGTTGGCCATGTTGAGAAATCAGGCAGGGTTTGTCACAAAATTGTTTAATTCTATGGGAGTAGATTACGAGAAGTTTAAAGAACAACTGCTGAAGGAGAAAACCCGTATGCAATCCGATTATGGAGAAGAATCCGATGAAGACGAGGATGCAGGTGACGAAGAATCGATGTACAATCCCTATCGTCAGAACGGGCCTGCTAAATCGGATACACCGGTATTGGATAATTTCGGTATAGATATCACGAAAGCTGCCGAAGAAGGTACCCTCGATCCGATCGTAGGGAGAGACCGGGAAATCGAACGATTGGCCCAAATTCTGAGCCGGAGGAAGAAAAATAATCCGGTGTTGATCGGAGAACCGGGGGTCGGTAAATCGGCTATTGCCGAAGGGTTGGCGATCCGTATCATCCGGAAAAAAGTGTCACGGGTATTGTTCGATAAGCGGGTAGTAGCTTTGGATATCGCGTCTATTGTTGCAGGTACGAAATACCGGGGACAATTTGAAGAGCGGATGAAAGCCATTCTGAACGAATTGGCTAAAAACAAAAATATTATCCTTTTTATCGACGAGATTCATACCATTGTAGGAGCCGGAGGGTCGGGAGGTAGCCTGGATGCGGCAAATATGCTGAAACCTGCGCTGTCGAGAGGGGAGATTCAGTGTATCGGGGCGACGACCCTCGACGAATACCGGCAGAATATCGAGAAAGACGGTGCTTTGGAAAGACGCTTCCAGAAAGTATTGGTCGAACCGACTTCTTTCGATGAAACGGTCGAAATCCTGAACAATATCAAATCCCGCTACGAGGATCATCACAACGTCCGTTATACCGATGAGGCGATCAAGGCCTGTGTCAAGCTGACGACGCGTTATATTTCCGACCGGGCGTTGCCTGACAAAGCGATCGATGCGATGGATGAGGCCGGTTCACGGGTACATATCGCCAATATCCATGTGCCTCAGGTTATCGAAGAGTTGGAAAGATCGGTGGAAGAAATCAAGAATAAGAAGAAAGAAGCGGTCAAACAACAGAATTTCGAGGTTGCAGCTGCTTTTCGGGATAAAGAACGCCAATTGCTGGCCCAGCTCGAGCAGGAAAAAGACAACTGGCAGAAAGAATTGAAAGAAAACCGGGTGGTGGTCGATGAAGAGAGTGTGGCCGAAGTAGTGGCAATGATGACCGGAGTACCCGTAAAACGGATCGCTAAGACCGAGGGTATGAAATTGTTGCAGATGCGTGAAGAATTGGCGGATAGTGTCGTCGGACAACAGGAAGCGATTGAAAAGATCGTTAAAGCGATACACCGGAACCGGGCCGGATTGAAAGACCCCAACCGACCGATCGGATCGTTCATTTTCCTGGGGCCTACCGGTGTCGGAAAAACTCAATTGGCCAAAGTATTGGCACAATATCTGTTCGATACGCCTGATTCGCTGATCCGGATCGATATGAGTGAATATATGGAGAAATTTGCTGTTTCCCGGTTAGTCGGGGCACCTCCCGGATACGTAGGATACGAAGAAGGCGGACAGCTGACGGAGAAAGTGAGACGTAAACCTTATTCGGTAGTATTATTGGATGAGATTGAAAAAGCACATCCCGATGTATTCAACATCCTCCTGCAGTTGCTGGATGACGGCCAGTTGACCGATAGTTTGGGGCGGCGCGTCGATTTTAAAAATACGATTGTGATCATGACTTCCAATATCGGAAGCCGGCAATTGAAAGATTTCGGACGTGGTATCGGATTTATGGCTGCCGATAAGACGAATGACAACGATTATGCCAAGAGTGTCGTGCAGAAAGCGTTGAAGAGTGCCTTTTCTCCTGAATTTCTGAATCGTATCGATGATGTGATCGTCTTCAATCCTTTGAGTAAGGAAGATATCCATAAGATCATAGATATAGAACTGAAAGGACTGCTCAAGCGGGTAGGTGAATTGGGATACCACATCCAGGTTTCGGATGCTGCAAAAGAATTCCTGACCGAGAAAGGGTATGATCCTCAATATGGAGCACGTCCGTTGAAACGGGCTATCCAGAAATACCTGGAAGATGAATTAGCCGAAGTGATCATCAAAGGCGACCTTCCCGAAGGCGGTACCCTCTATGTCGACTGCGATAAGGAAAACGATAAGCTGAAGGTAAAAAGTAAAAAGCTAGAGGCTAAAAGCTAGAGGCTAAAAGCTAGAGGCTAAAAGCTAGAAGAGGCTAAAAGCTAGAAGCTAAAGGCGAGAAGGTAACCTTTAGCTTCTTTGCTTTTTTATCTTTTCAGCTTCTCGCTTCTCGCTTTTAGCCTTTAGCTTTTAAGCCTTTTCGCCTTTATTGTTCCTCCGTACAAATATCCACCTGTTTTTCGATGAGCTGATCCAGGGAGATGAAAGATTCGGTTTTAGCAATACCGGGAATATTTTGCAGAGTATTGATCAGGATATCCATCAGATGCTGGTGGCTGTTACACCGGATTTTCAGGAAAAAGGAGTAGTGACCGGTGATGAAATGGCATTCGATTACTTCGGGGATCTTTTCTATTTCTTTGACAACTTTTTTATATTGGGAAGCATTATCCAGAATGACCCCGATGAAAGCACAAATCTTGAATCCCAGTGCGCGTGGCTTTACAATGAATCGTGAACCTTCGATGATGCCGGCATCTTCCATTTTTTTCACTCTTTGGTGAATAGCTGCGCCGGATATACCGCATTCACGGGCAATCTCCAAAAAAGGTACTCTGGCATTTTTTACAAGATAGGATAGAATTTTTCTGTCTATATCATCGATCTGGTATTTCATTGCATTTAGGTATTGATTAGTAAAATGGGATTATCTGAAGTTCAGAATACTATACAATTGTTTGCGTTGTTTGTAATATCTTCTTCCTTCTTCGTTGGTAATGTTTTTGATGACTCCGTCTATCAAATTATTGAATATCGTTGCAAAAGTAAATCCTTCCGGAGGGTAAATATCCGGATTATGAATATCGTTTAGTTTGGCGATATACATCCGGGCGATCATTTCACTTGAAATATCCTTCTTATACATGCCTTGTTCCATGCCTTTCTCGATATTGATTTTAATCTTCTCATAGATAAAATCCGAACGCATTTGCATATGTTCTTCGAAAATATCCGGGAAAGCTTTCGATAACATAATGGTGAACGAAGGAGATACATTGAAAAAACGGTTGTTGATTTCATCACTGACGATCAACATAATATCGATAGCGTTCCACCCTTCGAAATTGTATTCATTGAAGATTTCTTCAAAACATCTCCGTTCATGCTCCAGTATGGCTTTGACAATGTCTTTGCGGTCGGTGAAATTTTCTTTCAGTTCTTCTAAGGTCAGGCCCACCTTTTGCAAGTGTTCTTCGTTGAAATCATTAATTCCGTATTTCGAAATATAGGTTCGTAATTTTTCTGCCAGTTGAAATCTCTGTTCTGTCATTGTTCTGCAAAATTCGGTTTGATGCCGTAAATATAATAAACAAAATGGGATAGCGCCAATTTAAAGTTGTAAATTATTATTTATTCGATCTTTTTTCTTTTAAAATATAGTTGATAATAAGAAAATTGTTTCAATTCTGTTTTTGATAGGATTTCATGGAACGACATACTATTTTAAGGGTTGTTTTTATACCTTTGTACGATCAAGGGTTATGATATCTAATTTGAAAATAAATGAAAAAGGGGATACTGGGATTTTTGTTGATACTGCAGGGAATGGTATCGATGGCTGCTGAGAATAAGACGAAATTGATCGTAGGGATTACAGTCAGTAATTTTTATCCGGAGTGGGTAACTATTTATAAGAACGATTTGGCAGAAGGAGGCTTGAAGAGAATTTGTGGGCAAGGTAGAGAGATGATGGCCGATTACCGGTATCTGTATTCGCAGACCGGAGTGGATCAGGCAACGATTTATACGGGTTTATTGCCATCCGAACATGGGGTGATCGCTCACGATTGGTACGATCGTTTGAGAGGAAAGCGGCAGAATAATGTGATCTCGGATAACTGCCTGATGTTGGGGGAAGATGGAGTCAAAGGGCTTAGTCCTGAAGGCTTACAAGCCTTGACACTCGGATGTGCTATGAAGATGAATAATGTTTTTTCGAAAGTATATAGTGTTGCTGTCAATGGGGAAGAGGCGGTTCTGAGTGGAGGAAGCTGTGCGAATATGGCTATTTGGTTGAGTGAAGAGTCAGGTAAATGGATCTCTTCCGATTATTATGCCGATTCGTTGCCGGGGTGGCTGCAGGCTTATAATGCCAAAATGGAAAGCGATTTTTTTATTCGCCGGGGGTGGATGGCTTTGGGGGATGAGGATGGTAATGCAACCTCCCTGCGTTTGAAGAACAAGATCGGTTTGGGAAATAATTTTTATTACGATTTGGCACAGGCGAAACGGAAATTCGATACCTATCGGATTTTAAAAGCTACTCCTTATGCTAATACCCTGGTGACGGATTTAGCGCTTGAATTACTCAAGACGGAGCAACTCGGGCATGATAACGATGCTGATTTACTGGCACTGAATTTTTCCTGTCTGGACTATATGAACCGGGATTATGGCGTATATTCCCGCGAATTTCAGGATGTCGTGATGCGATTGGACCGGGATGTCGAAAAGCTTTTGAATGAATTGGATAGCCGGGTGGGAAAAGGAAATTATACCGTTTTTCTAACTTTTTCCGAAGCCCGTGAATTGTTGCCGGAAGAATTGGCCAAGATGAGATTGACCTCCGGATATTTCAGTATTTTTAAAGCCGTTGCCTTATTGAAGTCTTTCTTGAACCTGGTATATGGAGAAGGGGAATGGATTTTGGATTATGATGCCGAACAAATTTACCTGGATCGTCAGTTGATCGAACAGAAAAAAATTTCTTTGAAAGAGATGCAGGATAAGATCGCTGATTTTATGATCGAATTCGAGGGGGTCGGACATGTACTGACTGCTTATTCCTTGACTCATAATGCGTCGTCGGCAGGTAAGGAAGTCTTGTTTCAGAATGCTTTTTCTCAGAAACGGAGCGGAGATATTTTGTATTCCCTGGTACCGACCTGGATTCCAACCCTAAAGGAACGGGAAGACAATTATGCGCGCTATAGCAAGAGAAACCGGGTTCCGCTTTATCTGTATGGGGCTGGGGTACCTCAGGACTTACCTCAGGAGTGTCAGATGACCGCTTTGTTACCGATGTTGTGTCGTATACTGGAAGTACCGGTTCCCTATACGGCCGGGAAATAGAAGTTTTTTCATTTGTTTTTAAAGCGGAGTGTTTCCATCAGAGTGACGATGTCTTCCCGTAAATAATCGATGACCGGAGCCAAAGAATCTTTATCGGGGTGCTGGTTGAAATATAAAGCTCCGCGCAGAAAATGACGGGTGGAATCGGTGATGAAAAATTGAGTGGAAGAAGCGGTATTTCCTTCGATATAATAAATGAGTCCGAAAATTTCCCGATTCTTGAAATATTTTTCGTTGATCGATTCGGCCTTTATCGTATGCGTATAGGCCAGATGATGACAGTCTTCGAGATAATGATTCAGGGCGGTATCGTTGTTGATCTCTTTATAGGAGAGATGGAGTTTGGCGTTGTATTGCGGATAAGAAAGATTCATCCACCCTGGTTCTGCCTGCTTATCGGGATCGGCTTCCAATTATCCCAAGCGGGTCTAACCATCGGAAATGAAAGGATAGTAAGGTGATGTAATATTACTGATTTACAGTCTATTAGGAATGAAAGCCAATTTTGGATTGGTTCGTTATTCTTTCCTAAATTGGCGGATTGTTTACCCACTTTTGTCTCGTTTTTGTCCCTCGCTGTATTATCTTTGTATTGCAAGTTAAATGCTTGATAATCAGCAATAAAAGAATATATTGACATCAGAAAAGAAAGGAAATAAAATGGGACGAAAGAAGAAAGAAATCCGTTTGAAGGAGCCTGTGCGCATCCGAGAAAAGAAGATAGCAGGTGGCAACATCAGCCTCTATCTTGACATTTACCAGAAGGGATTGAGGAAGAAAGAAACGTTGAAACTCTATCTTGTGCCAGAAATCAACGCTACTACCAAGTTGCAAAACGCCAATACAAGAAAGTTGGCAGAGCAAATCAAGGCGCAGCGCATTCTTGACATCCAGAGAGAGGGTCTTGTGGATTGGGACAAGGTGAAGAAGTCACGCATGACACTTACCAAGTGGATGGATGACTTTGTGAAGTACAATGCCGAGTTGTCTGAGTCTTCCATGAAGACCAAGCGCAACACTCATGCTCGCATTGACCAATACTTGTTATATATAGGCAAGCCAGAGTTTCTGCTGAAAGATGTGGATAAGGAGTTTTGCAAAGGCTTCATTACTTTTTTGAAGACTTGCACCTACAATGATGGAAAGAAACAACTCAGCACCACCACTTGCCGTATGTTCGTCAACTATTTCGGCTCATCATTGGCAAAGGCAATAAGGGACGGACTGATTGAACAAAATCCATTCTTGCTGTTGGAGGCAAAGGAGAAGCCACAGAAGCGAGTGGCTGAGCGTGAGTTTCTGACGATAGAGGAAATAAAGAAGGTGATGAACACTCCATGCCGTTATGAACTGGTGAAGAAAGCCTTTCTATTCTCCTGTTTCACAGGTCTGTGATATAGCGACATGAAAACCTTGAACTGGAGTGAAATCCATAAGGCTGCTGACGGCAAGACGGAATACATTGACCATATCCAAGTCAAGACCAAGGACAGAGTAACCATCCCCTTGTCGGAAGAAACAAAGAAGTGGATGCCTAAAAGAGAAGAAGGTATAGACAACATCTTCCACAACTTGACAATCACATCTACAACAGTGGAAGTGGTGCTGAAAGAATGGATGGAGGTAGCAGGAATATCCAAGCATATAACCTACCATTGCTCACGGCACACGACAGCATCGTTGGCTATCTCTGCAGGAGCAGACATATCAGCAGTGAAGGATGTTTTGGGACATGGAAGCATAACTTCAACCGAAGTTTATGCAAAAGTGGCTCTTGAAAAGAAGGTAGAGGCGGTCAATCTGTTTAATGGCGTGTTTGATTGAGACATACAGCTGAGTGCGAACAACGGAGAAGTCTTACTTCTTCCCTTTTGTTGGTAAATTGCCGTCAGGCTGTATTCAAAAAACGCTTGTGTTCAAATAAATCTGCAAGACTTATCTGGACACAGGCTTTTTCATGTTCAATTTAATCTTTGATAAAAATGACAACAGGAATAATATACGCTCGTGTCTCCAGTATTGGTGACAGGCAGAGCACGGAAAGACAGGTCAAGGACTTGTCGGAGTATGCAAAGTATAAAGATATCGAAGTCCGTAAAGTCTTTGAAGAGTACATTTCTGACGCAAAGAAGAATGATGAGCGTCCAGTGTTGTGTGAGGCAATGGAATACTGCAAAACAAACCGCATTGGGATCCTACTTGTCAGCGAACTGTCAAGATTGGGGCGTAATGCGTTTGAGGTTCTTGCCTCTGTCAAGGAACTCATTGACTGTGGTATTAACCTCTACATACAAAAGGAACAACTTATATTATTGGACGATGATGGACATCCGTCCCTCTTCGCCCCAATAATGATAGCCACGCTTTCTACCTGTGCGCAATTGGAACGTGAAAATATCTCGTTCCGTTTGCAATCAGGCAGAAAGCGGTATATAGAGAAAGACGGAAAACTTGGTCGCAAGGTCGGCTCGGTAAAGACAGTAGAACAGATGAAAACGGAATATAGGGAAGTAATAAATCTGCTCCGCAAAGGATATTCCATAAGGGATGTGGCAAAGTTGAGTGGCAAGGGTATAAGTACGGTTCAAAGAGTGAAGAAACTGTTTACATGAAGTGTACTATGCAGTAGTGACTCACTTACAACCAAATATTTTATGCTAAAAAAGTGAAAAATCTTTGGCAATTTCAGCCAAATTGAATAAATTTGCATTTAAATTAAAATGTTTTACGCTATGGCAAATCTAAACAGGCTAAAAGTAGTGCTTGCAGAACAGCAGTGACTATCACTAGAAAGGCTTGACAGATTTGAGTACGATTAACTAATTCGTTTTACACTCTTAATATAGGTTCACTAATCAACTTTACACTTAATGTTGAGTGAACTAAATCGGTTTACATTTAGCCTTCATTGAACTGAATGGCTTTACAGTAATTTAGACTTAGGACCAAGAACGCCTATCTCCGATATGAACGCAAATTTAATAGCTTAGCCTTGAAACTATAAATAGTTCAAGAAAAAAATATATCTTTGCAGTCATAAGCCGAAGAGGAAACGTGCTCTGCTGAGGAGCAACCCGCCAGCAATAGGCTTAGCACTACACTGAAAGTAGAGTCAGACGAGGTTGCTTTATAGGTGATCTCGTCATTTTATTTTCAGGAAGTGCATATGGCTAAGAAAACCTATTCCATAGGACTGGGCAGTTTTGCCTCCCAGGGATTTCTCCAACATCTTTTTTGAGGACCTTCCTGCAAATGTGCAACCTCTGGCGTTTGCATGCCTATACTTCTATGGGGTCGTTCCGTATTGTAAAACAGGATAGTGTAGCAGTAAAATATCTAAATATTTATGGCATAAAGATTTGGGGTAAACAAAAAGATCTAACTTTGTACTCCGAGAATGGGAGTGAGTGTGCTTTCAACAGATAGTCAAAATAGCGGTCATAAACCAGTCTGTTTGCTGCTACATTTCTGCTACACAGACTATCAGTACAAAAGGTAAATATTTAGATAACAGCGATAAGGAAATACCGTGGATTAGTCCTAGCTGGTCCACGCTACGTACTCTGGACAAGAGTAAAACAAGAAAAGATTGAATCAGACAATCGCCGTAACTTCAACGAGTTACGGCGATTGTTCGTTTGTACGGCTGCTCGTTGTGGAGCACATACAGATATTGTATCTCTTTGAACAAACAAGAAAAGGCATCCGTATGACGCGTATTCGTCTCAAAAGAGAAAGAGAGACGCTTGATGCGGCCGGTTTTGCTTGGTCTAACCCGATGTATGAGGCAAGGACTTTGCTATAAATACCAAGAAATAGGTATTGCGGGATCAAATAACTTCAATCAAATTTGCGTAAAATTTAATAAATGATTTAAAACCGACTTATCTGCTTGAAGGCAAACAATATTTGGGTGCCATCGTTGAGGCTTGGAGTTCTCAGTGATGAGAAAGCATCATAGGTCTAATAAATTTACTATGCATTATATAAGAAGAATGCTGCTTCTGCTTCTCGCACTGACACCCTTAGGCGTGTGTGCCCAGACGCAACAAAGCACAAAAACAGAGAGAAGAAGTGCGATGACCGATTCGGTGTACAGGTTGACAGAGGTGGTGGTGCGATCCAATCAGATGTTGGGTAGCAAGTTTGAGGTCCGCAACCGTACGGGGGCGGCTTATTATATCTCTCCGGAGGAACTAGGAAAGTTTGGTTATACCGACATCAACCGTATGCTCAAGAGCGTGCCGGGAGTGAACGTGTATGAAGAAGACGGTTTCGGATTGCGGCCGAACATCAGCCTGCGTGGTACGAAAGCCGAGCGATGCGAGCGTATCTCACTCATGGAGGACGGAGTGTTGGCTGCTCCGGCGCCTTATGCCGCTCCCGCGGCCTATTATTTCCCCAATGCCGGGCGCATGTATGCCATCGAGGTGCTGAAGGGGAGCAGTCAGGTGCAATACGGTCCGTTTACCACCGGTGGCGCTATTAATATGGTGTCGACGCCCATTCCCTCGAGATTCACCGCCAAGTTGAACACCTCTTACGGCAGCTACAACACGCTCAAGTCGTATGCAAGCATAGGCAACCGCTTTAAATATACGGGCTTTCTGGTGGAATATCTGCGCTATCAGTCGGATGGTTTCCGCAAGGATGAGCCGAACGAGCGCACGGGATTCAAGCGCAACGACCTGATAACAAAGTTCTCGGCACAGACCAATAGGGATGAAGGACTCAACCATTTGTTCGAACTGAAGTTTGGGTTTGCGAATGAGACTTCTGACGAGACTTATCTGGGATTATCGGAAAGCGATTTCGCCATGCGTCCCTACTTCCGCTATGCTGGTGCGCAGAAAGATAATTTAAAGACCCGTCATACCCAATGGGTGGCTACCTATCTGATAAAGGCTGGCAGCAAATTTAAGATAACCACAAACTTATATTATAACTATTTCTTCCGCAACTGGTATAAACTGAACGAGGTGAGGGCAGGCATTACCAAGGCCGAACGCCGTTCGATCGATGCCGTGCTGGCTGATCCGGAGACCAATCGAGACTATTTCGATATTGTTACGGGCAAGAAAGACTACATCGGCGAGGCGCTGATGCTGCGCGCCAATCATCGTGTGTACCGCTCGCGAGGCATACAGTCGAAGGGTGAGTATCGTATGATGCTGGGCGGTGGCTATCTCACCGCGGAGCTGGGCGTGCGCTATCATGCCGACAGTGAGGACCGATTCCAGCAAGACGATGCTTATGCGATACAAGGCGGGCGTATGAGTCTTTTCTTGGCGGGACAGCCGGGCGACAATGCCAACCGCATTACCACGGCTCATGCCTGGTCGGGCTATTGGCTGGGAAAATGGTCGAAAGGCATTCTCACGCTCACAGTCGGTATGCGCTATGAGGATGTGGAACTGCTGAATCGCAATTATACCAAGGCCGATCCGCGTCGTACGGGCAAGGTGCGCATTGAGACACCCAACCACGCACATGCTTTGTTGCCGGGATTAGGATTCAATGTGAAGATACTGCCTGTCCTTTCGGCTTTCGGAGGAATTCACAAGGGGTTCGCACCGCCCAGCGCCGTGCTCAACCAAAAACCTGAAAGCAGTGTGAATGTGGAAGCCGGACTGCGCCTGACGACGCAAAAGATGAAGTTCGAGGCCATCGTCTTTAACAATAACTATTCCAATATGCTGGGAAGCGACTTGGCCGCACAGGGCGGACAAGGCACGCTCGACCAGTTCAATGTAGGTAAGGCTACGGTAAACGGCTTGGAACTAATGTTCCATTACCTGCCGCTACCCAGGCATTTCGCCGTCCAGCTGCCCATTCAGCTTTCCTACACATACACCAATACCGAGATGAAGAAAGATTTCATAAGTTCGGCTTGGGGAAATGTGGTTTATGGCGACGAGATACCTTATATATATAAGCACGCTTTCAATGCTCAGATAGGCATCGAGCATAAATGGGTGGAAGCAAACTTCGGAGCACGCTATAATGGTGATATGCGCACCACGCCGGGACATGGAAAGATTGCCGAGCGTGAGAAGATTCCCGCCCATCTGATTTTGGACGCTTCGATAAAAGGGCATATCAATAAGAATATCACCATCACACTGAATGCCATCAACTTGGCCAATAAGAAATATTTGGTATCACGCCATCCCGCCGGATTGAGGGCCGGCCATCCTTTTGGCATCTACGGGGGCGTCCAGCTGCATCTGTAAAGCAAAGGCAGATTATAGTCAATAAAGCAAGTAGAATCATCATTGTAAAAAAAGAATGTATAGACTTATAAACATAAAGAAAGCATTGACAACCGTCTTGTTGTTGTTCACGCTTCTCACCGCGGTGGCGCAAACAGCCGGAACCGTTACGGGAACGGTGAGGAACGAGCAGGGCGAAACACTCATCGGAGTGCATGTGCAGGTGTTGGGAACCAAGGCAAAGGCCGTGTCTGATGTAAACGGAAACTTCACCATCAAGGCTGTGCCGGGACAGACATTACAGGTAAGTTACATCGGCATGCTCACACAACGGGTGAAAGTCGGTGGGCAGCCATTGAATATCGTGCTGAAAGACGACAGTCGGCAAATAGACGAAGTCGTGGTAACAGGCTATCAGAACATCCGTAACCGGGTATACACCGGCGCTGCCACATCGGTAAAGATGGATGACATCAAGCTTGAGGGTGTCGCCGATGTATCACGAATGCTCGAAGGACGCGTGCCCGGCCTGTCGATACAGAACATATCGGGTACATTCGGATCGGCGCCTCGTATCAATATCCGGGGTGGCGCCTCTATCATCGGCAATGTGCAGCCGCTGTGGGTTATCGACGGTGCGGTGTATGAAGACCTTGTACACCTCAGTCTCGACCAACTGGCATCGGGCGATGCCGTGACACTCATCAGCTCGGCCGTATCGGGACTTAACCCGGCCGACATACAGGACATACAGGTGTTGAAAGATGCTTCGGCCACATCGGTGTACGGTGCTCGGGCTTTGAACGGCGTGATTGTGATTACCACCAAGTCGGGTAGGAGGGAATCTCCCCTGCGGGTAACTTACTCCACGGAGAATACCGTGCGCCTGAAACCTCGTTATAGCGAATTCGACTTGCTCAATTCGCAGGAAACGATGTCGCTCTATCAGGAGATGAACGACAAGGGCTATTTCGGTATCAGCAATTCACTTTACGGAAGACGCAGCGGAATCTATTATCAATTATACAAGGGAGTGAGTACCGTCAATCCGGCAACGGGCACCTATTACCTACCCAATACGCCCGAGGCAAGGATGGATTTCCTGCGCAAACACGAATATGCCAACACCGACTGGTTTGATCTTCTCTTTACGATGAAGCCCATCACTAATCATGTGATAACGCTTTCGGGCGGTGGCAAGAACACGGCTACCTATGCGTCGATAGGTTTCTATTACGATGCGGGATGGACCGTTACCGACAAGGTGCGCCGACTTACGGCCAATGTGAAGAATACCTTTTATATAAACGATAAGCTCACGGCTATGCTCACGGCACAGGGTAACATCCGTTCGCAGAAGGCACCGGGCACGATGCCGCAGCGCAAGAACAACACGCTTGGAGTATTTGAGCGCGATTTCGACATCAATCCATTCACGTATGCTCTCGGAACAAGTCGCACTCTGCGCCCCTATAATGAAGACGGGAGTCTTGAGTACTACCGCAATAACTGGGCGCCATTCAACATCTTCAACGAATATGCCAATAACAAGATGAACATAGATGTGCTGGATTTCAAGATACAGGGTGAAGCTACTTATAGGCTGAACGACGACATCGCTATCAAAACCCTGCTGTCTACGCGACAAGCATATACCAGTACGACCCACAAAGTACATGAAGCCTCGAATATAGTACAGGCTTTCAGAGCCAATGAAAATCCGTTTGTCGCTCAGCAGAACATCTATCTGGTGCACGATAAAGACAATCCGCAGCTCCAACCCAAGGTCGGGCTGACCCATGGAGGTATACTAAACAAGACGGAAGCCTCGCTGAAAAGCGTCTTGGCTCGCATCGCCCTTGATTTCGATAAGCGTATGGGCGAGCATGATTTAAAGGCTTTTGCCTTTACCGAGGTACGATCGGCTGTGCGCACGGTCAATCCTTTCCAAGGTTATGGCATTCAGTACGACAGGGGAAATCAAGTCTACACCAATCCATTGATATTCAGCAAACTGATAGGCGAGGGTAACGATTATTTCAATCTGCACAAGAGAAACGACCGGGGGGTTACTTTCTCGTTTAATGGAACCTACGGCTATGCGGGTAAATATGTCTTCAATATGGTGTTCAACAGCGAAGGCTCCAATACTTCTGGCAAAGGAGCGCGTGCGTTGTGGTTGCCCACATGGAATGTGGGAGCCAAATGGAACATCGACCAGGAGGCCTTTATGAAAGACAATAAGACGATTTCCAGACTGGCTTTGCGCGTCAGTTACGGCCTCACGGCCAAAATGAACGAAGAGGCCATCAATGCTAATTCCATTTACAAAAGCGGCATTGTGAATCGCCATAACTTCAACGATAGGGAGAATAAATTCAATATCCTGCATTTGGAAAACAGAGACCTGACATGGGAAAAAATGTATGAGCTGAATATCGGTGCGGAACTGGGACTGTTCAATAACCGCATCAGCACGACATTGGATGTGTATCAGCGTAACACTTTCGACCTGATAGACCTTGTGCGCACCTCTGGCGTGGGCGGTCAATATTATAAATATGCCAACTTCGGCGACATGCGCACGCGAGGCGTAGAGTTGGGGCTACATACCAAAAATATCGTAACGGACGGCTTCAGTTGGAGTACTAGCCTCACATTGAGTGCAATGGATCAAAAGATTACGCGCCTGCAGAACACGCCGAATGCTTTTGATATGGTGGCGGGAAGAGGTCGTGGAAACATCGTGGGCTATCCGAGAGGTTCGCTCTTCTCGTTTAATTTCCAAGGTCTGAACAACAACGGACTGCCCACATTCGACTTCGGGCTTTATCCATCCAGCCAAGGAGAATACTCAAATATTGCTGGAGCTGACTTCCTCGATGCGCAGTATGTCAAGTCATATCTGCTGTATCACGGACCGATAGAGCCGCAAGTGATAGGTGGCTTGTCCAACACATTTAAATATAAAGATTGGGAATTCTCGTTCTTCATAACGATGCAGGCAGGCAATAAGATTCGTCTGAACCCTACATTCGACCCCGAGTTCGGCGACTTGAATGTCTTCTCCAAATCTTATTACAACCGTTGGCTCAATCCGGGCGATGAGTTCAAGACCGATGTTCCCGCGCTTCCTTCTCAGGAACTGATTGCAAAAGTAGGTAAGGAGAATATCGAGCGTGCCTATAACACATATAATTACTCGCAGCAGATGGTGGCCGACGGAAGTTTTGTGCGGATGAAGAATATCTCGTTGGGATATAACATGCCTGATAAATTTCTGAAAAAGGTGAGGCTGCACGCAGCAAACCTACGCCTGAATATCACCAATCCGTTCCTGATCTATTCAGATAAGAAGCTCAAAGGACAGGATCCGGAGTATTATAAGTCGGGTGGGGTGTCGCTTCCTACGCCTAAACAGTATACTGTAACATTGAACATAGGTTTTTAACAAGAAGAAATATGAAAAGAAATATATCATTGTTGCTATTTGCGACAGCAGCTTGGCTATTCGTCGGCTGTAACAACTTCCTGGATAAAAGTCCCGATTCAGAACTGAATGTTGATATTGACTCCGAGGAAAAGATTGCGGAACTGCTTACAGGAGCTTATCCCGAGGCAAGCTATATCCCCTTTCTGGAGCCTCGCACCGATAATGTGGAAGAGCGTGTCAACGGTGTTCATTCGCGCCTGAATGAGTCCATGTTCTTTTGGGGAGACTACGATCAGGAAGACCTCGATACGCCTTTGAACTATTGGAATGCCTGCTATAAGGGCATCGCACAGGCCAATAAGGCTTTGGAACTACTGAGTCGCTATCCCAAGAGCGAACGTGTAAAGGCCTTGTATGGAGAGGCCTTCCTGTTGCGAGCTTACCTGCACTTTATGTTGGTCAACATCTGGTCGGAACCTTATGGGGGAAAAACGACCAATCCGGGCATTCCTTATATTACGAAACCTGAGAAAAATGCTTTGGTAGACTATCAGCGAGGTACGGTGAACGAAGTCTATGCCCAAATCGAAAAGGATTTGAAATTGGGCATATCCTTAGTTTCAGACATCTATTATAAGCATCCTAAGTTTCATTTCAATAAGAAAGCAGCCTATGCCTTTGCCTCTCGCTTCTACCTGATGAAGGGAGAATGGAAAGAGGTCATTGCATATGCGGACTATGTTCTTGGCGGAGATCCCAAGACACAGCTCCGCCCTTGGCGGCAATATGCCGACGTATTCGAGTTCAACCACAGAAGTCTCTATCGCAGATATGCCGCTGCGAGCGAGCCGGCGAACTTGTTGCTGACCACTACAGAGTCGCGTCTGGCACGTACTACGCCCAGCGAGAAATATGGTTCCACATTCAATACGGTAGACAAGATTTTTGCTCAAAAGGGCATTGAGGGCGGGGGAGATTATGCAAAGATGAACTTCATAGGTACCTATATCTTCACTTCGTCAACCGCTCCTGTTACTACCGGTCGCTATTTGGCCAAGTTCGACGAGTTTTCTACCTCCGAAAGCATCGGCACAAAGCCCCGTGGACTTTATGTAACGAATGTGCTCTTCACCGTCGACGAGGTGCTCTTAAACCGGATGGAAGCCTATGCCATGTTGAAGAATTACAGCCATGCCATCGACGATTTACTGCAATATATGCAGGGAAAGTTCGGGTTTATGCCCTCCGTAGACCGTGCCGTGTATACATCTACAAACAGCGACAATTATAATATCTATACTCCTTTCTACGGGTTGACACTAAAACAGCTGGCCATGGTGAAACTCTTCCTTGATTTCCGGCAGAAAGAATTCTATCAGGAGGGTCTGCGTTGGTTCGACATACGGCGTTTCCATTTGGCCGTAAAACGCTCGTCGAAGAGTTCCTACTACTTCCCGCTGGAAAAAGAAGACCCCAGAAAAGTGCTCCAGATACCAACCGAAGCCATTCAAAGAGGTCTTGCCGCCAATCCGCGCGAGCGCCAGGAACCAATCCGATAAATCCTATCAACATCCAAACAGATAAAGTAAGACAATGAAAATAAAGATAAGAAAGACAACTCTTCTGCTCCTCACGGCACTCACTCTCACAGGATGCGACGAAGAGAAACTGAGCGACAGAAGCGTGATTGACGACGGTAAGCAGCAGATAGAAACCACGCAGCTGGATAATTGGATACTCGACAATATCACCAAACCCTACGGCATTGAGGTAATCTATCGCTGGGAAAAGAATACCGGCTCTACGGGTACATTCATTTATCCACCCAAATTAGAGAATGTGCGTGCGATACTCGAGGCTGTGAGAGAATTAGGTTTAGAGACCTATCGACTGAAAGAAGTGGGAGGAGCAGACTTCCTGCTCGGTCGTCTGCCCATCAAGCTGTATCTCTATGGCGGTGGAAATCCCGATGAGAACGGGGTGGAGCGCCTCAATAATCCGCAGCTCACGGCAGCGGAGATGTGCCTGTACAATGTGAACGACTTCAATCCGGGCGATGCCGACAAGATGTTCGTACTCATGCGCAGCGTACACCATCAACTGGCCAAGCGTCTTATGCAGCTCATCGCTTACGACCGTGATAAATTTTTCACCATCAGCGGGCATCGTTATACGGGTTCTACCGAGTTGATAGCAGCCCAGTTGGGCTATGCCTCTACTGGAAAAGAGAAGTTCGGACTGGATGCTTATGCCAATAAGCGAGGATTCTATACAATGCTCTCGTTCCTTTCGGCTGAAGACGACTTTGCTGAAATCATCAGCGCCACGCTCACCAGTACGCCTAAAGAGGTGTATGACGCTACCGTTACGGCAAAGACGCCTGATACGGATGTCGACCCGGAAGTGAATGCGCGTTATGCCAAAGAGGCAGAACAGGCTTATAAGGAATTTACGGAAAAACAAGCCTTCGTCAATGAATATGTGCAGAAAAGCTGGCATATCAATCTCAAGCAGATGCAAGTGATCAGTGTTCGCAGAATCAATGCCTATATAAAACAACATTAAGAAAAAATGAATAACAGATATATGAAATACTGTCTTGTATTGGCGGCCTTGTTGTTGGCAGCTTGTTCTTCCAAGGACGATGTGTTCGATAAATCTCCTTCGCAACGCAGCAGCGAGAGTATTACAGCCTTGAAAGCCGAACTTGTGAATGCGCCTTATGGCTGGCGGGTACTCTATTTTCCCAAAACCGACTCGCTGTTGTTCTCCAATCCGTCGGAACTGATCTCTCAACATGGATTCAGGGGGCACTACGGTTATGGCGGCGACTGCTTCACGATGAAGTTTGCGGCTGACAATACCGTAGAGATGTGGGCAGATTTCACCGACCAAACAGCGGCTGAGGCCGTGAAGAGCGAATACCTTATCGGCCGAAACAGCTTCACCCAATTGAGTTTCTCTACATATAACTATATACACAGACTCGTGAACGACCGCTTTGCCGGAGCTTCAGATTTCCTTTATATGGGCAAGAATGAGGATGGAGACTTGGTGTTTCGCACGGCTACTTACCTGCAGCCGGCACGCGAATACATAGTCTTCACCAAGCTGAGAAGCGCAGAGGAGACAACAGGCTTCGTGCGGAAAGCTTACGATAATCGCACATTCTTTGAGCAGATGGTCAATCCGCAGCTCCTTATACATAGGGGCGGACGCACCTATTTCCGGAGCGACATCTACATCAAGCGCAATGTGGAGACCAATCAGGCTTTGCTCAAGGAAATCAAGGAAAAGAAATACTATCTCTTCCTTTTCACCCAAAAGAAGAATCCCATCCCGGGCTACCCTGCCAAAGAGATGACCGGCCTTGGCTCTGGATATGCCGGGACAGAGCACGGCATAACATTCAGAGCTGGTCTGCGCTACGACAGTAAGACCATGTTTTTCGACTTTCAGCGTAAGGGCAACCGATTTGTGGCTGAACTGGTATCGGTCTACGACCCGTTGCTGCGTAGCATCCGTTTAGTGAGCAAGCACCTGCATCCCGAAGGAGAGTTCACAGGACTCGAAGCGGAAATATGGGACGAGCCCGTAGAATGACAAGTGAGAACATAAAAAAAATACATCATAGAAACAAGGACAACAGACAATGAAGATAAACTTGACAAAATACACTTTGATAGGCCTGACCCTGCTCACGCTGGGTTGTTCGAGAAGCAGTGAAGATTATGCCGATGAGGACTATGAGAAGCTGTTCCCATTTCCCGGTATTGAAAAGCCGAAGGTCTCCTATGAAGACCAAATCGTGCAATTGGGCGATCCCGACGCACCAGTTTCGGACTATGTATATCCAGGAGTGGACATTACCGAGAATGTGAGGGAATATAAAGTAACGCTTACTTGCTCGTTCAATGAAGTGGATATTCTGGGGCAACTTGTAGGCGAGGACGATATCTCTTCCCGCTATACGATTCGTTACATCGCTCCCGACAAGCAGTTGCGTATCGTATCAAGCAATAATGGCGACGAGACGGCACATCTGTTTCTGACCAACGGTAAGGAGCAAACCATCACATTCGCGGCCAAATCGGGTTACCCGATGTATCTCTGTGTCAACGGAGTGGGGCCGCGTGGATCGTCTGTAAAAGCCACCATCTCTGCCATATCCGAAGACGGGTTCACTATTGTGAAGCCGCTGAGCGTGAACGAGCATCAGAACGAAGAAGGCCTTGACAAAATCAAGGCTCCGTTCTGTGGCTACATCATTCTTCCTTAATATAATATTAGAAATATGAAAAAGAACATTGCAATTTACATCATGTTGCTCTTGGCTCCATTGACATTCCTTTCGTGCGATCAATGGGGGGGTGAGACCGTGGAGTCTGCTTATCGCGAACCGCAGATTCCTGATCCGACCTATCAATTCAAACGCAATGGTAGCAGCAGTATAGACTATCTGGAATGCGGCCTTCTGCGCGATCCGCTTGACTATATTTACAACAGTTATCTCAAAATCGCTTCGATAATGTATCAGGCCAATATGGACAAGGTACAGGACTATTTCTGCAATGGAGAGTTCGGCTTGAAGCCTAAGGAAGAGCTGGCGTCGTCTCCTCTGCACAAGGCCGACAGGGCACGCATACTGAAAGATGTGGAAGACATCTTTCAGACAACGGGCGTGTTGAGTGGACTGTCTAAGCCGAGTCCCGGAACTTATCGCAACCGCAAGGCAAAACCCGGACAAGGCGGATATGTGGGCACGAATATCGGTGATGTCAACATTGCCTTCGCCAACGAGAAAGGAGTGATAGTGGCAGAGATGTTCAATGGCATCGTATGGGGAGGGGTCTATTTGGATAAGATCCTCAATACGCATCTCAACGACAGTCTATACAACGACACCCGACTACGCCGTGAACATGAAAGCACAACATTACTCCCGGGACGGAACTATACGGAACTTGAACACCACTGGGACCTTGCCTATGGCTATTATCAGTATTGGCTGCCCTTCATACAGACAAGCGGCCTGTCTGTGTTGCGCGAAAGCCGAATTAAGATCTACAATGCCTTTGCAATCGGCCGTCAGGCGCTCACCGAGTTTCGCTATGAGGAAGTGCAAGCTCAGTTGCTGCTTATTAGGGACGAATTGTCGAAAGTGGCTGCCGTGCGGGCTATGAGCCTGCTGGTCGGCGAGATAACCCTTGTCAACTTAGATGAAGACATCAACAATGCCTTGGTGTTTCTTTCCAAGGGCTGCGGTGCCGTTTACGGACTGCAATTCACCTTGCAGGCCTCGGGTAATCCCTACCTTTCCTACGAAGAAGCAACACATTTCATCGCACAGCTCACGGCCGGCAGCGGATTGTGGGACAAACAGCGGCTGCTTGGCTCGGAATCGACCGAAGGATCTCTCAAGAATGTGGCGGCGGCCATCGGTAAATGCTATGGGCTGACACTCGACGATATTAAACATTCCAATTAGCAAACTTCACACAGAATGATACATAGAATCTATTTCATTTTATTATTATTGTCGCTTTCGTTTACGGCGAAGGCACAGTTGGGGAAAGAACTAATTCTCAATGGCGGATTTGAAGAATACGCCAAAGTTACGCCTCCTCCATCAGGAGAAGACGACGAAGAGGATGAGGAGGAAGAACCTCCCGGCTATTTTGATCCTTATCAAAAACCGCTTTATTGGTATTTCAACTCGTCGTTATTCTATACGAGAACCAAGGATGCGCACAGCGGTGTATTCGCCGTGAAAGTATATCCCAATGGGGGCTCGTTCTTCTCGCGCGACGAGAATTTCAACCCTTATCACATCGCGATTGAGGCTGGCGGAGAATACCGCCTTACCTATTGGTATAAGGGTAATGTCAAGAATCCCAATATCACGGTAACGGTAGACTGGTATAAGGGCACGACATCCATAAAGAAAGAGACGCGCGACAAAGAAAAAGCAACGGATTTCTCGGATCAGTGGCAACAGAAGACATTTACATTCAAGGCTCCTGCTGGAGTAGACAAGGCTGGAGTGGGCCTCTATATTGAAAACGATTACATGTCGGCAGAATCCGGCGGTTGCATTCTTATCGACGACATCTCATTCGTGCAGACCAAAGAGGGGAAACCCTCAGCGGCGCTCGAAGCGCCTTCCAATGTCGTGGTCAGACCGCAGCAGCGAGAAATGGAGCTGTCGTGGAATGCCATTGCCGAAGAAAATGTAAGCTATCAAATCATAATGAATGGAGAAAAAGTGGCCACTACAGAAGGGACATCCTATATCGTCGAGCGACTCGAACCGGGCAAATCCTATCAGTTCAGCGTGTGTTCTGTCAAGGGGTCGGATATATCGGCTCCTTCTGCTCCGCTCACGCAACAGACCCAACGGATGAATACGGGCATTGACGAGGAAGATCGCGTTCCTTATTTGTACACAGTGCGTGAGGTCGGAACCTGTCCCCGCACACTGCGGTTGTTCTATCACGATTTGGCCGATCCCGACGCCAAAATCATATACAGGGTAGACGGAATGCCTGTGACGCCTGTTAATGGTAGCATTATCTTCACAGGCAAGGGGCAGCATATCCTGCAAATCGAAATCACAGAGACTCCTGAACGCAAATGGGATATAGAATACAAATTGTATGTGGATTAGAAAAACGATGAAACAAATACTTTTTTATTTGCTGCTATGTTGCGGCATCGTGTTTGCTGCATGCGACAGCGACAACTTACAGGAAAAGAAGGACATCCGCTTGGGAACTGACAACATCACCGAGGTTTCGCTCAATAAGCTGTCTACCCGAACCATTATTCTCAGCGGGGGAACTGGAAAATATATGGCCAATGTTGCCGACTCGAAAGTCGCGGAGGTCAAGATCAGCAAAGATACCTTGCGCATCAGTGGGATATGGGAGGGACGAACCTATGCCACCATCATTTCTGGCGACTTCAAAAAGCGTGTGGAAATCAACGTGGTGGTTCCTGAACTCAGTATCAGCCAGTCGGAAATAAGACTTTATCCTCGTGATGAAAGTAAGTTCGTGAGCTTGAACGGTGGGGGAGACATCGTCGACTTGAAGATAGAAGACCCGGACAAAGTAATCAATGCGAAGTGGAACGCAAAGACCAACATCTTGGAAATTCAAGCCTATTACGAGGGTGAGGCGATGATACGGGTCATCTCGCAAGACAAGAAAGAGAAGACTCTGAAAGTCGTTGTGCGCTGCGATGGTACGGCCGGTCGCGTGGGCATCTATGGCACCACTTCGCACAGTCTTTACGAGCAGATGAACACGGTGATGGCCGCGCGGCGTCCCGGTGTGGGAGTGTGGCTCTGCAACGGTGCGCGCCCATATTCTTCCCGGAAGGTTTTGAAGATAACACCTGCTGTTGTCAATCCCGTGGCTGGAACACATATTGATGTCTCGTTCTCGATGCTTTATCCTGATGAGTTCGCAAGTAGCGGATTGAAAGAGGGCAATTGTAAATTATACGTAGAAGAGGTGAGGGAAAAAGATGTTGTGCTTCGTGGTCGGGGTTTCAAGATTGTTATACCTTACGAGAAGAAATAAGACAATATTTGGCTCTGTAACGTTTCGTGTGGGTAACTCTTGAAAACTCAATCAAAAATATTACCTTTGTATCATGAATAGTAGCGAGATATTTACACTAGCTTTAGGCTTGGCAGAACCATGGTATGTTTCCAAGGTAGAGTTGATAGAAGGTGAACAATCCAAGAAAGAACTTCATCTGTGGTTGAGTTTTACTCGAGGATATCGTTTCACGTTTGGTACGAAAGAGTACACGACCTATGACACTATCGATAAAACTTGGCGTCATTTGAATTTCTTCGAGCATCTTTGTTACATTCACGCCAACGTTCCCCGAGTGCAAACCGAAGAGAATAAAACGATTATGGTAGAAGTACCATGGGCACGCAAGAATAGTGGTTTCACGCTGCTTTTCGAGGCGTACTCTATGCGTTCTTATAGAACGCGAAATGCCAGTTAGCAGCGTTTCACAGACCATGCACGCGACCGACCCGCGTATATGGCGAGTGTTTAACCATTGGGTACACACGTTTTTGCAGACTGTTTACAAGTTCATCTTTCGTCATGATGCTATGGTCTATTGTTCATTTCATTCAGACGGTTTGCAGCCTCCAGTCTTATCTCCTCCTCCGACATTGCTCTTGCTCCTCGCACCCAGTCAAGCAAGGCTTTCTTCTCAAAGAAGATGAGCTTGCCAGCAGGCTTGAAGTACGGCAACTGGTTAAGATGCGTCATCTTGTAGAGCGTACTCTTGGCAATGCCGAGAAAGGCGGATGCCTCTTCAAGGTTCAACACTTCCTTTGTCATATAGCAAAGGTTTTCCAACTTGTTCACTCTCGACTGAAGCTCCACTATCTTGCGCTCATGGTCGAGGTTCATCTTTAATGCGTTCTTTTCTGTCATAATTCTGATATTTTGTTTATTTCGTTATCGATTTCGGCTGCAAAGGTATATAGTTGCCAATGATATTCAAGCAGCCGTTATGGTTTATTAAAAGTGCTGATTTTCAATTCTTTGGTTCTATTTTACCATGCTGTAACGTGGTAGATTGGTCGGACACTCATCTGAAATTCAGCATCTTTAAATATTTATCGTTCAAACACTCCCAAAGTCAGGAATTGGACAATAGGGGTGGCAAATCTTTGGTTCTATTGCCAGTTCTCGTTTTTGAAAATGTCCAACAGAGTGCAAAACAAAATTTAACACCCGATTTTCTCAAGTCATGCTGTTTGAGGTCAAAATCGCTTGCAATAACCACATTTAGGGTACAATGGTAGGAAAATGAGTTGTGAATGAGAGAAATAGGGATTTCCCCTCGTTTTTCAAGGGACAAATTTGTACCTTTGCAAACGAAACAGAGGTATTCAACAAGGGATATTTCGGGCAAAGTGTTCTTGACTTTATTTTTCCGTGTTTTTGTCCCGTTTTTGTCCCTCGCTGATTTTGTATCACGAGACAAGAATTTGCAAGTTGCTGATTTACAATGGTTAAAGCTGTATCTTGGAGGGTTGATAACGACAACCACCAGTAACCACCAAGATGGCCTGTGCCGATTGCTCGAAACAATAGGGTAGAGTGTCGGGAGAAGCGACCCACTGTTTTTCAGGAAAGTCGATCCTGAAATATCCGTAAGGCTTGGGAGTATATTGGTCCTTGCAACCCGACGCCAGGAGTAAGAATAGAATAAAAGCTGTTTTTAGCATCACATGAGGTATTTATTTTTCAGTAAACCTGTATCAATTTTTTTCGTATTTGATTTTTTTTATCCGGCGGTTATCGACTTCCAAAATTGTGAATTTATGGCTTTGATAAGTGATTACGTCGTTCTTTCCGGGCAATTCTCCCTTGATTTCCAGAATCAAACCGGCCAGGGTATCGGCTTCTCCTTCGATATCTTTGAAACTATCCGGATCTGCATCTACGATTTTAATAAAATCATTTAATAGAGTACAGGCTTCGAAAATATAGGTGTTGTTGGATAATTTCGTATAGGTTTCTTCTTTTTCATCATATTCATCGTTGATTTCTCCGACAATTTCTTCCAGAATATCTTCCATGGTTACGATCCCGGAAGTTCCTCCGTATTCGTCGACGATGATGGCCATATGGACCTTTTTTACCTGGAATTCTTCCAGCAAATCATTGATTTTTTTGGTCTCCGGTACGAAATAGGCCGGACGGATCAACGATTGCCATGCGAAATTCTGAGGCTCTTTCAGATGGGCAAGCAAGTCTTTGACGTACAAAATACCTTCGATGGTGTCCAGATTTTCACGATATACCGGCAAGCGGGAATACCCGTGTTCGATTACCACATTTTTGACTACTTCGAAACTATCTTCGATATCCAGGGCTATAATGTTGATGCGGGGACGGATGATATCGATGGCAGCGATATTGCTGAACCGTACGATTCCCTCTAAAATATCTTTTTCGTCGTTGATTTCTGCATCTTCGGTCAATTCCAGGGCTTTGGATAACTGATCCATGGATAAGCCGTCTTTTTTGGCCATTCGTTTGCTGATAAGGGAAGTTGACCGGATCAATAAGGTCGATAAAGGACGGAAAAGATAAGTGAGGAAAGTCAAAGGACCTGCCATAAAAATGGCCATTTTTACCTGTGAGCGATTAGCGTATAATTTGGGTATAATCTCACCGAATAAAAGGATGATGAAAGTGACCCCTATCACCTGAATGATAAATCCCAACACAGGATTACCCGAAAAATCGAATAAAGAATTAACCAGATAAGTCGATAGAATGACTATACCTACATTTACGAAATTATTAGTAATCAGAATGGTCGATAGTAATAGATTCGGCTTTTGGTGAAGATTGGCTACTTTATCGTAACCTTTTTCTTTCAATTTTTCTAATTCTCCGGGAGATAGAGAGAAATAGGCTACTTCTGAGGCAGAAGCTAATGCTGAACATAACAGAAGGAATAGAAGAATAATCAGAAAAACAATGTCTGCAAGATCGAAAGTTCCGCGGAATATACTTTGTGCCGCGTCATAAGCGTCTGTTTCCAAAATGAAATGAATTAGTTAAACAAATTAAGCTAAAGGCTATAAGCTATAAGCTAAAAGCTGATTGCTATGAGTTTGAAAAGCCAGAGCTTTAAGATTAAAACTCCAGGCTATACTGGGACAAAGATAATTGAAAAACTTTATTTTTATAGCTTTTCACCTTTCGCTTTTCGCTTATAGCCTATAGCTTATCGCCTTTCAGCCTTAAAATGGCAGATCGTCGTTATCGTCCGGTGTATTCATCGGAGGAGTAGCGGTCGTTGAAGTGCTACTTGAAACCGACGGCGTATAAGATCTGGGAGCATTTCCTGTGGCCTCACCGTCTTGTCTGGAAGATAACATTTGCATATTATGTAGGCTCGGTAAACAACGCCTTTCCGCTTTACAGCGGTAGGTTTTCGTTTATCTGCCCCCGAACCGTACTTACACGTCTCCATGTATACGGCTCTCCATCTGTAACATCATTTTACTTATCACAGCTCTGGATTTTTGCGTTACACTCCGCACATACGACCAAAGTCTTTCTGTGCATATAGAGCATTTTGCGTTCCCAGTCATTTTTACCTTTTAACTCTTTGAGAGTGCGGACATGGTGCATTACCACTTCTCCGTGCTTGCCACATAGTTCGCACGTTTTTGTTGTAAGCCTTTCTATCAAACTTAACGATGGTGTTTTGAACATATACGGCAGATTGTCACTTGGGGCTGTTTCACAATCCGTTTTACGGGCGTAACCCTCATTGTAGAATACCCTGTACTTGGTTTCTCCTCCCTTGTTTACAAAAGGCACGGCAAAGAGATTGTCCTTGCGGTATGTTTCAATGACTTTTCTCACTGACATATTCAGCTTTTGAGCAAGAGTTTTGTACATGGAGAACTTCATAATACAGCCGAAAGAGCGTCCCAAAGCCGATGCATTGTTTGCTATTGAGTAATAGTTGTAGAACCCTCGTATTTCGGTATTAAACTGAGATACAATCTCGTGCGCTTCATTGTCAATCATATAAGTCCTGCCTTTTGACACCCATGTTTCCTTGCCGCGTTTGGTGACAACTTTCATGGCTTCGAGGCTGAGCAGTTTATTCTTGATTACTTCTCTTGAAACGTGCAATATCACGTTCCCGTTGAAGTATCTGCGCACTGTTCCGTTACTGTTTCTCTTTGTGGCATAGTCTTTACGGACATATATTTCGTAACCCAAAAATTTTGCGCTGTCTTGTGCATTTGTAATCAAAGTCTTTTCCTGTGACATCTCCAGCCTTAACTTTTCCTGCATAAACTTGGTGATGTCAGCTTTGATTGTCTCACATTCGTTTTTCGTTCCGATAACCCCGATTAGAAAATCATCGGCGTAGCGCAGATATCTCAGTCTGCGAAAATTTCTGTCCATATCGTTGCCACTTGGCATTGTTAGTATCCGCTTCTGCTTTTCGTGCAGTTCTTCTACCATCCTTGTTCTTACGTTTACATCCTCTACTTCATTTATCCTACGTTTTAGGTAGTGTACTCTGCTGTTGAGTTTGCAAATATCCTTGTTGCGGCTTCTTACTGTCCCTTTATTGAATTTGTTGGCATATTCATTCATGTACTTATCGAACTTGTCAAGGTATATATTTGCCAAAACAGGGCTTATGATACCACCTTGCGGTGTCCCTGAATAAGTCTTGTTGAATTGCCACTCTTCCATGTACCCTGCATTGAGGAATTTCCGTATCAGACGAAGAAATCTGTCATCTGCTATTCTGCCTTTCATTATTTCTATCAGCACATCATGGTCTATGTTGTCAAAGAAGCCTTTTATATCTCCCTCGATGAACCATTTTGCACCGTTGAAATTATTTTGTAGACTTTTCAGTGCTGTGTGGCAGCTTCTGTTTGGTCTGAAGCCGTGCGATGTCCACTCAAAGTGTCCCTCATATATAGCTTCAAGCACCATTCTTACTGCCTCTTGAACCAATTTGTCTTCAAAAGACGGTATTCCTAACGGACGCATCTTCCCATTCTTTTTCGGAATGTAAATTCTCTTTGCAGGATTGGGACTATAAGTCTCATCCTTTATACTCTCTATGAGTTTGTTTATCCTATCAATGCTCATTTCATCCTCTGTTTTGCCATCAGTGCCGGGTGTCATGTTTCCCGGCTTTGCATACATACGTTGGTAGGCGGCAAAGAACATCTGTTCATTGAATAGAATACGGTAGAGCCTTTCGTATTTATACTCAGGCTCGTTGCTGTGTCCAGCTAAAATGTTTAATACTTGCTCTGGATTTCTCATACGTCTCTCACGTTTTCCGTTGTTCGTATTAAAGTTACAGACTACTTCCCTTCGCCATGTACAAGGCTTTCCCTTGCTCGGACTACTACGGAAGTTCCGTTACCATATCGGATATTCAAAAGCTTTCTTTATAGCTGTTTATTCCAGCGTTCCGACTTAGGTAATCCCCAGTTAGTTCTCTTAATAACTATTAGCACGGCATACTGTCGGATGCGACTTTCGTTCTTGTCCGCTTATTGCGGCTGTGTCATAGTCGGTTCTTTATGCTCTGCACTAACGCACAAAATAGGCAGAGTACTATGAAACAACGTATGTATAATAGTCTTCCGTTGTTGCAAGATTTGGTACCACTGAACTATCGTTCAACCAATCAAGGCTTCATCCTTATGTATGCCTTTTCGTCTTGCCCCTCAGTCGCCACTTGACTATTAGTGGACTTGGAGCTTTAATCAGTATGCTACACTCCCCATCGGGTTTCCCCTTTGGATAAACTGATTGACGATAGGATTATATCGAACCCAATCCTAACTTCTTGCTAAAGAAGTATTTATTAAGCGACCATTCTGGGCGCACCGGCATAAATTTCGGTCGTATATCTTTTTACTCCATTCTGGTCGTCCCAGGAACGGGTACGAATCCGTCCTTCGATATAAAGACGCATTCCTTTTTTGACATACTTTTCGACGATTTCAGCCAATCCTCTCCATAATACGATGTTATGCCACTCGGTCTGATCGATGTTTTCGCCGTTTTTGTTTTTATATCTTTCCGTAGTTGCCAGACGGAGATTGGCAACCGCTACTCCGCCTTCCAGGTATCTGACTTCCGGATCAGCACCTACATTTCCAATTAAAATTACCTTATTTACCATAATGCGTCCTAATTAAATTATTTAAATAATTGAAGCAGATAATGAGTGAATCATTGTTCGAAACCCATATACACGTGTAAATTTCTTAACTGAAATTTTACACAAGTTACGAAAAAAAACGGACATGGGATACATCGTCTGCATGATTTTTTTCAGAAAAGCGAAATTAAGGAAAAAAATCTGATTCAGAAAAAAATGACAAAAATCATCCCGTTTTTTTTATTCTTAATAGAAAAGCTTTATATTTGCAGACTGAAATTTGAACGAGAAGAAATAAATTATTGAATATTAAATATTTAAAGAAAATGACAAAAGCGGATATTGTTAACGAAATTTCGAGAACGACCGGGATTGAGAAAGTAGCTGTGCAAGCAACTGTGGAGGCTTTTATGGAGTCAATTAAAAATTCCGTTGTTGAGGGTAAAAACGTGTATTTAAGAGGTTTCGGTAGTTTCGTTGTGAAGAAGAGAGCTGAAAAAACAGCCCGTAATATTTCTAAAAACGTAACTATCAAAATTCCGGAACATTTTATTCCTTCATTCAAACCATCCAAGAGTTTTGTTAACGACGTAAAGGGTAATGTTAAAAAATAAGAAAGGAGGAATTTATGCCAAGCGGTAAGAAAAGAAAAAGACATAAGATGGCTACCCACAAACGGAAAAAAAGACTGAGAAAGAATCGTCATAAGAAGAAGTAAAATTCTTCGCGTTTGTGAGTAAAGATATAAACCTAAAGGCACACGTCTTTAGGTTTATTTGGTTAAAAGATAATGTAATACGGTATCTTAAATAGATAAAAGTTGTGAGTAGTGAGTTAGTTATTGACGTCAAAGCAGATGAAATTGTCATTGCCCTGTTGAGAGAAAAGAAACTGATCGAATTGACAAAGGAAAAGACCAGTATGCAATTTGCTGTCGGGGATATTTATCTCGGAAAAGTGAAGAAAATCATGCCGGGATTGAATGCTGCTTTCGTGAATGTAGGGTATGAAAAGGATGCTTTTTTACATTATCTGGATTTGAGTCCCCAGTTTCATTCGCTGGATAGCTATATCAAACAATGTATAGCTAGAAAAGGAATGCCGGTATCGAAGTTGAAACTGGAACCGGAAATTCCCAAAAATGGGAAAATTGCCGATATTCTGACAGTCGGACAATGGGTGGCCGTTCAGGTGGCCAAAGAACCGATTTCTACCAAAGGACCCCGCTTGACTTCCGAACTGAGTATTGCAGGACGGAATCTGGTATTGATGCCTTTTGCCGATAAAGTGTCGGTTTCCCAAAAAATAAAATCTCCGGAAGAACGGAAAAGACTGAAACGTTTGATCGAAAGTATCAAACCGAAGAATTATGGCGTGATCGTCCGGACTGTCGCCGAAGGAAAGAAAGTAGCTGTTTTCGATAGTGAGCTCAAAGAATTGGTCGAACGTTTCGAAATGGCTTTTAAACACATCCGGGAGATAGAACCTCCGAAATTGATTTTAGGAGAGATCGATCGTACCAGTGCCATACTCCGGGATATCCTGAATCCCTCTTTCGAAAATGTATATGTCAACGATATCACGCTGAGTAAAGAAATCCGGCATTTTCTGACTACTATTGCTCCGGAAAAGCAGGATATTGTCAAATATGTTTCTCCTGAGATACCGATTTTAGACCATTTTGGTGTGGATAAGCAAATCAAATCTTCTTTGGGAAAGACGGTTTCCTTTAAAAACGGAGCCTATCTGATTATCGAACATACGGAGGCTTTCCATGTGATCGATGTGAATAGCGGTAACCGGACCAAACTGGGGGACGATCAGGAAACGAATGCCCTTGAAGTCAATCTGGCAGCAGCCGAAGAAGTGGCTCGGCAATTGCAGTTGAGGGATATGGGAGGGATTATCGTCATTGATTTTATCGATATGCAAAAGGCGGAAAATCGCCAGAAATTGTTCGATAAAATGAAGGAATGTATGGAAATCGACCGGGCAAAGCATACGATCCTGCCATTGAGTAAATTCGGGTTGATGCAAATTACCCGCCAACGGGTACGCCCCGCTATGACTGTGGATACGACCGAACTGTGTCCGGTATGTCACGGTACCGGTAAAGCGGAAGCCGCTATTCTGGTGATCGATAAGATTGAAGATGAATTGGAATTTTTTGTATATGAGAAGAAAAACAAACGTATTATCTTAAAAGTGCACCCTTTTGTCGGTGCCTACCTGAAAAAAGGATTACTGTCCATGCGGCGGAAATGGGCTTTCCGTTATCATATTTCACTGAAAATAGTTGATGTCCCTTCCTATTATATCTACGAATACCATTTCTATAACCGCTATAACCGGGAGTTGGAGAATTAGAAAAAAGTAAAGGTGAAAAGTGGAAAGATCGATCGTCCGGTTGGGAAGGAGGATTGATCGGGGGAGGATTTTATATTGCTGAGAAGAGGGATTCCGGGTGTATATGCTATGGCTGTCAACTTATGAAAATACAGCGGACAGAGATTGTCCGTGGCCTTCTTAAAGAAACTTGAAAAACGTTTGCATACCCATTAATTATATGTTAAACTTGTATTTGCGTCTAGTGTGAAAAAAAATTAATAATATTTTTGTATGGAGATTTTGCATCAGACGGTGTAGAGGCAAGAATGAAAATTAATTAATAATACACTTAATAGTTTATGAAAAAAGGATTGTTTGCTTTTTTGTTGACGTTCATGCTGGGTATTTTTACTGTTTCGGCACAGGTAGAAAATCCGGCTCAATGGTCATATTCTCAGAAGAGTCTGGGAAATAATGAATACGAACTTGTTTTTAAGGCCGCTTTAGAACCGGGATGGCATATTTATTCGATGTATACGCCCGAAGGTGGTCCTATGGCTACAACTGTTACTTTTGAAGAAGCCGGAAAAGGGATCGAATTGGTTGGAAAAGCAACAGAGAACGAACCCAAAAAAGAACATGACGATGTATTCGGTGTGGACGTTTGGTCGTTCGAACTTGAATATGTCATTACTCAAAAAATTAAAGTAACCGATCCGGCTATTGCTGCTGTAAAAGGTGAAATCGAATTTCAGGTATGCCGCGAAGGACAATGTGTGAGATTCGACGAATCGTTCGATATCAAGATCGGTGATCAGCCTGCTGCTAAAACTGAAGTAAAAGCTGCTGCTGCAACCGATTCTTCCAGTGATTCGACTAAAGACGAGTCTTTGTGGATATTTTTCTGGGGGGCTTTCGTAGCCGGTTTGGCTGCTGTGGTGATGCCTTGCGTTTTCCCGATGATTCCGATGACTGTATCTTTCTTTATGCACGGAGATACGAACAAAGCAAAGGCGAAAGCAAAAGCGATCTTCTTCTCTTTGTCGATTATCGCTATCTATACCGCTCTGGGATTGATTATTTCTATGTTATTAGGTCCTGATTTTATCAACTGGTTAAGTACCAATTGGGTGCCTAATGTATTTTTCTTTGTGATCTTTATGATTTTCGCAGCTTCTTTCTTCGGTGCTTTCGAGATTGTATTACCTTCCTGGATTGTAAATAAATCGGATGCACAGGCAGATAAAGGCGGATATGTCGGAGCTTTCTTCATGGCTTTCACTTTGGTATTGGTATCTTTCTCTTGTACAGCTCCGATTGTCGGGACTGTACTGGTTGAGGCTGCCAGAGGATCTGTACTGCGTCCGATTATCGGTATGTTGGGATTTTCTATCGCTGTAGCCTTACCTTTCGGTTTCTTTGCTTTCTTCCCTTCAAAACTAAGCAACCTGCCGAAATCAGGAGGTTGGTTGAACTCTGTAAAAGTGGTACTCGGTTTTATAGAAGTTGCTTTAGGATTCAAATTCCTGATGGTTGCCGACCAGACTTACCACTGGGGATTACTCGACCGTGAAATATATATCGCTATTTGGGTAACGATCTTTACTTTGCAGGGATTGTACCTGATGGGTAAAATCAAATTTGCACATGACAGCGAACTGAAATACATCGGTGTTCCCCGTCTGGCGTTTATCATCGCTACGTTCACTTTTGTGGTATATCTGATTCCGGGTATGTTCGGTGCTCCTTTAAAAGCTTTGGCCGGTTATTTCCCGCCTCAGGAAACCATCGACTTCGATATCAACCGGATTGTACGGGATAATGTAAAGCAGATTTCTGTCAGTGGTGTTGCTACCGGAACAGCTAAGAAGTCTGACGCTTGTGAAGCTCCGAAATATTCCGATTTCTTGCACTTAGCTCATGGTTTGGATGGCTATTTCGATTATGATCAGGCTTTAAAATGTGCTCAGGCTCAAAACAAGCCGCTCTTTATCGACTTCACAGGACACGGTTGTGTAAATTGCCGCGAAATGGAACAATCGGTATGGTCCGATCCGCGTGTATTGGATATGTTGAAAAACGATTATGTCGTAGTGGCTTTGTATGTAGACGACAAGACTACTTTACCTGAAAGTGAATGGTATGTATCCGATTATGACGGAAAGAAAAAGAAAACATTAGGCAAGAAAAATGCTGACTTCCAGATCAAGAAATTCGATTCCAATGCACAGCCCAACTACATTTTGTTGGATAGCCGCGGCGGCAACGATAATGATCTGAGACCGCATATACTGGCTGCTCCAAGAGGACATAACCTGGATAAAGATGCTTTCGTTGAATTTTTGAAACAAGGTTTGGAAGAATATAAGAAAAGAGGAAATAATTAATTGACTCTTTGACTGATCGATCAGGTACCCCGGAAACGGGGTACCTTTTTTATTTTCCGAAAATTCGGTCTTTTATGTAACTTTTGATCTTTTCAACTGTCTTAGTATTGTAAGTGAGTTTGAATGATGGATAAAAATGAATTTATATCTCTGGTACTTCCTTTAAAGGATCGGTTGTTTCGGGTGGCTTGGTGTATTCTGCGAAGCAAAGAAGAGGCCGAAGATATTGTTCAGGATGTAATGCTGAAGGTGTGGAGGGATGAAAAAGGAAAGGTTGAAAATCTGGCAGCTTATTGTTACACTATGGCCCGGAATCTGGCTTTAAACCGATTGGTCTTGAAAGACAATCGGAGCAAGGAGTTGGAAGGGGCATATGAACAGGAAGTGCAGGAACAACCGTTGGAAAATATAATCCGTACCGAAAAGATGAAGTTGTTATATCGGATGATTGACGGATTACCCGGTTTACAGCGGGATGTCGTCCAATTGAGAGATATGGAAGGACTGAGTTATCGGGATATTGCGAAAACTTTACAGGTGACGGAAGAACAGGTGAAAGTGAATTTATTCCGGGCCAGGAAAAAAATTAAAACATGGATTTTAAACATGGAGAATTATGGATTATGATCGGATCATAGGGTTGTTGGATAAGTACTGGAAGTGTGAAACCACCTTACCCGAAGAAGAAGAACTGCGTTATTTTTATAAGCATTGCCGGCAAATGCCGGAAGAATTGGCCGAATATAGGGAGCTGTTCATCTTTCAGGAAGGGGAAAGACAAATCGGGTTAGGAAATGATTTCGACCGGAAAATTTTGGCTTCCATCTACAATAAACGTCCTGCCGGATGGAGAAAAGGGCTTCGGGTGGCTGCGGTGTTGTTGTTATTGATAGGGGTAAGCCAGGTATTGATCGATATAGGGAATCCGCAAAAGGATACTTGTCAGACTCCCGAACAGGCACTGGCCGAAGTCCGGCAGGCTTTGAATTTTGTATCTTCGAAGATGAACAGAGGACAACAACTGTTGGAAGAGAATATGGACGAAATGAAATGGATAAACCGATATATAAAATAAATAGGTAATGAAAAAGTGGATATGCATTGGATTATTTTTGATAGGAACCTGTAGTGTCCAGGCCCAGGATCTGGTGAGCGATTTTTTGGCCAAGACGAAAGAAAATAAAGTCTTTACACAGGTCAATATCAGCTCCAGGATGTTTCAAATGATTTCAGAGATCACGGATGCTGAAACGGAAAGTATTATCCGAAATTTGACCGGTATGAAAATGCTGACAACAGAACAGGAAACAGACCGGTATTTTCAGGAAGTACGGACGATGCTTCAGAAGCGAAAGCCTGAATATGAGGAATTGATGAGCATTCTGGAAGAAGGAGAACAGGTGTGGATGTATGTCCGGGAAAAGAATAAGGAGATTGTCGAATTGGTGATATTGGTAGGAGGAAAGGAAGAGTTTATGTTGATGAGCTTTTGTGGGGTGATCGATTTGAAAAAAATCTCCCGTTTGGCTAAAGCAGTAAATGTGGAAGGTATGGAGTACCTCGGAAAAGTAAAGAAATAGAGTGTGTCGAATTTTAAACTTTGGGATGATGAAAAAAAGTTTGTTCGTATTGATTTTAATCGGAGGTTGGGTAATCCCCTCTTGGGCTCAGAATAACAAAGAGTTCGAACAATTGTGCAAAAAATATCAGGATTCGGAAAATGTCGGATCGTTCGGAATGGATGGCTTGGGTTGTCTTTTGGCTTCCTGGTTTATCGGGAAAGAAGCGAACGATATAAATGCATTGATTCGGCAATGTTCTTCTTTCCGCATATTGAGTTGTAGCGGAGAAGAAAGTAAAATGCTATGTAAAGATATCCGGGCATTTGTCCGGGCTAGCAAACTCGAGGAATTGATCAGTGTACAAGAAGATGGATCGGAGGTGAAACTCTATATGCAAACGGTTAAAAATAAAGTCCATCAGGTTTTTGTATCGGTTGTCGATGAAGAACAGGAAGTTGTATTTCTGCAAGTAAAAGGAAAATTCGATCTGGCAGCTATTCAAAAATTAGCTAAAACTTCTCAGATTAGTTATCTTTGCCACTGAAAAGGACAACAGATATGCAGATATTGAAGTATATTTTCATCGGTTTGCTGATATTTTTAACGTGTGGTTGTGGTGGAAAGAAAAAACAAGGAGAATTCCGATATTTCCGGAATTATCAACGTACATTTAACGATTTGAACGATAAGCATCTGAAGGCTGCCCGACAATGGGGGATACAACCGGTTACTTCTGACGAATTGTTGGAAGAGCAAATGGGAAAGTTGGATAAAATCGGCTCCTGTCGTTATTATCAGGTAGATGAATTGACCCATTCTATCCCTTATTTGGTTCCCCGGGCAGAGAAATTATTGAAGACGATTGGCCGGAATTTTCAGGATTCCCTTTCCAGTAAAGGCCTCTCTTCCCGTAAGATCATCGTGACCAGTGTGTTGAGAACAACCGGGAATGTGAAAAAGTTGCGGAAGAAAAATGTGAATGCCAGTGCCAACTCAGCTCATGTTTATGGAACTACTTTCGATGTTGCATATGCCCGTTACAAAGGAGCCGAAAAAGAAGAAACCGATAAATTAAAGTCTGTGTTGGCAGAGGTTTTGCAAGATTTGCGCAAGCAAAAGAAATGTTATGTCCGTTACGAATTCAAACAAGGGTGCTTTCACATCACTGTTCGTTAAGTGAACAGGTGCGCTTCATTCTTAGTTGTACCTTTTGTAATGAATTTGGTAACCGACTCCTTTCTTTAAAATCAACTGGTCTTTGTCGAGCTGTATGATATTCAGGGTGTCTGAAAAATGTAAGGTTTGACGGTTGCCGGTACTTTCTCCTTCCAGAATGAGTGTTTTTCCGTTTATCTTCCAGCTTTTGTATTGAAGAGTGGCCATATTGATCGAACTGGCTTTCCCGTCTTTCTGAAATTTTATTCCTTGTACATCCTGGGCTCTGCCGGGGATGGGTTCACACCAGGAACCTGGTATTTTTTTCTCGTAACCTGTATTGGAACAGGATATCAGGCCTAAAGTCAGACAAGCGATTAAAGTAAAATTTTTCATATCACATTTTATTTTATAGTTGTTTGTTTTTAAGGAGATAGCAAAAATAAAATTCTATAGGTGAAATGACGAACTTGTCTTGGAGAAAGAGAAAAAATCTTGATTTTAATCAAGATTTTTTCTGGATTCGTTGAGAATACGGGTTCTGATCCGGCTTAATGTCTCGGGAGTGATTCTGAGGTAAGAAGCAATTTCTTTGAGATTAACCCTGTTCAAAATATCGGGAACTCTTTTTTGTAATTGGAGATAACGTTCCTCGGGGGTATCACAATGCAGGGAAATTATTTTTTTGAGAAAGTCGAAGGCCAACGATTCGACGAATGCACGTACATAAATTTCACCGTCGACCGATATTTGAAGAAAAGAACGTAAGGTTTCCAGAGGGGCCTGGATAACGACAGAATCTTCTAAAGCTTTTACATCCAATAAAGCGTCACAACCCTTTCGGGAAGGCAGGTAGGAGGATATAATTTCTTTCTCGAAAGCAAAAGCCATAATGTGTTCTGCACCTTTAGCGTCATGGCGGAGAAATTTGAAACTTCCCCGGACGATATAGGCTATCTCATGGCAAAAATGTCCCCTTTGGATAAAAAAACTATTTTTCTTGATTTCTGTTCTTGTCCCGTGTTTTAGGATAATATTTTTCAGGAACTCCAATTCTTTTATATGGATATCGATATCTGACATGAAGCTTGCGGCATACTGTTTATCCGGACGAAGATACAAATAAAGCCTCACATTTTAATATTGAATTATCTTTCAAAATTGATTATCTTTGCACGCCCGGAAGGGAAGGAATCATAGGTAATTATAAAAATAAAATATATTATGGGTTTACAATGTGGTATTGTCGGACTGCCGAATGTTGGAAAGTCTACCTTGTTTAATTGTTTGAGTAATGCGAAGGCGCAATCCGCCAATTTCCCTTTTTGTACGATAGAGCCCAATGTCGGGGTGATCACTGTTCCCGATGAACGGTTGAATAAACTGGTCGAGTTGGTGAATCCGCAGAATGTGGTTCCTGCTGTGGTTGAAATTGTCGATATTGCCGGCCTGGTGAAAGGAGCCAGTAAGGGCGAAGGATTGGGTAATAAGTTTCTCTCTAACATCCGTGAGACGGATGCTATTATTCATGTGTTACGTTGTTTCGATGACGATAATATCGTACATGTGGACGGTAGTGTAGATCCGGTGAGGGATAAGGAAATTATCGATACTGAATTGCAGTTGAAAGATTTGGAAACAGTAGATAATCGCTTACAGAAAGAGGAGAAAAGAGCTATGACAGGTGGGGATCCGGTCGCTAAACGCTTGGTTGAAGTACTTCATCTGTATAAAGCTGCCTTGGAGAAAGGATTGTCTGCCCGTACCGTCGTATTGGACGATTTACAACAGGAAGCGGCCAAAGACCTGCAATTATTGACCAATAAACCCGTATTGTATGTTTGCAATGTCGACGAAGCCTCGGTTGTGAAGGGAAATAAATATGTAGATGCTGTTCGTGAAGCGGTGAAAAATGAAAAAGCCGAAGTATTGATTATCGGGGCAGGCATTGAGGCTGATATTGCAGAACTGGAGACCTACGAAGAGAAACAATTGTTTCTGGAAGATTTGGGACTAAAGGAAGCCGGAGTCAACAAGCTGATTCGTACGGCTTATCATTTATTGAATCTTCAGACCTATTTTACTGCTGGCCCGAAAGAAGTGAGGGCATGGACTTTCCGTAAAGGTATGAAAGCACCTCAGACGGCCGGTATTATCCATACCGATTTCGAAAAAGGGTTTATCCGGGCCGAAGTGATCAAATACGATGATTTCATTGCATACGGTTCCGAAACGAAATGCAAAGAAGCCGGCAAAATGTCGGTAGAAGGGAAAGATTATGTGGTGCAGGATGGAGATATGATGAATTTTAGATTTAATGTATAATCGATCACGGGGACGGGGCAATTGTGCGAAAATTTCGCACAATTGCCCCGTCCCCGTGATCGATTTTTCATCAGTCTTCTTCGTTAGGTAGATAGAAGTCGAAATCGCTATTGCGGTCACAGATTAGAAGGCCGTCCTGGATGGTCAAGGGAGCTACTTGAATACAACTTCTCCGGTATTGATACGGTAGGTTGCCTGATTCATCATTTCGGGTTTCGGTATGTGATTTACGTCCCGGGTGTGTGAAGTAGAATATATAAGCTTTATCTCCGGCCACAACGACGTCGGCATGTGCTCCCTGAGGAGTATCCTGGAAACGCTTGCCTGGTTTATCCAGGAGCAATCCTTGTTTTTCCCAGGTATTTAAGTCGGTGGAACGGTATACCCGCAAACCTTGCCATTCATCGGTGATCATCCAGTAATAATTGCCGAAACGGAATACTTTGGGGCCTTCATGGGCATTCCCTCCAATTGCCGGCTGATCGTGGGTAATCCATTTTTTTAGATTTTTACTTTCGGCCATCATTGTCACAGAGCCGCGGTTCTGGTCTTTGTACCACATTTTCCAAGTACCGTCGGGAGTCCGGTATAAGGTAGGATCGATGATATTGGAGTTGATCTGTGGTTTTCCTGCATATTTCCAGTCCCATAAATTTTTACTAGTGTAGTGGGCGATACAGGCATTCCCGCTCCAATGATTGCGTACGCCTTGAATATAAGATACGAACATATGGTATTTACCGTTGTGATACACGACATCCGGTGCCCAGAATGTGTTGTGTCCCGGTTCGATATCCAGGTCGAGAGTGCCCCGGTAAACCCAACTTTGACCATGGTCGTCGGAAGAGGCTATACCGATCTGATTCCCATAACAATAGGCGACGTCTGCGGTTTCGGAATTTGCCCGGCGTTGCGTGTAAAGCATCCACCAGTTTTTTTCAGTCCGGTTCCAGATAAGTACCGGGTCGGCAGCTCCATCGGTAATCGGATCCCGGAATAGGGGAGCCGGAGCTTGGTGTTGTCCCCACAAACTCATGGTGTAAAGCAGGAATAGAATGAAAAATAAAATTTTCATGGCTGTAGAGTGATTAGATTAGTACAAAAGCTTTACAAGGATACATTTAGAATTTGGGAGCCTGGGCTTCATTCGACGGCATATTTCCTTCCACGTAAGGCCAACCCTTTTTCCAGTGTATCCGGTCGAGCATCACTACCCGCCCTTGTTTGGCCTTATCCCGGATATAAGCATGATATAAAATCCAGTCGTCTCCTTTTTTATCGGTCATGATTTCGGCATTGTGCCCCGTACCGGCAAAACTAGCATTGGGATGAATGACCACCTCGTGGTGGTTGTCGAGCATGGAATTGCCGTTTTTGTCCATGTAAGGGCCGAACAGGCTTTCCGACCTGCCGACGACCGTGGTGTAGGTACTTTTTTCTCCCTGACAACATGAACCGATGGAAGCGAACAGATAGTAATACTTGCCTTTTTTATGGACATATACGGCTTCGTAGGCCGTTCCTGCTATCTGCGTCGGTTTTGCACCGGGACGGATATGAAGTCCATCTTCGCTTAATTCGATATAATAAATACCCCGGAAACTTCCCCAAAACAGGTATTTTTCTCCGTTTTCTTCGATATAAAAGGGATCGATAGAGTTTTGAACTCCGATTTCATTACTCCTGAAGAGTTTTCCCTGGTCCGTAAATGGTCCTGCCGGCGAGTCGGCAACGGCGCATCCGATACCGCAAGTATGTTCTCCTCCCCAGCGGGACATCGCATAGTATAGCACGTATTTCCCATCGATGTGATTGATATCCGGCGCCCACAAACCGGCTTTGGGTTCGAAAGTCGGACGTGTCGCATCGGTGAAAGCAGTTCCGACAAAAGTCCAGTTAACCAGATCGGGAGATTTATAAATCGGTATATTGTGAATATCCTCGGTGGCGTATAAATAAAACATTCCGTCGGGAGCTTGAATCACAGTAGGATCCGGAGTCGACTTAGCCAGAACCGGATTACAGTAAACTTTAATTTTAGGTGTTGTTCCATAACTATGGAGAGAACAGAAGAGGAAAAGTATGAAGATGAAGCTTATTTTCATAAATATTGAAGTCATAATAATCAAAAAGAAAACGGTGACAGTCCAGTTTGCAACCTTTGTTACCGTTTTTACTGTTGTCACCGTTTTAACTTTATAAATTGCTTGGGTATCTCCTTGTCATACTAACAGGAGCTATCGGTTATTCTGCACCGAATTTATAAATACAGGTGCTATGATATTTTTCTCCCGGACGTACGACAACCGAAGGCCAGTCGGCTTTGTTGGGGGAATCGGGATAGTGTTGTGTTTCCAGGCAAAGAGCAGAACGTAAGGGATAGTAAATACCGTGTTTACCTTTTACAGTCCCGTCGAGGAAATTGCCGGCATAAAATTGAATACCCGGTTCGTTGGTATATACTTCCAGAGTACGTCCGCTTTTGGGGTCGTACACTTTAGCTGCAACTTGGCTGATGTCGCCTTGGGTGTTCAAAACGTAGTTGTGGTCGTAGCCGTGACCGTTTTTCAATTGTTCGAAATCGTAATTATCGATTCTGGCACCGATTGCGGTTGCTGTCCGGAAATCCATCGGAGTACCTTCGACCGGTGCGATTTCGCCGGTAGTCATAAACGTACTGTCCACCGGAGTATAATAATCGGCATTCAGCGTCAACTGATGATCCAGAATGGTGGTTTTGCCATCTCCTGATAGGTTGAAATAAGCATGATTGGTCAGATTGACGATCGTCGGTTTGTCGGTTTCTGCTTCATAGTTGATCTGAAGAGCATTGTCGTCGGACAAGCTGTAAGTAACCGTTGTTTTCAGCGTTCCCGGAAAACCGGCTTCTCCGTCGGGAGAAACACAGCTCAGGACTAATGTCTGGGCATTGGGTTGGGTTGCATCCCAAATCCGGTGATGAAATCCGGTGTCGCCTCCGTGTAAGCAGTGACCGTAATTATTTTGAGGCAATTGGTATTCCTGGCCGTCCAGGATAAAACGTCCCTGATTGATCCGGTTACCATAGCGTCCGATCAGAGCTCCGAAATTACCACCTTGGTCGGCGATATAATCGGCGATAGAACTGTGGGCCAGCATGATGTCACCGAACTTGCCGTTCCGGTCGGGTACCCAAATAGAAACGATACGACCTCCGTAGTTCGTGATCGCTACCTCTACACCATTTTTGTTTTTCAGTTCGTATAAAGCGACTTTTTTTCCGGAAACCGTCGTGTCGAAATCTGCTTTCTTTAATCCGGATAAGGTCGTGCCCGTATCGGTCTTGCTGTTACAAGCCATCAGAGAGCACAATGCACAGCATACGATGAGTAATCTTTTTTTCATATATAAAGTATTTAGTGTGTAATTTTGTTACAAAATAAGAAATAATCCGGATAGGATACTAATAAAATTATGTCATAAAATGGTATTTTCAGATCAAACCAAACGTTTGAAGCCTGATTCCGGACTTGATTTTTACCTGATATTGACATTTAATGGTTAGATTCTTTTACCTTTTGTCTCATTTTGGAACTATTTTTACGCTATAGAAATTTTTAATCTAAAATGATGACTTTATTCACAAAATCGTTGTCGGTTTGTGCAGGTGCTTTATTGGCAACAGGTATTTTATTCACCGGTTTTTGTTCGGCTGACGAAGAGCATATTGCTGTAGTAGAACGTCCTTCGACTAAGGTGGCCAATGTGAATTATACCGCTAGCCGGGCCCCTTTGAAGCCTTTACAGTTTATTAAATTACCTGTAGGGAGTATTCAACCCGAAGGATGGCTGAGAAAATACCTGGAATTGCAGAGAGACGGGCTGACCGGACATTTGGGAGAAATCAGTGCCTGGCTGGAAAAAAACGATAATGCTTGGCTGACTGCTGGCGGACAACACGGTTGGGAAGAGGTGCCCTATTGGTTGAAGGGGTACGGTAATCTGGCCTATATCCTGAACGATCCTAAAATGATTGCCGAAACAAAAGTTTGGCTGGAAGGGGTTTTCAAAAGTGTACAACCGGACGGGTATTTCGGACCGGTAAACGAACGGGATGGCCGCCGGGAATTGTGGGCTAACATGATTATGTTGTGGTGTATGCAGTCTTATTATGAATATTCCGGCGATCAACGGGTGATCGATTTGATGACCAATTATTTCAAATGGCAGTTGACGGTCGATGACAGTAAATTCCTGAGGGATTATTGGGAAAATAGCCGGGGAGGTGATAACCTTTGGAGTGTATATTGGTTGTATAATATTACCGGTGATTCATTTTTATTGGAACTGGCGGAGAAGATTCACCGTTGTACGGCCGATTGGACAATGGACAGTCGTTTACCCAACTGGCATAATGTGAATGTAGCACAGTGTTTCCGTGAACCGGCCACTTATTATATGCTGTCGGGTGATTCGGCCCATTTGGCTGCCAGCTATAATGTACATGCTTTGATTCGCCGTTGCTTCGGGCAAGTGCCGGGTGGTATGTTCGGGGCTGATGAAAATGCCCGGATGGGATGTATCGATCCCCGGCAAGGAACTGAAACCTGTGGGTTTGTCGAAGAAATGGCTTCCGACGAATTGATGATGCGTATCACTGGCGATCCGATGTGGGCAGAACAGTGTGAGAACGTGGCCTTCAATTCTTATCCCGCAGCGGTGATGCCTGATTTCAGGGCTTTGCGTTATATAACTTCCCCCAATCAGGTGTTGAGTGATGCTCAAAATCATAATCCCGGGATTGATAACGGAGGGCCTTTCCTGGCGATGAATCCTTTTAGCAGCCGGTGTTGCCAGCATAATCACGCACAGGGATGGCCTTATTATACCGAACATTTGGTGATGGCTACTCCGGATAACGGTCTGGTGGCCGCTCTTTACGGAGCTTGTCAGGTTAAAGCTAAAGTGGGGAATGGTAAAGAGATCGTTTTGAAAGAAACCACTCACTATCCGTTCGAAGAAACCATTGCTTTTACGGTGGATACGAAAGAAAATGTGAATTTCCCGTTTACTCCCGGTAATGTCCCCTTGGAAGTGAAAGCACAGGGCCGCCGGATTCCTTCGTGGAAGATCGATAAGTATGGATTGTGTGCTGTGTTGCCTGAAACAGATGCACCGAAATCCCCGCAGATTGAAAATATAACCTTGATACCGATGGGAGCTGCCCGTTTGCGGATTTCTGCTTTCCCTGCCGTATCCGAATAATAGAGCCTGCAAGGTGAGATTTGGATGGTATATTATAGTAATTGGATTCTCCTGTCCTCATGTAAAAGCGGATAGAAGACTGTTTTTCGGAATCCTTTGGATATAGCCTTAGGAGATTCTTATGTTTTTTTGTTGGCTTCCGACGGACATTATTATATGTACGGGACTGGAGGATGGTTTTGCTTGCTATTCTTCGGACCAATCACGGGGACGGGGCAATTGTGCGAAATTTTCGCACAATTGCCCCGTCCCCGTGATTCTATAATAGGTTAATGTAATCTGTCCAACTTTTCGGGGGGGCAGTTCAGAATCGGAACGGTATAGAAAAAATAAGTCTAAATTATAGGTATAAATAATATGTAAATACTGTAATTTATATGGGATAAAATTTTTATCTGAGATCGATAACTTCTACTTCCGGATGTTTAGCCGGGTCGAATTTAAAGAATGAATCGGCAGGTACGGGTGAACTTTGTTTGATGGATTTGATTGTGATCAGGACATTGTTTCCGTCTTTGCCGAAAGAGGTTACTTTTTGTATCGATGAAGTGGCCGGATTTACCCAGATACCGATTTTTGTAAAGTTACGGCTTTTATCTGTAGGAAAAAGTTCGATGTAGGTTATGTCGTTGCCCGTGCTGACCAGTTTTTGGTCGAATCCTTGGTTGTGGATATCGAAAAGTGTCGTCGGATTCAACATCTCTTCTTCTTCATTGGGATTTTTGATGTTGACTTCCTGTACTTCCGGCATATAGGTATAGATATTTTTCCCGTCGTAATAGTTTTCAACGTCCATCACGTTGAGTTTATAAAGATTTCCCTTCATCCAGGCTTTTCCTTCGTGCATTTCATGGATATTTTCGCTGGGGTTTTCCATCGTTAGGGTAAAGTCGATTTCTGCTGCCGGGTAAGCTTTGAATTTTGCAGCTGCTTTATCCAATATTTCTTTTGCTTTCGGGTCGTTTTGTGCAAATACTGCATAAGCGAGGAGCACAAATAGAAGGGTCATAAAATATCGCATAATAAAAAGTTTTAATGTGTTCTGATCCTATTTTGTAATTTCATTACGGCAAAGATACAGAATGTACCGTATATTCTGAAATTTTATTTAGATTTGTATGGTGAAATAAGTTTAAGGACCTATGTTGTTATTTATCAAGCTCGGCTTTTTCGATATACTGGATATTCTGATCGTTGCTTTTATTTTTTATCAGATTTATCGTTTGGTGAAGGGGACGGTAGCGATTAATATCTTTGCCGGAATTTTTACGTTTTATGTGGCCTGGTTGTTGGTGAGGGCGTTGAATATGGAGCTGATCACCTCCATTATGGGGCAGTTTTTCGGTATGGGAATGATCGCCCTGCTGATCGTTTTTCAACAGGAAGTCCGCCGGTTTTTATTGCTGGTGGGTAGTAAATATAATTTGCAGAATATTTTCAATCTGGAGAAATTGTTTGCCAAGCCTGTGATCAAGGAAGATGTATCGGATGCTATCGTCGAGGCCTGTGTGAATTTTTCGGCTTCGAAGACGGGGGCTTTGATTGTTTTTCAGCAAAATACCGAGTTGTACAATTATGCCCAGACAGGGGTCATGATGAAAGCGAAGGTGACCGATGAATTGATTGAAAATATTTTTTTCAAGAATACGCCTTTACACGATGGAGCCGTTATCATCAATGAAAATAAGATTTTAGCCGCCCGTTGTATTCTTCCGGTCTCCGATCGCCGGGATATTCCCGGAAGTATGGGATTGCGGCATCGGGCTGCTTTGGGACTCAGTGGGGTGAGCGATGCTTATGTGGTTGTCGTGAGCGAAGAAACCGGAAATATCACTTTCTTTAAAGACGGAAGTTTTAAAGTAAAAGTGAGTCCCGAGGAATTGAAAAAATTTTTGAGCAACGATTTCTCCGGCTTTGTGGTGAAATAATGTGATTTGCCCGGCCGGTGGTAGTAAAACAGGGGTCCTGCATGCAGAACCCCTCTTTTGACGGTAAGCGGTTGGTTTATAAAGTTTTCAGACAAGCGTTGACATTGTCTTCGATTCGTTTCAGCACATGGGTAGAATCGGCTTTTACGAATTTCTGGCCTGTGATGTGTTCATATAATTCGATGTAACGATCGGTAATTCCGGCAACTACTGCGGGAGTCATTTCCGGTACTTTTTGTCCGGCTTGTCCCTGAAAGCCGTTATCCATCAACCATTCACGAACGAATTCTTTGGATAATTGTTTTTGTTTTTCACCTTTGGCGAAACGTTCTTCATACCCTTCTGCATAGAAATAACGGGAAGAATCCGGTGTATGGATTTCGTCGATCAGGTAAATCCGACCGTTTTTCTTTCCGAATTCATATTTGGTATCTACCAAAATCAATCCTTTCTCGGCTGCAATTTCTGTCCCGCGTTGGAATAAGGCATAGGTGTATTTTTCCATCAGCTCGTAATCTTCGCGGCTAACTAAGCCTTGAGCGATGATTTCTTCTTTGGAAATATTTTCGTCATGACCTTCATCGGCTTTTGTCGTGGGAGTGATCAGAGGAGAGTCGAATTTCTGATTTTCTCTCATTCCTTCGGGTAAGGGCAGACCGCAAAGGGTACGTTCTCCGGATTTATAAGCCCGCCAGGAACTTCCGGTCAGGTAACCCCGGATCACCATTTCTACTTTGAACGGTTCGCATTTATGTCCGACGGTAACCATCGGGTCCGGTGTGGCTATTTTCCAGTTCGGAACGATATCTGCGGTTGCATCCAGGAATTTAGATGCGATTTGATTCAATACCTGCCCTTTGTAAGGCACTCCTTCCGGCAATATGACGTCGAAGGCCGAAATTCGGTCTGAAACCACCATGACCAGATATTCATCATTGATATCATATACGTCACGCACTTTCCCTTTGTACACACTTTTTTGTCCCGGGAAACAGAAATCTGTTTTTACAATAGCATCCATAGAAATTATATTAAAAATTTAATCTATTTATTCTTCATTCTTTCCTTGCCGTTCTTCCTGCTCTTCATTGTAAGCTTTTACAATATCCTTCACCAGCCGGTGACGTACGATATCGTCGGAATTAAATTCCACGAAAGCGATGCCCTTGATGTCTTTCAGGATTTTGAAAGCATGAATGAGGCCCGAATCTCCACGCCGGGGTAAGTCGATCTGACTCATATCACCGGTGATTACAAATTTTGCACTGATCCCCATTCGGGTTAAAAACATTTTCAACTGATTGCGGGTCGTATTCTGGGCTTCGTCGAGGATTACGAAAGAGTCGTTTAACGTGCGTCCTCTCATATAAGCCAGCGGAGCTATTTGGATAATTTCGGATTCCAGATATTCTTCCAGCTTTTTGGGCGGAATCATGTCCGACAGGGCGTCGTATAGAGGCTGAAGATAAGGATCTACCTTTTCTTTCATATCTCCGGGCAGGAATCCCAGGTTTTCACCGGCCTCGACAGCCGGACGGCTTAACACGATCCGTTTCACTTCACGATTACGCAAAGCCCTTACAGCCAGGGCGATCGCTGTATAGGTTTTACCCGAACCGGCAGGACCGGTAGCGAACAATAAATCATTGGTTCTGGCCAGTTCTACCAGTTTACGCTGATTGGAGGTACGGGCACGGATCGCTTTACCGGCATTCCCGTATAAAATCACCGATTCGGTATCTTCCGGATCGGCGACAACATGATCTTCCAGGATGATCCGTTTCAGATTCGCTACCGTGAGCATATTATAACGGTGGTAGTGCTCGAGTAAAGCAATGATTTTAGTATTTAAAATTTCTATATCGTTGATTTCTCCCTGGATAATAATTTCATCTCCCCGGGCTGTGATCTTCAGTTTGGGAAAATACTCTTTTAATAGATTGAATTTTGAATTGTTAACTCCGTAGAAATCAATGGGATCTATATTCCCTATACTTATTCTTTTCTCAATCATGCAATCTTCAATAAATATAACAAAGGTACTACCTTTTTTATGATATGTGAGGGCAGATACCGATTTTTTTTAATCACAAAAATACGTTATTTTTGCAGCCGCGAATTGGTGAGAAATGCATGAGGCTGTCGGGTAAGCTGTCCCGGAAGGAGGTAGAGATAACCTCTTTGACTAGTTATTTATGGAAGATCTGGAAAAGAAAAAAGAGGCTTTTGCCGAATTACTGGAAGTGATCGCAACACTTCGCGTCGAGTGTCCCTGGGATAGAAAACAGACGATGGAATCGTTGAGGGCTTTGTCGATCGAAGAGGTGTATGAACTGGGAGATGCTATTCTGACAGGAGACATGGCCGAAGTGAAGAAAGAATTGGGGGATTTGTTGATGCATATCGTATTTTATGCCCAGATAGGCAGTGAAAAAGAAGCTTTCGACATCACCGATGTGCTGAATAGTATCTGTGAGAAATTGAAATACCGGCATCCTCATATTTATGGCGGGGTGAAAGTGGATAGTGCTGAAGAGGTATTGCAAAATTGGGAGCAGTTGAAATTGAAGGAAAAAGGGCGGAAACACCGGGTATTGGAAGGGGTTCCCGTGTCATTGCCGGCTTTGGTAAAGGCTTATCGTATACAGGACAAAGCGCGGGGAGCCGGGTTCGACTGGAAACAAAAGGAGGAGGTATGGACCAAAGTAAAAGAGGAACTGCAAGAGTTCGAGACAGAAATAGCGAAAGCCGACCAGGAAAAGATGGAGCAGGAATTCGGGGATTTTTTGTTTTCGGTCATCAATGCAGCCCGCTTATACGGTATTAATCCCGAGAATGCATTGGAAAAGACAAACCGGAAATTTATCAGCCGTTTCGGTTATGTGGAAGATAAAGCGAAAGAGACAGGGAAAAATTTATCGGATATGAGCCTGGAAGAGATGGAGGTTTATTGGCAGGAAGCAAAAGGGAGAGAACAGAAATAGGGGGTAAAAGATGGATTTGACAGGGAAATGGAGATATATCGAGAATTACGGCTACGGTGTCGCTGAAGGTGAGCTTTACCTGAAACAGAAAGGACAAATGCTGGCCGGCAGGATTGTGTTTACGGATAAAGTCGAAGGAGAGAGTTCTTATATGATACAGGAATTTTTAAAAGGAGAACTGGAAGGACGTAAAGTGCGGCTGGAAGCCGTCGAGTTCGACATCATTCATTCGGAGTTTCCGATTACCTATCAGCTGGATCATTGGTTCGGGTTATTGGTCGATGATAATACGATTAAAGGAGTAAGTAAAGACGGACAAGGGGTGGAAGGATATTTTGAGTTTGAAAAAGTAGCTACTAGTTTGCCCATGGAAATTTGAAATGCCTGTCATACCGGTATACAAAATTCAGGAAAGTTGACGAAAGTCAGCTTTTTTTTTATTCTTTTCTTTTAAATTGCCCATGCTATTAATCTAAAACCAGTTATTATGTCAAAAATTAAAAAACATCCGGTGTTGGAAGTCCCGGTGAGGGATAAAGTCATCTTTAAATATAACGGGCAGGAGGTAGAAGGAGAGAAGGGATATACGATAGCTGCGGCATTGCATCGGGCAGGCTTTCCGGTGCATAGTCATAGTCTGGACGGGCGGGAACGTTCGCTGGAATGCGGTATCGGTAAATGTGGGGCTTGTGAAATGTTGGTGGATGGAAAAATCCGGCGGATTTGTATTACGAAAGTGGATGGAGTGAAGGAAGTGCGGGAAGTGACCGAAGATTTTATGGCCAGAAAGGTAAAACAACCGGTAGCCGATAAAAAGAAAATTTTGCGTACGACGGTGGTGATTATCGGGGCTGGACCTGCAGGACTTGCTGTTCGGGAAGAATTCAATAAATATGGTGTAGATAATATCGTCATCGATAATAACGATAAGACAGGAGGACAATTTACTATGCAAACCCATCAGTTTTTCTTTTTCGAAAAAGAAAAACGTTTTGGTGGGATGCGTGGATTCGATATAGCCAGGACATTGGCCGGAGAAAATACCGACGGTATTTATCTGAATTCTACGGTTTGGGATTTGCTCGAAGGGAAAAGGGTGGCCGTGAAAAATATACAGACCGAGGAGATATTTTTTGTTGATGCGGATTACCTGGTTGTTGCAACAGGTGCCGTGCCGTTTATGCCGGCTTTCGAGAACGATGACCTGCCGGGGGTATATACTGCCGCTGTCGTGCAGAAAATGATGAACAGCGAGTTGACCTTATTGGGTAAAAACGTCCTGACGATCGGTGCCGGTAATATCGGTTACCTGACCTCTTACCAGCTGATGCAGGCCGGAGTGCGTGTCAAGGCTATTCTGGAAGCGATGCCCCGGGAAGGGGGATTCCCGGTTCAGGCCAACCGGGTTAGGCGTTTGGCTATTCCGATTCTGACTTCGCATATGCTGTTGAAGGCAATCCCGAATAAAGAACATAATGGTATCGTCGGTGCGGTGATCGCCCGGTGTGAAAACTTCCGTCCGGTTCCGGGTACGGAAAAGGTGATCGAAGGAATCGATGTTATCAATATTTGTACCGGATTGATCCCGGATAATCAGTTGCTCACCAAAGGAAAAGAGGTGTTCGGCGGACGTTGTTTTGCTGCCGGGGATGCGATCCGGATCGGTGAAGGGACCAGTGCGGTACTGAAAGGACGGCATACGGCGATGCAGATTATGATGGAACTAGGTGTACGGCTGGATTATGACGATTACCTTTTGTTGTCCAAAGAATACATCGATTCGCAGCAACATCCGGTGAAAGTATTGGAAGAACCCCGTTTGCCGGAAGAATCCAGACGGCTGGCCCGGGGATTCGTACAGGCGGATTGCCTGTATGGCTTTGCTTGTAACCCGTGTTCCTTTGCCTGTCCGCATGGTGCGATTACCAAAACTTCGACTTCCACGGTGCCGGTAATCGATTACGATAAGTGTATCGGTTGTATGGAATGCGTTTATCAGTGCCCCGGACTGGCTATTTTCGGTTATGATCTACGGAAAGACAATCTTTTCTTACCGATTGAATATGAAGCATATGAAGGGGCGGAAGTCTATCTGGTGAACAATAACGGGGAGATACTGGGAGAAGGAAAGATCGAAAAGATTCTGCATAAACCGAATAAAACGAATGTAGCCCGGGTAAAATCCCTGACAATACAAGGGGATGCCCTGACGCGGGTCAGGGGATTCGTTGTGAAAGACAATTACCCGGAACCTTTGCAGCCGAAACCTTTGTTGGAAGATACAGCAGGGCCCACCTATATTTGCCATTGTGATGATGTAAAACTGGAAGAAGTATTGCAAGTGATCGGGGACCGGACCTTTATTTCGATAGATGAAATCAAACATACGACCCACCTGGGCATGGGGCCCTGCCGTGGTAAACGGTGTATTCCCCGTTTGCGGACAGCGCTTCGCAGCAGAGGAATCGAATTGGTCGGAGATGCCACTCCCCGGGCTCCGTTGTCGAATCAATTGACCTTGGGTGAGATCGCACCTGCTAAAAAAGGAGATACTTATCTGGTAGCCAATCGGGATACCTTCAAGAAGATAGAAGTCAGTGCTTTGATTGCCGGAGGAGGTATTGCCGGAAGCTCGTTGTTCCGTTATATGGCAGAGGCAGGTATGAATCCGATATTGGTGAATGCCGACCGGGGATCGTCGTGGAGAAATATCGGCGGCGGACGTACGGCCTTCTCTTTACCCGAACTGGCAGAAATAGCGGCTCAGAATCATCATATTTTTAAAGAATTACAATATCTGTCCAATATCGATTACAAACCTATCCGGTACATCAGTTTTGCGCACGATGAGGAGACTTATAAAGCACTGGAAGCCAGCAAAGCCTGGTCGAAAGCGGAAATGATCGCTCCGAAGCAGTTCCGGGAAGAGATTTCTCCATATTTTAATGCTAATCCTAAAAAATATATTTCGGCCTTGGTATCGGAGGATTGCTGGCAGGCGACTCCCGGAAAAGTAGTAGACCTGGTACGTAATCTGGGAATAGCTGCCGGAGGGACGGTCATGGAGGATTGCCGGGTGCTCGAAGCTTGCCGGGAGGGGAAATATACCAGTGTTTTGGTACAGACCCACGATAAAAAATATGTGGAGTATCGTACCGAACATTTTGTAAATGCTTTGGGGAGCGGAGCCGGTAAATTGTGCGATAGTATGGGAATAGATGCCGGATTGTATCCTGTACGCCATCAGGCTTTCATTACCCGCCGTTTACCGATGTTAGGTAAACATGGGACGAATCTGGATATGTTGATCGACCGGCAGGATTACAAAGGTTTTTCTGCGGTTTATGGTCAACAGATTGCCTATACCGGCCAGATTATCGGTTGTGCTTCGCCGAAACTCGACGCTATGCGTATCGATAAGAATCTGAAAGTAAATACAAAAGCTTTTTTGGAAATCGTCAGCGAGATGTTCTCCGAATGGATTCCCGATTTGGCCGGCGTAGGAATACAAGCGGTATGGGCCGGATATTACACCGAACCCCGTTATATTGTCGATCCTGAATTGGGACTGTTCGTCGGAATGCGTGGACACGGATTCATGCTTTCGCAGTATATTGCCCGGATGTATGTCGACAAATTGCTGGGACGTCCTGTTCCGGAATATTTTGAAAAATTGAAACTGAACGGGCCCGGATTATCCGAAAAGGCGTTTAAATAAAAAGTTTGTAAGGTCTGTAAAGTTCATAAACCCTGCGGGCGCTTTTTTATGGTCACTGCAACGGCCGATCAGGCCTGAGCCTTCTCCGGAAAGGTGCCTGTAGGGATTTTCTGTTTGTCACTCCTCTCGCTCGGTTTGTGTTACCGTCGGGTGTTTTTTTACGTATGTTCTGCTCGTATATACGGTAAATATATCGGAGAGCTGCGGATTAACATTCCGGGGATTTAAATTATTCTGAGTTTTATTCTTTATATTTGCCGCAGGTAGCAGGAGTAAAACGTTCAATTAATTTAGCCATGGTTGAAATAGGAAGATTTAATACTTTGACGGTAGTTAAAATCGTCGATTTTGGAGTTTATTTGGATGGGGGAGAACGCGGTGAGATCCTCATGCCGAAAGAATATGTCCCGGCCAATTGTTTCCCGGACGATGAAGTGAAGGCTTTTGTTTATTTCGATTCGGAGGACCGGATTGTTGCAACGACGGAACATCCCCATGTAATGGTCGGCGAATTTGCATTCCTGAAAGTGGTAGCTCTTAGTCCTGTCGGGGCTTTTCTGGATTGGGGATTGCGGAAGGACCTGCTGGTGCCTTTCCGGGAGCAGCGCGATCCGATGATAGAAGGGAAATCCTATTTGGTGTATGCTTATCTGGATAAAGCGTCCGACCGGATTGTCGCTTCGACGAAGATCGATAAGTACCTGGATCAGGTATTCCCGGAATACGAACCCCACGAGGAAGTAGAAGTGTTGATCGCCCGGAAGTCGGATCTGGGATACAATGTGATTGTGAATAATATGCATTGGGGATTGATCTATAATAATGAAATTTTTCAGCCGCTGAAGATCGGCCAAAAAATGAAAGGATATATTAAGGAAGTGCGGGAAGACGAAAAAATCGATGTAACCTTGCAGCTGCCCGGATATGCAAAAATAGAAGGTTTGGCCGGTATGGTGCTTGAAAAATTGAAAGATTACGGTGGCATTCTGGACCTCTCGGATAAAAGTGAGCCGGAGGAAATCTACAAGGTCTTCGGATGTAGTAAGAAAAATTATAAAAAGGCTTTGGGGACTTTACTGAAACAAAGACTGATCGAGATCGGTGATTCCGAAGTCCGGCTGAAAACAGAAGATTAAATTCGAAGCTCATTCGTCCGGCCACCTGGATCAGGTGATCAATCATGGTTATTTGGCCGTTGATTTTTTCTTTGTGCTTTCGGGGTTTGTGGTCGGTTATGCTTACGACGATCGTTGGAATAAGATGACTATCGGTGCCTTTTTTAAGCGTCGTCTGATCCGGTTGCAGCCGATGGTGGTGATGGGGATGTTTATCGGAGCTGTATTTTTCTTTTTCGGGAGCGACGCTATGTTTCCGGAGATCGGCCGGGTTTCGGTTTGGCAGGTGATGTTGTTGTTTGTCATCGGTTCCACCCTGCTTCCTGTTCCACCCTCTATGGATATCCGCGGATGGGGGAAATGCATCCGTTGAACGGACCTGCCTGGTCACTTTTCTTCGAATATATGGCCAATATTCTCTATGCCTTGGTGATCCGGAGGTTTTCGAAGTTTTTGCTGACCTTGCTGGTGATCGTGGCTGGCGGTGCTTTGATACACTATGCCGTGACAAGTCCGAACGGTTGTCTGGCCGGAGGATGGAAACTGGACGGTCCGCAACTGAGGCTCGGGTTTACCCGTCTGATGTATCCGTTTTTCGTCGGGTTGTTATTATCCCGGACCGGTTTCCTGATCCGGACAAAATATGCTTTTGAAAAGTGTAGCGTATTGCTTTTCATCGTTCTGGCTATGCCTCGTTTAGGAGGAGAAAACCATTATTGGTTGAATGGATTGTATGAAGCTCTGTGTGTGATCGTTGTCTTCCCTTGGATCGTAGCGCTCGGAGCAGGCGGAAAGTTATCCGGGAGTCTGTTTTCGAAAGGTTGTGATTTTATGGGAAAGATTTCTTATCCGCTTTATATCGTTCACTATCCGGTTATCTATTTGTATTGGAGTTGGGTTACACCGAGACATTTGCCCTGGACATCGGTATGGCCTTCTACTATTTTGATTGCAGCGTTTTGTGTGATGATGGCTTATGCCTGTCTGAAATTGTATGACGAACCCGTAAGAGCGTGGTTGAAAAAGAAAATGGAAATCTGAACAAAGATTGTCCGAAAGTGGGAAATCTCACTTCGGGACAATCTCTGGAGTGGTTGTTCAGTCGATAAGTTCGACATCTAATGCCGGAGGCAGGTTTTGCTTTCCTTTTTTCTCCGGAAGCTCCTCCTGAATTTCCGGGATGTCTGTATTTTCTTCGGTTGCGACTTCTTGATCTTCCGGTTTGAGCTCGGGCAGATGCTCCAGCTCGTAGTCGAAGGCGGTGATTTCGGGGTAGTCGAGTTTGCCGATGAGGGTCATGATATCCCCGGTGGTATCTTCGGTTGTTTTTTTATCTTCGATCTCTGACGCCGCTTGTTCGGGCGTTTCTGTGAGATTGACCGTTTCTGAGGTTACTTCGACAATCGTAGCTGTTTCTGGCTCACTATTTACCGCAGTTGTATCTTCAGGTACCTCCTCCGTATTGGGGGGGGCAATCGTTCCGGCTTCAGAAGAGGGACCGGGGATAATTTCTTCTATCGGGGGTAAGGGAAGCACTTCCTCTGTACATTCGCAAGCCTTGGCCGGAGTCTTTTCGTAAAGTTCTCCGTGTTCACAACAGAATACCCGCCCCGGGAATTTTTCGATCAGGTCGTATTGGTGGGTAGCTATGATAATCGTTTTACCGGTGTCACAGATTTCTTTTAATAATTCCACCAACTGATAGGAGGTTTCCGGGTCGATGTTACCCGTCGGTTCGTCTGCCAGGATCAGGGGAGGGGCATTCAATAAAGCCCGGGCCAGTACGATACGTTGCTGTTCTCCGCCGGATAGCTGATGGGGCATCTTGGCTTGTTTGTCACTCATACCGACTTTCGTGAGTACGGTTTCAATCCGTTCCCTGATGGCTTTTTTATTTTTCCAGCCGGTAGCTTTCAAGACGAATTCCAGATTTTCATATACATTCCGGTCGATCAATAATTTGAAATCCTGAAAGACAATACCGCATTTCCGGCGTAGCAAGGGGATCTGTGATTTTTTGATTTTTTTTAATTGAAAACCGGCCACTTCAGCTTTCCCATATTCCAATGGCAATTCTGCATATAAAGTTTTCAGGAAGGAACTTTTCCCACTGCCTACTTTACCGATCAAATAGACAAATTCACCGCTTGCGATATCGATATTGACATTTTTGAGTATGGTGTTTTTTTGTTGGCGGATTACTCCCCCCTCCATTTTAATAATACTTTCTGCCATCTTACTGAAATACTAGGTTCAAATTTGAATATGTGTTCTAAGCCCTACTCCGTTTTTAAGTTCTTTAATCCTGCAATAGTCGCTTCCGGATCTTCGGATTTGAATACAAAACTTCCGGCAACTAACGCATCTGCCCCGGCAGTAACCAATTCCCGTCCGGTTTCGAAATTTACTCCTCCGTCGATTTCGATCAGGGTATGGCTATGGGTAGCCTGGATGAGTGCCTTGAGCTTTTTCACCTTTTCGAGCGAATGTTCGATAAATGATTGCCCTCCGAAACCGGGATTCACGCTCATGATCAGCACCACATCGATATCCTGTATAATGTCTTCGAGCAGGCTGACAGGAGTGTGGGGATTTAAAGCGACTCCGGCTTTCATACCCGAAGCTTTGATTTGTTGGAGCGTACGGTGCAAATGGGTAGACGCTTCCAGGTGAACGGTCAGGATGTCGGCTCCGGCTTTGTGAAATGCTTCGATATATCTTTCGGGTTGTACGATCATCAAATGAACATCGAGCGGTTTACGGGCTATTTTCTTGATTTGAGATACAACAGGTAAACCATAGGATATATTGGGCACGAATACGCCGTCCATGATGTCGAGATGAATCCAGTCGGCTTTACTCCGATCGACCATTTCCACGTCTTTGCCCAGGTTCATAAAATCGGCGGCTAAAAGCGAAGGAGAAACTATTACGCTCATATGCTTTGTTTTTTATGATTTATTTTATTCGGCCTTCTGATTTTCGTCTTCGTACCAACTTGCATACATCGAGTAAGCATTCACAATTCTTTCAACTTCTCCTTTCAATAACTCTTCCCCCAATTGTTTCATTTTTTTGGCCGGTGTCCCGGCATATACCCAGCCTGATTCCACTACAGTACCTTTAGTGACTACACTGCCTGCCGCTACGATCGTATTGCTTTCAACCACAGCATCGTCGAGCACGATGGCCCCCATGCCGATCAGGACATTGTCTTTGATCGTACACCCGTGAATGACGGCATTATGTGCGATAGAGACATTATTTCCGATGTTTGTCGGCGATTTTTTATAAGTGGCGTGGATGGTGGCATTGTCTTGTATATTGACTTTATTACCGATCCGGATGGAGTGTACATCGCCGCGTAGCACAGCGCCGAACCAGATACTGCAATCGTCTCCCATTTCCACATCACCGATAATAGCTGCATTATCGGCTAAAAAACAGTTTTTCCCGAATTTAGGGGTATGTCCGTTTAATTTCTTTATAATAGCCATATTGTAAATAAAATTATTTTAAAATTAAAATGTAACTTTTTAAATCGTTACGGGCTTCGAAGTTACGAATAATGAGGAAAACGGCAATAAAATATGCTAATTTTCAGTTTTTCAATTTCAATTTTCGATTATTTAATGAATCGGGCGAAACTGACTATATCGATTGGGCGTACAAGAGGGTGTAATCAGAAAAATAATTGAATATTGAAAGGAGGAAAGCAATGAATATGGTAAGAAGAAATAGTGAGATCAAACCGTTTTATTCTAATTTTCTGGATGATTTTTTGAATACCGGATTATCCGCTTTTGAAGACAGAAGAGGTGTTCCGGCATTGAATGTCAAAGAAGATGAAAAGGAACTCGCTTTGGAACTGAGAGTTCCGGGAATGAAAAAAGAAGATATCCATCTGGATTATAAAGATGGAATCTTAACGATATCCGGTGAGAAAAATGAAGAAAAAGAGGAGAAGGACAGAGATAAATATCTGAGAAGGGAGTTTACTTCTTATTCTTTCCATCGGAGTTTCGAACTACCTGAAGAGAGATATGATGTTGCAAAGGCACAGGCTGCCTATAAAGACGGTATCCTGGAAGTGACTTTGCCGAAAAAGGAGCAGAAAGATAAAGTGAGCAGACAAATTGAGGTGAAGTAGGTAGTTTGATTTTAGTGGTCAGCCGGTCCTTACGAGGATCGGCTGATTTTTGCTCATTGATAATCAGAGAAATAAAAAAATAGTTGATTTTTTTTGTCAAAATATTTGGAGAAATATATAAAATCCACTTATCTTTGCACCGTCAAAACGAAACAGTTGTTTGAAATTATGCGAAAATAGCTCAGTTGGTAGAGCACGACCTTGCCAAGGTCGGGGTCGCGGGTTCGAGTCCCGTTTTTCGCTCATCTGATGAGAGCCGGATATGTTCCGGCTTTTTTTATTTCCTTTCGAGGGATTAGGCATAACAATAACACATTTTGGGCACACTATCTTATCTTTGTTAGCTGACTATGAATATGATGAAACAAAAAACAAATTTTGCCGGATTAGTAAAACGAGTGACCTGCTTAATTTGCGGGATCTGTTTTTGTTTCGGTATCTATGCTCAGCAACAGAAACCCTTTGTGATACCTGAACTGAAGGAGTGGAAAGGAGCAACAGGCTTCTTTATGCCAAAGCAGTCTGTGCGCATCATTTATGGTGCTCCTGGGTTGCAGAAGATTGCCCGACAATTTGCTGCCGACTATAAGGCATTGTTCGGAGTACTTCCGGAAATCGCCGAGGGAAAGCCTTGTAAAGGCGATTTTTTCTTCACAATAAAGCGAGATAAAAAGTTGGAGAAAGAGGGGTATGACATTGTTATCGGTGATTATGTAAAAGTTTCTGCGAATGAACCTGTCGGAGTGTATTGGGCTACCCGCACTTTATTGCAGATGGGCGAACAATACAAGAACGGAAACTTGCCGAAAGGACATATCCGGGACTGGCCGGATTACGGTATACGCGGACTATTGATAGACTGCGGGCGAAAGTTTATTCCTATGAATTATCTACGTGACCTTGCGTGTATAATGTCATATTACAAAATGAACTTCATGCATGTGGTATTGAACAACAACGGTTTCAAAGCCTATTTCAATGACGATTGGAATCAGACCTATGCAGCCTTCAGACTGGAATGTGAAACATATCCCGGACTGACAGCCCGCGATGGTTACTATACTAAAAAAGAATTCGTCCATTTTCAGGAGGAAGCCGCAGAACGTTTTGTCGAGATCATTCCCGAAATCGACATTCCTGCCCATTCGCTTGCCTTCAGTCATTACAAACCGGAATTAGGCAGCAAGGAATATGGCATGGATCATTTGAATTTGTCTCATCCCGAAGTCTATTCATTTGTTGATGCACTCTTCAAAGAATATCTTGATGGAGAGAACCCTGTATTCCGGGGACCTAGAGTGCATATTGGCACCGACGAATATTCAAATAAAAAGAAAGAAGTTGTGGAACAGTTCCGGGCATTCACCGATCATTACATTAAATTCGTAGAAGGTTTTGGAAAACAAGCATGTGTATGGGGAGCACTCACACATGCCGCAGGAGAAACACCTGTTAAATCAGATAATGTCATTATGTATGCTTGGTACAATGGTTTTGCCAATCCGAAAGATATGGTGCAACAAGGATATAATTTGATTAGTATTCCGGATGGTCTGACTTACATCGTACCGCTTGCAGGTTATTATTGGGACTATCTGAACACAGAACGGTTGTATAAGCAATGGACTCCGGCACATGTAGCCGATGTTGTATTTGAGGAGAAAGATCCGGCAATTATTGGCGGTATGTTTGCTGTATGGAATGACATAGTTGGTAACGGGATTTCTGTGAAAGACATCCATCACCGTATTTTCCCGGCTTTGCAGACTATTGCGGTGAAAACATGGAACATTGCTCCTGCATTTTCTTATACAGAATTTGAAACAAAACGGCAAAAACTGAGTGAGGCTCCGGATGTGAATCAATTGGGCAGGATCGGTGATGATGAAAACAGTCTTGTGTATGAGACTTCATCAATTACTCCCGGATCCGAGTTGCCGTATACCGAAATCGGATATGACTATACAATCACGTTTGATATGGAAGCTGCCAATGAAAATTATGGCACCGAATTATTTCGTTCCCCTAATGCTGTATTTTATCTTGCCGATCCTGTGAAAGGTATGTTCGGCTTCTCCCGGGATGGCTATATGAACACTTTTGCTTTCCGGCCTTATCCGGGAGAAAAGATTTCTGTAAAAATCACAGGGGATGCTCTCTCCACTTCATTGTTCATAAACGGACAACTTATCGAACGAATGGGAATTGAAAAACGATATCTGAACGAAGCCGAAAAGCAGAATAATTTTATCCGTACATTAGTATTTCCGCTTAAAAATGCCGGAAATTTCAAATCTAAGATTACTAATCTGAAAGTGTATAATCGGTTATGTTCCCATGGAACCAGGGCGAAGACGGACCGACACTGAAATATGCCGAAAATACCATTTACTGCATTAGCAACACCGGGAAAAATAGGTAAGTATAGCGTACAATCCCTGGCCACCGATTTCTCTAAAGCAAGTCATTATGCTTTTTCATCCGAAAGAACGCTTGTTTTTTACAGTGTCGGCAGCAGGTTATATGCCTATGATTATAATCCCGGACATGAACGTGTACAGGATTTAGGTGATTGGGGCGGAGAAATTACCATGCTCAAATTTAATATTCAAGGATGTTATGAAGAGTCTGTTAGGCCGTGGACAGCCCATAAAGAAACAATCAATGACTTGTATATCGCGACTTATAATACCCCTGATGGCGGTCGGTTACGTAAGCTGACCGTCGGAATAAACCCGGATGTAATCGAGGTGACATCCGATCCGAAAGCCGATTGGACAGGCCTTGGCAAGATAGTGAATATGGATTGGCGGAATGATTAGAAAGTGGAATATTATCTTGGATTCCGGGACGGAGCTTTTGTCCCGGAATCTGTTAAAAAAGAGGACCGAAGAAAAATATTCTGTATATCAAATTTATTACTACGTTTTCCGTTTTCCACTTTTTGTTGTAACTTTGTTTTCATATGATGTTGCGTCGATATGGAAACGAATCCCCAATTAGAGCTTGCTTTTAATTTTCTGGAATATACCGGTACCAGTATTTTTTTGACCGGTAAGGCCGGTACAGGAAAAACGACATTTTTACGGGAGTTGAAGCGACGTTCGCCTAAACGAATGATTGTTGTCGCTCCTACCGGTGTGGCAGCGATCAATGCCGGGGGAGTTACCATTCATTCATTTTTTCAATTGCCTTTCGGACCTTATGTTCCGGGTAGAACCGAAGAAAACCGCTCGGGTGAGAAACGGTTTAACCATAAATTCGGACGGGAAAAAATCAATATTATCCGGAGCATGGATTTGCTGGTTATCGATGAGATCAGTATGGTCAGGGCAGATTTGTTGGATGCGGTGAGTGATATGCTCTGCCGCTACAGAGACCGGAGCAAACCGTTCGGCGGGGTACAGTTGTTGATGATCGGTGATTTGCAGCAATTGGCACCTGTCGTGAAAGAAGAGGAATGGGGGATATTGAAGCATATTTATCCGTCTCCTTTCTTTTTTTGCAGCAAAGCATTGCAGACGGTCGCGTATCAGTGTATCGAATTGACTCACGTATACCGGCAGTCGGATTCGGTATTCATCCATTTACTCAATAAGATCCGGGATAACCAGGTGGATCTGGCTACCTTGAAGGCCTTGAACAGCAGATATATACCCGGATTCAATCCGGATGATTCCGAAGGATATATTACGCTGACAACTCATAATTACCAGGCTCAGCAGATCAATAACCGCAAACTGGATGCGCTTGAAGGAAGGGCTTATACCTATTCGGCGGAGGTGAAAGACGATTTTCCCGAATATGCTTTCCCGACAGATCAGCATTTGGTATTGAAAAAAGGGGCTCAGGTTATGTTTGTGAAGAATGATTCGTCGGCTGAGAAGCGGTATTATAACGGAAAAATCGGACGGATTACAGCGATCAGTGCCGACAATATCCTGGTGAGATGCGGGGACGAAAAGGACGCGATTACAGTAACCCGGGAAGAGTGGACCAATACCAAATACAGTATCGACGCTGAAACACAGGAAATTTCAGAGACTGTCGCAGGTAGTTTTAAACAATATCCCTTGAAAACGGCCTGGGCGATTACCATTCATAAGAGTCAGGGGTTGACTTTCGAAAAAGCTATTGTCAATGCGGGAGCTGCCTTTACGCATGGGCAGGTGTATGTCGCTTTGAGCCGGTGTAAAAGTCTGGAAGGGTTGGTTTTGGGAACACCTTTACGTCCCGAGGCTCTGATCAACGATCAGGTGGTGAAGCATTTTACGGATGAAGTTTCCCGGAATCAGCCCGGACCGATGCAGTTGGAAGATGCACGCAGGGCCTATTATTTACAGTTGTTGAAAGAACTGTTCGATTATAGTGGTGTACTTAAACGCCTGCAACATGTAGCTTGGGTATTCGGAGAACATTTGTGGAAATTATACCCCGAGTTAACCAAGCGTTGCCGGGAGGTCAGGGAGTTGTGTCATAGCGAATTGACGGAGGTGGGAGAAAAATTTCAGATGCAGCTGGAGCGTCTGATCGAAGGGGCTGCAAATTACGATACCGATCGGCAGGTCGGGGAAAGGATAGCTAAAGGAGTTGCTTACTTCAGCGAACAGACCGGCCGGCATATCGTAGCTTTCTTAGAGAGTGCACAACCCGAAATCGATAATAAAGACGTACGTAAAACAGTCGGGGAAGCTTTGGAGAAATTGAGGTTGGAAGTGGGGGTGAAGATAGAGACTCTGGAGGCTGTGAAAGAAGGGTTTGAAGTGAAGGCCTATTTAATGGCGAAAGCGAAGGCTGTATTGGAAAAACCGAAACCCCGGGCCAGGAAGACCACCGAAAAACTGGAGGTCGGAGAAGATGTTTTGCATCCGAAATTATACAATGCCTTGCGTTTGTGGCGGAAGGAGGAAGCGATGCGTCTGGGATTGCCGGCCTATACCGTTTTGCAGCAGAAAGCTTTGCTGGGGGTGGCCAACACGCTGCCGACAACAGGGAAAGAATTACTGGCTATACCGGGGATCGGGAAAAAGGTCGCGGAACGTTATGGGGCTGCCTTGCTGGAAATGGTGGATCATTACCGGCTGAATATTTAAAGGATAGAAATTTGATATGTGGAAATAAATTTTCACATTTGTACTTCAATGAATTACTAAACTTATAAAAGAATAGATAATGGAAGATATTTATGTGCTGGGTGTGGATATCGGAGGGTCACACATTGCTTGTCAGCTTGTTAATTTGAGCGACTGTAGTTTGATCGAAAATACGTATGCCGAAGTTAAAGTGGCTGAAAATCAAAGTGCCGGTATTATTCTGGCAGCTTGGGAAAAAGCGTTGAAAGAGTGTATGGGTAAAGCGGCAGGTAAGATTATCCGTGGAATTGGAGTCGCTATGCCATCACCTTTCGATTTTGTGCAGGGGATCGCTATGGCCGATCACAAATTCGCTTCTCTGAAAGGACTGAATATCCGTCAGGAGTTGAGCCGTGTTACAGGCATCCTGCCTTCTTCTATTTTATTTACGAACGATGCCGCTGCTTTCGGTATGGGCGCCTGGAGATTGAACGGAAGCCGTGACCGCCATTTGATCGGAGTGACTTTGGGTACCGGTTTCGGAGCTTGTTTTATCGTAGACGGTTGTTATGCTACTTATGGCCCCGGAGTGCCTATCGGAGGAGAACTGTGGAATTATCCGTTCCGTGGGGTGATCGCTGAGGATTATGTTTCTACCCGCTGGTTCGAAAAGCGTTTTGCCGAATTGACCGGAGAGGCGATTCACGGGGTGAAAGGAATGATCGATTTATACCAGGCCGGTAAATATAAGACAGAGACCGAGCAGGTCTTCCGTGAATTTTCGAATTCTTTCGGAGAGATCATGGTGCCCTTTATGACCCGATTTAATGCCGATATGCTGGTGATCGGAGGAGGTATGGTACTTTCCGAACAGTATTTCCTGCCTTTGATCGGTCAATATATGAAAGCCAACGGGATCAATGCTTCTATCATGACGGTCGCCGATACAACGACTGCAATTATTGCGGGAGCTGCTGCTTTATGTGATTTGATATAAAAGAAATTGGATCAGATATTTAGGTATCGATTTAGCGATGGGCTGGAATAGAACCGGTTCATTAATAAATCGATACAAAATAACCGAAGAACTTTTATCCGGAGCTTTCCGTATACCGTGTGAGTTTAATTTTCAAATATTGAATTATGAATCACGGTATCAGTATTTTGTTTCGGGTAATTCCCGTTGTGATGGCATTTATTTGTTTTTTTCTCGGCGGGTTTATTTTTTTGTATGGAGACGATGGAGCCAGGCAGGTTGCCGGACCTGTTGTTTTTTTTCTGGGAGCTATTTGTCTGGCTTTGTTTGCGACTGCTGCAACTATTATCCGGCAATTGATCCATAAATTCCATACGGTTTTAAAATATATTATTCCCGGTTTCGGATATGTTGTAGCTTTCTTAACAATAGCATCGGGGATTTGGATTTTCGGTTTTGCTGAAAATTCCAATTTCATTGTTTCAGGCCATGTCGTGGCCGGAGTCGGTTTGATCACAGCTTGCGTTTCTACAGCAGCAACTTCTTCTACAAAATTTTATTTAATACCGGCCAATTCGGCTAATGCGGCGAATGAAGTCAATAAAGAAGGTTTTTCTGCAATGACACAGAATGTACTGATCGGTTTGACTTTATTGTTTTCCTTGACCGCCTGGGTTTGGGCGATTGTGTTGTTATCCCGGATCGGTGAAGGGGCTTATTTTTTGGTAGCCGGTACTGTGATGGGAGGATTGGCTTGTATTTGTACCAGCCTGATTGCTTTGGTGGCCAGTATCGCCAAACAGATCCGGAATACTTATGGAGAAAGTGACCGTAAAAATTGGCCGAAATTGGTTTTGGTGATGGGAACGGTGGCTTTTATCTGGGGATTGGTCGTTATTCTTGCTATGGCCGGGAATGTGGCCAATACCACCGGTTTCATCATGATGGGCTTGGGATTGGTTTGTTTCAGCATCTCCAGTAAAGTAATTTTGTTGGCCAAAGTGTGGAAACAGAGTTTTGCTTTAGCCAACCGGATTCCGTTGATTCCGGTACTGACTGCTTTGTTGTGTTTGTTTTTAGCTGCCTTTCTGTTTGAGGAAGGGGTGTATGACAATGCATTTTTTGTTCCGGCCCGGGTATTGGTCGGGTTAGGAGCGATCTGTTTTTGTTTATTCTCTATTGTGAGTATCCTGGAGAGCGGCACCTCTAAAAAATGAGAGTGGATGCAGGAGAATGAAAGATTTAATCCGTATCTTTGTAAAAAGATACGGATTTTTTATGGAGAATAAACCTTTAGCAGAGCGATTGAGGCCTAAGACGCTGGACGATTATATCGGTCAGCAACATTTGGTAGGAAAAGGGAAAGTGTTGCGTAAGATGATCGAATCCGGGGTGGTCTCTTCTTTTATTTTGTGGGGACCTCCGGGAGTCGGTAAAACGACCTTGGCCATGATCGTCGCCGAACAGCTGAAACGTCCGTTTTATGTCCTGAGTGCCGTTAGTTCGGGAGTAAAAGATGTGCGTGAAGTGATACAAAAAGCGGAAAGCCAGCGTTTTTTCAATACGCCTAATCCGATACTTTTTATCGATGAAATCCACCGGTTTTCCAAGGCACAGCAAGATTCTTTATTGGCCGCAGTCGAAAAGGGAACCGTTACCCTGATCGGGGCGACGACCGAGAATCCTTCGTTCGAGGTGATCTCGCCTTTATTGTCCCGTTGTCAGGTATATGTCCTGAAATCTCAGGAGAAAGCCGATCTGGAAGGCTTGATAGACCGTGCGGTTACGACAGATTTTTATCTGAAAGAAAAAAATATCGTCGTTAAGGAGAAAGAAGCCCTGATTTCCTTTAGTGGCGGGGATGCCCGTAAGTTGTTGAATATCCTTGAGCTGGTGGTGAATGCCCAGCCGGGACCGGAAATCCTCATCGATAACGATACGGTACGCAAAGAATTACAGGAAAATCCGTTGATGTACGATAAAGACGGGGAACAGCACTACGATATTATTTCTGCCATGATCAAGTCGATCCGGGGAAGTGATCCGAATGCGGCTTTGTATTATATGGCCCGGATGCTGGAAGGGGGAGAAGATCCTAAGTTTATCGCCCGGCGTTTGCTGATTTCCGCTTCTGAAGATATCGGATTGGCCAATCCGAATGCGATGTTGCTGGCCAATACCTGTTTCGATATTGTCCATAAAATCGGTATGCCCGAAGCCAGGATTCCCTTATCGGAATGTGTGATTTATTTAGCCACCTCTCCTAAAAGTAATTCGGCTTATATGGCGATCAATGAAGCGATGGCGACGGTGAGACAAACCGGAAACCTACCCGTTCCTTTGTATTTGCGGAATGCTCCGACCAAATTGATGAAAGAACTGAACTATGGGAAAGATTACAAATATGCTCATGATTATCCGGGTAATTTTGTAGAAATGGAGTTTATGCCGCAGGAACTGAAACAGCAGGTATTTTATAAACCTCAGCAAAATGCCGCTGAACTGAAACTATTGGAACGACTGAAAGCCTGGTGGAAGAAGAAATATTAACCTGAAATGGGTGTGTGGCCCTAAAATCCTATATATATGAAAATATTGAATGAAATGACTGGACAAGAGATGTTTTTTTTATTAGCCGGTCCTTGTGTCATCGAGGGCGAAGAAATGGCACTCAAGATTGCGGAACATGTTTCCGAGCTCACCGATAAATGGGGGATTCCTTATGTTTTCAAAGGATCTTTTAAAAAGGCCAACCGTTCCCGTTTGGATTCTTTTACAGGAATCGGGGATGAAAAGGCTTTAAAAATATTGGCGAAGATCCGGAAAGATTTTCAAATACCGGTGGTGACGGATATTCATAGTCCTGAAGATGCCGTTATGGCTGCAGAATATGTCGATATCCTCCAGATCCCGGCATTTCTCTGCCGGCAAACCGATTTACTGGTAGCGGCAGCGAAAACAGGCCGGATGGTGAATATTAAGAAAGGACAGTTTTTATCTCCCGATGCTATGCGTTTTGCTGTCGATAAGGTGCGTGAATCCGGAAACGAAAATGTGATGGTGACCGAGCGGGGGACGACTTTCGGATACCAGGATTTAGTGGTCGACTATAGAGGAATCAAGATCATGCAGCAAGAATGTCAATGTCCTGTCGTTGTCGATGTTACTCATTCTTTGCAACAACCTAACCAGAGTTGCGGGGTGACCGGCGGACAACCTCAGTTGATCGAGACCATCGCTAAAGCCGGAATAGCTGTCGGAGCCGACGGCATCTTTATCGAAACTCATCCTGATCCGAAAAATGCGAAATCGGACGGTGCGAATATGCTGCGTCTGGATTTGCTCGAAGGATTGCTGGAGAAATTGGTTCGGATCCGGAAAGCGTTATGAACGTATTTGGGAAAATAATTTCAGGCTCGATCGCATTTTTAGGAACCGATCCGAGCCTGAAAAGTAATTCGTATAAAATTTTGTTATTTATCGTGTTTCTTGCTATACACCAATATTTTATCGATACGGGCTCCGTCCATGTCGACAATCTCGAATTCCAGCTCGTGCCAGGAGATTTTCTCGCCGGTATGGGGGATGTGTTCCAGTAGATGCAGGATCAGACCGCTGATGGTGTTATAGTCGTATTCGGGATACAGGCATTCCATATCGATGTATTCCAAAAATTCGTAGAACGAGCATTGGCCGTCGACCAATAGCGAACCGTCGTCGCGGCGGATGATTTCAGGTTCGTCGTGGCTTTCGGTGATTTCTCCCAGCAACACGTCTACGATATCTTTTAAAGTAACGATTCCCTGGATACTACCGAATTCGTCGGTTACCAATCCGTATTTGATGTGATCGGATTTCAGATGTCCCAGCGTATTGTACACGCTTTGGTTTTCCGGGAAAAACTGAGCCGGACGTAAAATATCGGCCAGCTTGAAATCCGGTTCGTCCAAATGGCTGAAAAGGTCTTTCAGGTACACCACTCCTTCGATGTGGTCCAGTTCATCGTGGGCTACCGGATACACGGTATACACGTTCTCCTTCACTTTATTCCGGATCGATTCGGCGGATTCGCCGATTTCCAGCCAAATGAGGTCACTGCGATGGGTCATGATAGAACCGATTTTACGGTCGCCCAGGTTGAAAACTTTTTCTACAATGTCTTGTTCTACTTCCTGGATTTCACCGTCTTCAGTACCTTCCTGAATGATTGCTTTAATTTCTTCTTCGGTCACTTTATTTTCTGTAGAGGTATGAAGACCGGTGAGCCGGATAACTGCTTGGGTGCTGGCTGAAAGCAACCAGACGAAAGGAGAGGCGATTTTGGACAGCACTTCCATGGGCCGGGCGATCAACCGGGCGATTTTTTCCGGTGCATTCATGCCCAGGTGTTTCGGTACCAATTCTCCCAATATTAAAGTCAGATAGGTGACTAATATAACGATGATTCCTTTCGCTAAAGTGAGGCTATGGGCCTGGGGGATACCGATCGTTTCCAGCCAACGGGCCAGATCCCCGGCTAAAGCTTCTCCCGAATATAAACCGGTCAGAATACCGATCAGGGTGATCCCGATTTGTATCGTGGATAAAAAACGATCCGGCTCATTGGCCAGACGCAGGGCGGTTTTTGCAGTTTTACTTCCTTTTTTAGCTGCTGTTTCTAAACGACTTTTACGGGCAGATACCATGGCAATTTCCGACATGGATAAAATGCCGTTAAAAAAAATTAATCCTAAAATAATAACGATTTCCATAAATAATGTCTTATTCTGTTTCAAATATAACGGTATTTCATCAACTATCTGTTTTATTGACTTATTTTTAGAGTTTTTTGAAGGTTATTATGAAGTTTTTTCCAAAAGGAAAAGATGGGATGAAGCGGAAAAACAGAAACAATATACCGGTGTTGATTTGTCTGTAAAGAAAGATCGGATCGACAGAGTGAAAGAACAGATATTGCAAACTTTGAGAGAGCGTAGGGGCCTAAAAGTGGATTTGAAAGCGACAGAATAGAAACCGATGACAATTTAAAAATATTATGCCAGTGATATACATATTTACATTTATAAACGTAGAATTATTTTTTCTTTCTATTCCGATTCCGGATTTTATGTCCTCAGACCGGTTCGCCTGGACTGGTCCGCTAAGGTTTCCCTTCACTGACCGGCGGAACTCCTCACTTCGTTCGTCAAACACCACCGGTCGGGCGTTCGGAAAACCTAACCGGACTCTCGTTCACTGCTCCAATGGTCTTCAGACATAAAACCCTGCATCTATCGTTAGCACTACCGGGCAAAGAAAATATAAGGAAGTTTTTACAATTAAATTCCGGGGCAGCCTATCGGAGTGGGAATATCTGACTCCTTTATAGGAATAAACTTTTACAAAATATTGATTTATAGATAGTATTCTGGTTTAAGGTTTGAAAAGCTCTGTTATTTGAACTTTATGGTTTTCAGGTCCTGATTAGTTTACCATGAAGTGATAACGTCAGTCGAAGGTGTTCGTGTTCGGGGACCATTGGAACTCTGGCGAGTGTCGTCTTGCTTTTTCTGAACGAACGACCGGTGGTGTCTGACGAACGAAGTGAGGAGTTCCGCCGGTCAGTGAAAGAAAGGGCTAGACGACCGACAGAAGCGACCGGGTTCCCAAACACGAACACCGCAGACGAATAGGTAACAGAATAATCCTACATTTAGAGTAAACATGTATTAAATGCCAATATTATATATCTAATTTTACGACTGTAATTCCGGCGCCTCCCAGTTGTATTTGTTCATCTCCGAAGGAAGCGACGAGCGGGTTGGTGCTGAGATATTGACGGATCAGTTGCCGCAAAGCTCCTGTCCCGGTGCCGTGTAGTAGCCTTACTTCTTTGTAATTGAGCATAACGGCTTCGTCGAGGAAGGTGATCACTTTTTGCAAGGCTTCTTCTCCGCGCATTCCCCGGAGATCGATATCGGGTTTGAAATCGAAACGTTTTTGGCTGATATTTTCCCGGATATTGGCATACGAGGCTTGGGGCTGGGTACGGGCCACTTTCTTGGCCTGACTGGCCGATGCTCTTTTCAGTTGGGAAAGTTTAGCCGTCGTTCTCAGATTCCCTAAAGCGATAACCGCAGTTTTGTCGTTGATTTCAAGAATTTCTCCGATGGCTTTGTTGGGCAGACTGACAAAATCCCCTTTCTGTAAAGGGAGTTCGGTTGTGGTGCCCTCGGAAGCCGGAGTTGAAGCGGAGGCTTTATTTTTGGTCTTTTTATTTTTTTCCCGGTTTTGCAGTTTTTCCATTTTTTTCCGAATCCGTTCTTCTTCAGCGCTGGCTTGTTCGGAGAGTAACCGTTCTTTTTCGGCCTCCATTTTTTGCCGGATTTCTTTGGTCTTTTCTTTTTCTGCTTGATTTTCGCGGATATCCCGGATAGTCTGTTCGATGGTTTTATTGGCCGAATGGATGATTTCCTGAGCTTTTTGTTGGGCTTCTTTGATGATTTCTTTGCGTAAACGGGAAGCTTCGGTCAATTCCTGACGATATTTTTCGACTACTTCATCGAGTCGTTTCTCATTTTCGTGAATGCGTCTGCGTTTCTCCTCCCAATAGCGTTTGTCCCGGGCGATGTCTTTCAGATGTTTGTCATAATTGATATGATCTTCACCGATTTTCGAGGCGGCATCTTCCAGTATTTCTTTAGGAAGGCCGATCTTTTTGGCAATTTCGAAGGCAAAAGAAGAACCCGGTTTTCCGATGCATAATTCGAATAAAGGCAACATCCGGTGACTGTCGTAAAGCATGGCTCCATTTTCAATACCGGTAGTTTCCGCTGCAAAATGTTTCAGGTTGGTGTAGTGGGTCGTGATTACCCCTTTCACCTGTTTTTGATTGAGGGTTTTCAGGATTGCTTCGGCTATAGCCCCTCCCAGCATGGGTTCTGTACCGGTGCCGAATTCATCGATCAGGATCAGGGTATTTTCATCTCCGTAGCGGAGAAAGTTTTTCATGTTGATGAGGTGTGAGCTATAGGTACTCAGATCGTTTTCAATGGATTGCTCGTCACCCATGTCGATGAGTATTTTTTTGAAAATACCGAACCGGCTTGCTTCACTGACCGGTACCGGCAGGCCACATTGAAACATATATTGCAATAAACCGGCGGTTTGCAGGCATACGGATTTTCCACCTGCATTGGGACCCGATATCAGGATAATCCGTTGGGTTTCATCAATCTCTATTTTTAGCGGGACGATATTTTTATCGCTATTTTTCAGGCTGAGCCATAAAAGAGGATGCCGGGCGCTGTACCAGAACATTTCCGGACGTTCGCTGAAAGCCGGTACGGTTGCTTCGATATAGAGTGAAAAAGCTGCTTTAGCCCGGACAAAATCGATGTAAGCCAGAAAATCGTAGGCCGGAATCAAATCATCGACGTAGGGACGCAGGTCTTCGGCAAACCGACGGAGGATCCGGGTGATCTCCCGTTTCTCTTCCAATTCCAGTTCCCGGATTTCATTGTTGGTTTCGACGATCTCGGCCGGTTCGATATAAGAGGTTTTACCCGTAGCCGATTCGTCGTGGACGATACCGTTTATTTTTCGTTTATAGGCAGAAGGCACGGGGATGACCATACGACCGTCCCGGATAGCGATGGAAGTGTCTTTTTCTGCCCACCCTTCTGTCTGAGCCTGTTGTAATAAAGCCTGCATACGCCGGGAGATACCGTTTTGTTTTCGTTGAAGCCGATGGCGGATATCTCCCAATTCAGGGGAAGCCGTGTCTTTTATGCTCCCATGGCGGGATACGATGGAATCGAGGCGTTGCAGAATATAAGGAAATAATTGGATATCTCCGGCCTGGGCCGTTAAACGCGGATACCGTTCGTCTTTGCCGTGGAAAAAACGGACTATAGCCGTCAGGGATTCCAGCGATTGCTTGAGAGCGACCATTTCGGCCACTTCCAGAAATAAGCCTTCCACCCGTACTTTGTTCAAAAAGGGACGGGCGTCGCTGAAATGATCGCCGGGAAATTGGTCTTCTTCTTCCAGAATAGACATAAATTCCTGCGTCTCTTCCAGGCGTTCCCGGATTTCTGTCGGTTCAGTAGAAAATTTCATCGCTTCTACCAAATCTCTGCCCATATCGCTCAGACAGTTTTTTTGAACGAATTGCCTGATCTTATCAAACTTAATCTTGCTTTCGAAATTTTCCGGATAAACCATTTTGTGCATTTTATTCTTTATTTGACGTTTCCGCTTATTGTCAAGGTGTTTTCCGGTTGAGAGGGATCGTTGGTGATTACTGTGATCGATTTATACTGACGTCCGGATTTGCCGGTAGAGTCGAAAGTGGCCCGGATGGTTGTCGATTGGCCGGGTTGAATTTCTTTTTGTCCCAGGGTAACGGCAGTACACCCACAGCTGGCTTTCGTTTTCCGGATGAACAGGATACTTTTCCCTGTATTCGTTAAAGTAAAATCACAACTGGTTTTTTCTCCCTGTTTGATTTCTCCGAAATTACATTCTTTTTTATCGAATTGTGCTATCGGCGCATTGGCTTTGTCTTTTTTGCTCAGTTTACTGAAATCTTCACTAAGTTCCGCGGTAACGGATAAACGGTTGCTATATTCTTTAGAACCGTTGACGGACAAGATAAGGCTTTCGTAAACATAACCGTAGTCATTGGCTTTGGGAGCATCGAAAGTGACGATAATCTTTCCTTTTTTGCCCGGAGCTACTTGTGCGGGTTCGAAAGTGGCCTGCAAATGGTTGGATTTATAAATGACTCCTAAGCTGACAGCGTCTTTGAGGGTATTGTAATATTCCAGCGTATCTGTAGCGACTTGCCAGGTATATACTTTCTTGAAGTTGATATTGTTGTTTTTGAATTTCAAACCATTCATATTATATTTATACAATAATTCCGGTTTGGAAGGATTATCGACCAGATTTCCTGTCAGAATCAATTCTTTACGTGCTGGATTTGCATTGGAATAAACCAGAATCCGCATGTTGAAATTTTCCAGTAATTGCATCGGAATAAACGTGATTTTTATATCACAACTTTTACCGGGGAGAAGCGGACTTTTGGGCCAATCGGCTTTCAGTAAACTGGTCATGGGAGTGACGCGGGTAATGATGACCGGTTGAGTACCTGTGTTTTGAGCCGTATAAACCACTGTCATCGGCTGATCGTCTGCCAGAAGGTTTTTTAAAGTTTGCCGGGATTGCTTTATTTCAAGAACTCCCTGGGCAAATACGGTAAACGTGAATAATAAAGCGGATATAAGTGAAATAAAATATTTCATGACTTCGGATTTTTAGTATTCTTATTTCAGATTACCGATCAATTTATAAGTCATAATCGGATTGTGAGGATCGTTGGTCGTGAACTGGATGATTTTAATTAATTTTTTGGCATTTCCGGTTTTTACACTCAGATTAACTTTGATTTTTTTTCCTGGTTTGACCGTATCTCTGGAAGCTGTGACCGAAAGATTGGAATCTGAAGTTTTTATTTTACGAATGACCAGTTCCGATTTTCCGATGTTTTGAATGGTGAATTCATGGGTGTAGGTACTGTTTTTATCCAGATCGTTCAGGGTGTATTCCGTTTCCGATAAAGAAATTGCAGGAGCCTTTTCAAAATTACCGTTATAGTGGGAGAAATCTTCGCTGATCGTTGCTGCAACGGTAATGTCCCCGGTTGTTTTATCGTTTACCTGCAGTTGAATTTTATCGGTAACAAATCCCCAGTCGTTCTTCTTGGTGGCATCGTATTTGATCGAAATCGTGGCTTTTTGATCTTTAGTCAGGGTCGTAGGACTGACACTTACTGTCAGATGGGGATGTTCACTGATTACCTGAAGTCGGGCGGGTTTATTTTCACTATTGATCACCTCTATCTTCCGTTCCAGTACCTGGTTGTTATTGATCGCCCCCAGATTGATCGTGTTGCTCGTTAATTTTAATGCCCCTATATTGAATTTATACTGATCGTACGGGCCTAACGGTTTCCGGGTGACATTACCCCGTATCGTTAACGATACGACCGAATTGGAAGCATTGGAATTGACTGTAATGCTTTTAACGAAAGCACCCGGACGGTTGCGTGGATCGAAAGCCACTTTGATGCTGCCTGTTTGACCGGGAGCTACCGGTTCTCTGCTCCATACCGGTGTTGTACAACCACATCCGGCCCGTACGTTGGTCAGGATCAAAGGAACATTTCCTGTGTTTTTAAATGAAAAATCAAAAATCGCTTTACCGGCATTTTCATTGATCGTACCGAAATTGTGAGAGGTTGTTGTAAAATCGATTTTAGCTTTCTGAGCAAAAACCAAAACAGGCATTAGGGCCACCAACAAAAAAATAAATCTTTTCATCCGTCGTAATTTTATATCATCTTCTAAATTTCATACACAATAAATAGGGAAGATTTTCCCTATAGGCTATAAAAACCTACAAATGTAAAAATAATTTTCAAGTTGTACCAACCCCGTTTTGAGAATTCCTTTCTATGATCTAAATACCTATATTTTTATTACGAATTACTGTCGCATTTCTTTGTAATTCCGGGAATAAAGCCTATCTTTGCGGCGTTTTAACGATATTAATCATTTAAAGAATTAAAAACCATGTATTTATCAGCAGAAAAAAAAGAAGAACTTTTTTCTCAATACGGGAAGTCTAATAAAGATACGGGTTCTGCGGAATCTCAGATAGCTTTATTTTCCTACCGTATCAATCATTTGACCGAGCATCTGAAAGCCAATCACAAAGATTTCGGTACTCAGAAAGCATTGATCAAATTAGTTGGAAAACGCCGGGCATTGCTTGACTATTTGAAAGACCGCGACATTGAAAGATATCGTGCTATCATTAAAGCTTTGAATATACGTAAATAAAAATACGTTTTCCCAAGCCCGGCGACAACCGGGCTTGTTTCTATCCTCCCTCCTCCCTCCGAAAAAGAATTCCGTTAAAACATTTTATTTTTAACCGTTAAGTTATTATGAACGTTATTGAAAAGAACATTACTCTGGCTGACGGAAGAGTAATTACGCTGGAAACCGGCAAATTGGCAAAACAGGCAGATGGTGCTGTGATGCTGAAAATGGGCAATACGATGTTGCTCGCGACTGTGGTTTCTGCTCAGGATGCAGGTCCTGATGTAGATTTTATGCCCTTGTCTGTAGATTATAAAGAAAAATTCGCCTCTGTCGGACGTTTCCCGGGAGGTTTTACACGGAGAGAAGGAAAATCTTCGGATTACGAAATATTGGTATCCCGTTTAGTCGACCGGGCATTGCGTCCTCTGTTCCCGGACGATTATCATGCAGAGACTTTTGTACAGGTGACCCTGTATTCGGCCGATGAAGAATCGATGCCGGATGCATTGGCCGGACTCGCTGCATCGGCAGCTTTGGCTGTCAGCGATATCCCTTTCCATGGTCCGATCTCCGAGGTACGGGTTGCCCGTATCCAGGGAGAATTTGTGATCAATCCGACGGCTTCCGCTTTGAAAGAGGCCGATCTGGATATCATGGTCGGAGCTACCTATGAAAATATTATGATGGTAGAAGGCGAGATGAACGAAGTTTCTGAAAAAGAAATGCTGGACGCCATCAAGTTTGCACATGCAGCTATTAAAGAACAGTGTGTAGCTCAGCAAGAACTGGCTGCTGCTGTCGGAAAAGAAAAACGGACGTATTGTCACGAAGTGAACGATGAGGAACTGCGTAAGGATATTTGGGACAAGTGTTACCAAAAAGCCTATGATGTGGCACGGCAGTGTAATGCAAACAAACACCTGCGTGGCGAATTGTTGGACAATGTACGGGCCGAATACCTGGCTTCTCTGCCTGAAGAAGAGCAGATCGAAAAAGCCATGTTGGTGGGACGTTATTACCACGATGTGGAAAAAGAAGCGATGCGCCGGATGATTTTGGACGAAGGGGTACGTCTGGATGGACGTACTACCGAACAGATCCGGCCGATCTGGTGTGAAGTAGGTTATCTGCCCGGACCTCACGGATCTTCGATCTTTACCCGCGGTGAGACACAGTCTTTGTCGTCTGTTACCCTGGGAACGAAACTGGATGAGAAAATTATCGATGAGGCTACTATTCAGGGAAAAGAAAGATTTTTATTGCACTATAATTTCCCGCCGTTCTCAACCGGAGAGGCTAAAGCTTCACGGGGAGTAGGACGTCGTGAGATCGGTCACGGGAACCTGGCTTTACGGGCATTGAAACGGATGATTCCGGAAGATTTCCCTTATACGGTCCGCGTGGTATCCGATATTCTGGAATCCAACGGTTCGTCTTCCATGGCTACCGTATGTGCCGGAACGCTGGCTTTGATGGATGCCGGTGTACCGATGAAAAAACCGGTGACAGGTATCGCTATGGGATTGATTACCGATAAAGGGTGTGCTAAATATGCTGTATTGTCCGATATCCTGGGCGACGAGGATCACCTGGGCGATATGGACTTCAAAGTAACAGGAACCCGTGACGGTATTACCGCTACCCAGATGGATATCAAGGTAGACGGACTTTCTTATGAAATTATGGAACAGGCTTTGGAACAAGCGAAACGAGGACGGATGCATATCATGGATATCATCACCGAAACCATGCCGGCTCCGCGTGAAGACCTGAAACCGCACGCTCCCCGTATTGTTACCGTTACTATCGACAAAGATCAGATCGGTGCGCTGATTGGTCCCGGAGGAAAGATTATCCAGGATATTCAGGAAAAATCAGGTGCTACCATCAATATTGAAGAAGTTGGTAATAAAGGTATTGTCGACGTTTCGGCTACCAATAAGGAATCGATCGATAAGGCGCTGGCACGGATTCGGGCTATCGTCGCTAAACCGGAAGTTGGTGAGGTGTACGACGGTATTGTAAAATCGATTATGCCTTTCGGTGCTTTTATTGAAATCCTGCCGGGAAAAGACGGTTTGTTGCATGTCTCTGAAATTGATTACAAACGGATCGAGAAAGTAGAGGATGTATTGAAAGAAGGCGATCATATTCAGGTGAAATTACTGGAAGTGGATCCTAAAACCGGAAAATTACGTTTGTCACACAAGGCATTGCTGCCGAAACCGGAAGGTTATCAGGAAAGATCAGAGCGTCCGCGTGGTGATAGAAATGACCGGGGTGAAAGACGGGAACGTCCGGAAAGACACGATCGTGGCGAAAGACGTGAACGTCCCGAACGTCGTGAATCACGGCCTGAAAGGACGGAGGACAATCAGGAAACCGGTAGTGAGGAATAATGGATACGAAGTGATTTATTGCCCGGAACCAGTCTCGGTTCCGGGTTTTTTTATCGGTGTTTGCCGCGGAGGTATTGCTCCAGTTCTTCGATTTCCGGCAAAGTGAGCGGGTTGTAATTCATGCCGCTATGGATCATGATTTCACAGGCCATTTCCAGAAATTCAGCTTTTTCAATCGTACTTTTCAAATCTTTTCCGGCGTATACTTGTCCGTGTTTTTCCAGAAGTGCAGCATCGTGATTGAGCAGGGCTTCGCTGACAGCCTTCGCTAATTCGGCCGAACCGGGACGATAGTAGGGGACGATGGCTATTTCTCTCCCGCAATAACAGGGGATTTCTATACTGACATTGAAATTATCGGGTTTCTTTTTCATGCAGGCAATCGTCGTGGCATAAATACTTTGGCAATGCAATACGACATTTACATCAGGGCGGTTTTGCAGGATTTGTAAATGAAAGCCGCTTTCCATAGAAGGGTGGATACCGTTTGTGATTTCACCGGTCGCGACCCGGCAAATGGAGATTTGGCCGGCTTGCAGTTCGGGAAGCCAGGAGCCTGTTGCCGAGATCAGGGCGAATTCGCCGATACGCCAGGATAGATTACCACTGCTGCAACGGGTCAACCGCCGTTCGCCGGTTTGATGTGCAGCTGCCAGGAATTGTTCAATGTGTTTATCTGTAATTTCCATAAATCCGGTTACTGAAAAGGTTTATTTATCGATGGGCTAAGTTAAGCAATATGTCTGAATTCGGTGGTTGTTTTTCAGAGAATAACTCATTCCTGAATGAACGCTGTAACAAAACAAAAATAAATGGAATTACTACGATCGGGTTTGCCCAGTTATTATTATATTTGTAAGCTACAAACAGAGTATGATATGGAGAATAGACTTACAGTGGGATTTACTCATGGAGATGTCAATGGTATTGGCTATGAGTTGATCATTAAAATGATGGCAGAAAACCGGATCTGCGAAGTATGTACCCCGGTATTGTTCGGATCCTCGAAGGTGGCTGCTTATCATCGGAAAGCTTTAAATATAGAAAATTTCAGTTTGAATAGTATTCAGAATGCCCGTGATGCGAATCCGAAAAGGTGTAATATCGTCAATTGTGTCGACGATGCGATCAAAGTGGATTTGGGCCAGGAGACGCCGGAATCGGACGATGCGGCGGTGCTGGCATTGAAGGCTGCTCTGACTGCTTTGGACCGGAATGAGATCGATGTCCTGGTAGGAGCTCCTCAAGGGTGCAATTCCTTTAAGCCCGCAGCGAGTTGTCCGGTATTTTTTAGCGAAAGATATGAAACCCGTAATGTCATGCCGCTGTTGGTGGGTGAAAAGATGAAGATGGGATTCGTTACCAATCATCTGCCGTTCCGGGATATTGCCGGAAATATTACGGTCAACAATATTTACTATAAACTGAAGTTGCTGGATGCTTGTCTGAAGAAAGATTTTACCATCCGGAAGCCCCGGATTGCCGTATTGGGACTCAATCCCCATTCCGGCGAGAACTGTATGTATGGGGAAGAAGAGAAGAATGTGATTATTCCGGCGATCGAACGAGCCCGGGATAATGGGATCATGGCTTTGGGACCTTATGCGCCGGACGGATTGTTCAGTGGTGTAGAATTTGAAAAATTCGATGTTATTCTGGCCATGTATCACGACCAGGGGATGATTCCTTTCAAAACGATAGAGGGTAATGAAGGAGCGGTGTTATTGGCAGGATTGCCTATTGTATATACCTCTACGGTGCATGGTATGGCGTATGATATTACCGGACAGGGTATAGCGGATGAATCGGGTATGCGTAATGCACTTTATCTGGCTATCGATGTGTATAATAACCGGCAGATGAATGCCGAGTTAGCCCAGAATCCCCTGAGACATTACGACATCGCTTCCAATAGTAACGAAAGCGATTTGAATGTCGAGCAGATTGCCGGAATTGAAAAAGAGATGGAATAATACACTCCCAAGTTTTGACGCTGATTAGCGAGGATTCTGTAAATACCTAAATAAAGTAAGATGGCATATGAAAATGATCGGTTGTAATCATTTCATATGCCATTTATTTACCGAGTGTCCCTACATAGCTAGTTATGAAAATGATTATATTATCTGGTGTATAAGTATTTTAAAATTTTTTGTATTGACATAAAATAGGAAAGCTAAATCTGTTATTTTGCCTAAAGAGTTTATTTTTTGATACCAGTCATAAAAATTTAGTTTACAAGCAGTACACCCTATTGAATCTACATAGACCAATATTTTAATCGGTTTTAACAATAAATAATTGCAATTTGTATCCCGTCCTACTATTTTTGCTTGAATATCGTCAGGGAAAATGATTTTTTTGTTGGTCCATTCTTGAATGATTGTTTGTATGTATGCTTGGTCGGTGTTTTTGCAATTGAATAATAAGATAGTTAGACATATAAAAAGGACATACTTCATGGTTTTATTTCTTTATATGTAAAATTTGTAGATGTAGATTATAATCGTTTTCCTCAGCGCTCATTTCCACTGCAAGTGTATATGGATCGATATAATGTTCAGATACTTCATTCTTGTCGTCAGGTAACAGATCATTGACAAGATCTTCCGTTACCCGGTAAGTGGAATCCGCTTTATTGTATAGCACCTGGTAAAACTCTTTCGTCGAGCCATAAAAAAGTAGTATATACTTTTCAAAATCGTAGCATGTAGCCAACATAAAATAATCCTGTACTCCTTTATCTTCATTTCTTTTCAGAGCTCTCGGCATTGCGGGAATCAAATTGAACCGGTATTTCAGATAGGCGGAATCGGGAGTAATAAAAAAGAGCCTGTTATCATACCTGTCGTAATAAGAAATACCTTCGTCATTATAATTGAAATAATGCGGATAAAGGGCTTCGTATACGTTATCGCTGTTCTCGGGTACCAGTACTTTCCCGAATTTTCCTTCGGAATCGGTAGTCCATATCCCGGATCGCATTTTACGTAAATATGCAGGTTGGATACAAATGAATTTTCCTTTAACGTTAGTAAACGACCGCATTAAATCCGGCAAAGGATATTTGCCGACAAACGCTCCGTTGTAAGTGTATTTTACTAATTTTCTGCTCTCGTTATCATATATACAGATGTGTTTATTACTTTTATCCAGGCAAAAGCCAGTGATAGTGATGAATTCTTGTGGTCCGCGTCCATAATGGGCAATGTTGCAGAGTAGTTTATTGTTCTGAAAGACACATATACCGTTTCCGTTTCGATCCGAAAGGATAATGTAACTACTGTCTACATATAATTGCCGGATTTGGGAAACGATGCATGAATCGTTCGAATATAATGTAAGATAACTTACGGAATCTACGAATTCCGAGTAGCGTATCTTGGTCTTCTTTTGTGTCAGGTCGATTTTTATGCCGTTGTCTGCCTCCTGTTTACAAGAAAATAAAAGAATAAAAAATAATAATATATATAGAATTTTCATTTTCAGCATATTTATATAAAGGGAGATATACTCTCTCTCATAAAATAATTATTTCTTTCTATTCTAAAAAATTAATTAGTTGAATATTTATTCTCTTTTGATAATTTTATCAAAAATATTGCGAATAGATTCATTATTTATTGGATTTCCAATAGCTAATACTTTATTATTACGGTCTAATAAAAAAGTATGTAATGGATAAGGATAAGTTGGGAATTGATTTTTTTTATTTAAAAGGCCGTTGTAATCGTAAATGACTGGGTAAAAAAAGTGATTGTTTCTTTGAATTATTTCAAATTCCTCGTAATTCTTGGTGAACACTACAAAGATGAGAGCAATGTCGATAGATGAGCTTTTTAATTCTTTCATGTATAGTTTCCAATCGAATAGCTGAAGATGACAATTTGTGCATCCTATTGTATCTATATAGTGTAAAATCTTAAATTCATGATTCAACATATTAGGTAGGATTGTATCTTTTCCCATATATTTAGTTTCTAAATTAGGGAAAATGATTTCTCTATTTGTCCATTCTTTTAAAATTTTTTTTTACGCTTGTCTTCGTGTATTACAGGATATGAGAACAAAAATATATAACAAAATTATACAGACAAATTTCATGATCTTAGAGAATAAAAAATTAATATAGGGTTAGAGTCTTCGGAGTAATCTGCCATTAATTTTTGAAGTTCTGGAATCATGATTCTATTTTTTTGTTGTATATCCAAGGTAAGCTGACCGATGAATTCATTATGATTGAAACCGATGGGCACAGGGAAGGTCCCGAGATGAAGAGAGTCTATCACCATTTCAGGATCCAAATTGATGGCTGTATGTTTTTTTTTGTTGTATATTCCTAACAAAACTTGTCGTTTTACGTAATATTTTACTAACAGATGCTCGTCAGTTTCGTAGGGTGCCATCAATCTTACATAAGAATTATTCATTATTTCACTCATGATAGCCTGAGAGTTGTATTCCTTTTTTTGGAAAATTTCGTCGTCCGGGAAATGATAATCTCCGAAGTAAAAGTGGTAACGTTGTGTTGTGCTATCGGGAGTTATCGAAAAAATAGTATTGGAAAAATGCGGAAATACATTCAGTTTTCCATCATATACATAAAAATTCTGTCCCAAACCATGAAGAACCTTGCTTTTGGGATCTACTGGTAATAATTCTTTGATAAATTGTCCATTTTTGTCAGTGATCCGTAATTGATAGTCATTGTTTCCTCGGTCGGGATAATAAAATGCCAAAGCTTCCTGTTCAGGTATTACACCAAAAGAAATCGGATACTCTTCCGTTTTTATTTTATCGATAAAAGACAAGTCATTTAAAGCATAGCGTAATAAGGCCGATTGTTGGTGATCTTTAACTATCAGGGCGCTGTCTGTAGGATCTATGGCAAAACATAAAGGCATTAAAAACTCTCCGGGACCACGACGGTTGCCTTCCAAACGATTGAGGTATTTTCCTTCTTTGTCAAATACATATATGCTTTTGGTTTGATAGGAATCTAAAATATAGATTTTATTTGCGAATACCTCGATTTGATCTATCGCTCCTAAAAGGCAGCTTTCATTCGTTTCCAACTTAACAAAACGATACTGTTCTAATAATTGATTATCGGAAATTTTGGTAAATGCTCCAAAATCCACAACAGTACCTTGTGATTGCTCTTTAGGAGTACAATTCCCGAGCAATAGAATTAAAAATAATAAATAAAAATATTTCATAGTGATTTTATTTAGAGGGTATTAACACTCTCTTAGATTTATTGATTATCTTCCTGTACAAGTTTCATTACCT